>DAIQPM010000095.1:0-3792 GCA_036787355.1 Acidimicrobiales bacterium
CTCAATCGGTGCGAAATACGTGTGCGACTCCAGTTCACCAACGTTTATGAATGATTTAATTGATGCGCTTACTGAGACCTCGGCAACTCTTGCATTCGATGCAACTGGTGGTGGCTCTCTCGGAAGTCAGATATTGACGGGAATTGAAATCGCTGCCAATAAGAACGCAACTGAATACAGCCGCTACGGGTCAACCACCTATAAGCAGCTCTACATCTATGGTGGACTTGACCGCAGTGAAACAGTTCTTACTCGTAGCTTCGGATTCGCTTGGGGTGTGGGTGGATGGTTGCTAACTCCATTCCTCGGAAAGATTGGACTTGAGGGACTCATTCGACTTCGCCAACGTGTGGCCGATGGAATCACTACAACATTCGCCAGTCACTACACCCAAGAAATCTCACTGCGAGATGCTCTCAGGCCTGAGATTATGCAACAGTACGCACGTCAAGCAACGGGTGAAAAGTTCCTCATAAATCCACAGGCCTAACCTTTGCCCTGTGTCCAAGCACGGGTTACTATTCACAAAACACTAAGGGGGGCCAATGGCTGATTTCATGAATGACCGAAGACTCGATCCAAGAGTCAAAGCAGTTCTTTCAATGTTGCCGGATCTTTCAGCAGGTGACGTCTCGAGCAGACAGCAAATGCTTGACGAGGCATCTCAGGAGAGCGCAATTGCTCAAGTTGCAGGGATGAAAGCCGTCACAGACTTCATTGATAATGAAGATCTTGCTCCATCAAAAGGTCTCACCATTACCGAGAAGGACATTATTTCTGATCCGGATGGCAACACCATCAAGCTGCGAATCATTCGTCCCGACACGAGCGAAAAGCTCGCCTGCATCTATTACATCCATGGTGGTGGCATGGCATCTTTGTCTGCGTTTGACGGCAACTACCGTGCATGGGGAAAAATTATTGCAGCGAAAAATGTCGCAGTAGTGATGGTCGAATTCAGAAACTCAATTGTCCCCTCTGAGGTCAAAGAAGTAGCTGCTTTCCCAGGCGGACTGAATGACTGCATCTCTGGTTTTAAGTGGACAATTGCGAATGCAGAAACGCTGAACATTGACGCCAACAAAGTAACAATTGCTGGCGAGAGTGGAGGTGGAAATCTCACTCTTGCGACAGCGCTCGCGCTTAAGAAGGAGGGGAACCTCGGGCTTGTTAAAGGACTCTACGCATTGTGTCCATACATTGTCGGAAAATATCCAGATACTCGTTACCCATCCACGACAGAAAATAATGGAATCTTTATCGACATTCACAACAATCGCGGAATACACAGTTATGGAATCGAAGAGTTTGAGTCGAAGAATCCAATTGCTTGGCCTGCATTCGCAACGGTAGAGGATGTGACTGGATTTCCACCAACTGTGATCAGCGTCAACGAGTGTGACCCTCTACGAGACGAAGGCGTTGAGTTCTATCGACTTCTCCTCGAAGCAGGAGTTCAGGCTCGTGGTCGCATGATCCTTGGGACTATGCACGGTACAGAAATTCTTCCTATCGCCTGTCCTGATATTTCCCATGACACAGCACGACACATGGCGGACTTCGCTAACTCTTGATTAGACAGCTTTAGCGTCTGAAAAACGAAAATAGCCCGTTCTCACGGCCCTGGGGCTGAGAGAACGGGCTATTTACTTAGATAAAGCTATTCGGCGCTTGGTGCCTCTTCAGTAGCGACTTCAGTAGCAACGGCTTCTGGAGCCTTTGTTACTTCAGTTGCGTACTCAGCCCATGCAGCCTGTGCTTCTGTTTCAGGCGTGAATTCACCGTACTCAACGCCACCGATGTAGTTACCCTCGGTGTCATAAGCGTGTGAACCAAAGGCCTCACGGTATTCAGCTGAAACTTCACCACCGTCAGCGGCCTGCTTTACAGAAAGACTGATTCGACGCTTTGCAGTGTCAAGTTCAATAATCTTCACCCATAGCTCTTCACCAGCAGCAACGACCTGGTCAGGTGTATCTACGTGGTGAGCAGCAAGCTCTGAAATGTGAACAAGTCCTTCAATGCCGTCTCCAACCTGAACGAAGGCTCCGAATGGAACGAGCTTCGTTACGCGGCCATAGACAAGCTGGTCAACAGCGTGTGACTCAGCAAATACTTGCCATGGGTCAGACTGCGTTGCCTTAAGTGAAAGTGAAATGCGCTCCTTGGAGAAGTCGACTTCGAGCACTTCAACGTCAACTTCGTCACCAACGGTAACGACCTGACTTGGGTGGTCAATGTGCTTCCAACTGAGCTCTGAAACGTGAATAAGGCCGTCCATGCCGCCGAGGTCAACGAAGGCACCAAAGTTAACAACCGACGAAATAACTCCGTGACGGCGCTCACCTGGCTTCAGGTTCGTGAGGAAGTCCCCACGCTGTTCCTTCTGAGTCTCTTCGAGCCAAGCACGACGCGACAACACAACATTGTTGCGGTTGCGGTCAAGCTCAATGATCTTGGCTTCAACGGTCTGACCAATGTATGGCTGCAATTCGCGAACTCGACGGAGTTCAACGAGTGAAGCAGGAAGGAATCCACGAAGACCGATGTCAACGATAAGACCACCCTTAACTACTTCAATAACAACACCCTTAACCATTTCGTCACGGTTCTTGATTTCTTCGATGTTTGCCCAGGCCTTTTCGTACTGTGCGCGCTTCTTAGAGAGAACAAGTCGTCCTTCTTTGTCTTCCTTCATAAGAACGAGGCACTCAACGCGCTCGCCCATTGAAACGATTTCAGATGGATCTACGTCATTGCGAATAGAAAGTTCGCGTGAAGGAATTACACCTTCTGATTTGAAGCCAATGTCGAGGAGAACTTCGTCGTGGTCAATCTTTACGACTGTTCCAACTACGAGGTCGCCATCTTCAAACTCAAGGACACTGTTGCCAACAAGTTCAGCAAGGTCAGTTCCTACAAGGTTGTCTTCGGTGATAACACGAGGAACATACGTTCCATCAGCGTTAAAGGTTCCCATTTGCTGGGAGGAAAGGAGGCTTTTAGCGTCCGTCATGCGTACATCCAATACAGATCACACCGGGATCATCTAGGCAATAGGGACTGGGTTTCCGGTGTAAACCCAGCAGACAACCCTACCACCGAGGCTCTTAGCCCTTAGCCGCCGCCCAGTTATCGCCCCAGTGGAGCGAAACCTCAAGGGGAACAGTCAATTTCGCGGCGTTCATCAGGCAGTCCAGCACAATTGCCTCGACTTGGTC
This sequence comes from Acidimicrobiales bacterium, assembly GCA_036787355.1. GTDB lineage: Bacteria > Actinomycetota > Acidimicrobiia > Acidimicrobiales > RAAP-2 > RAAP-2. Next base: position 3,222 of record DAIQPM010000095.1, read on the forward strand.
TTTCTCTTTCTCAGGTGCCTCAACAACCACTTCGTCATGAACCTGCAGAATCAGTCTCGCCTGTAGTTTTTCAGACGTGAGCTTGCGATCGAGTCTCACTAGAGCATTCTTAAAAATGTCAGCAGCAAGACCCTGGATTCCAGCATTCATTGCCTGTCGCTCTGCAGCTTGGCGCTGTGGCCCAACAGCAGTAGCTAAGTCCGGGAACGGACGAATACGTCCGAATTCAGTTCTGGAGTAGCCGTTGTTTCGAATCTCTTTAATCGTGTTGTCCATGTACTTGCGGAGATCTGGAAAACCAGCGAAGTAGGCATCCATAATCTTCTTGGCTTCACCCACCGAAACGCCAAGTCGACGAGATAGTCCGAAGGCTTCCATTCCATAAGCCAAACCGTACGAGACCGCCTTGGCTTGTTCACGCTGCTCGTGGTCAACCTTGTCAGGTTTCACGCCGAAAACTGAGGCAGCGATCGTGCGGTGGACATCCTCGTTAGAGCTAAATGCTGCAAGAAGACCGGAGTCTTGGGCTAGGTGCGCGAGGATTCGAAGTTCGATTTGGTTGTAGTCAGCG
>DAIQPM010000096.1:0-3754 GCA_036787355.1 Acidimicrobiales bacterium
CATCACCATGGACCAAGACCTTGGAATCACAGTTTCTTACATGATGAACAAGATGCTGAACACAGTTGTTGGTGACTCACGCGGTGGCAACATTGGCATCGCAGCTGTTACTGCACTCTTTAGTTAGTCAACTTTTTTCTTAGAGACCGGCGTTTTGCGACGCTTGCGGTTCTTTTGAGGAGCAGTTGAGCCAAGCATTGCTAAGCGGTCTTTGGCGTCATAAGCGTCTTGGTCACTAAGAACAACGCGTGCAAACATTTCACGTGCTCCCCCGAAGTCTCCAGCACGGTCAAGCACGTCACCGAGCGCGTACCAAAGACGAAGGTGACGGAATGATGGGTTACGAAGGTTTCGTGCGGCTCCAGCCTTAGTCAGTAACTCGATTGCTTCTGGGTACTTCTGCTGGTCAGCAAGGGCGGCGGCCATAACAATGCGACCTTCAACAAGTGTTTCTGCAGATGGTTCACTGGCTTCAAGTGATGCGAAGGACTTTTCAACTGCGCGGTAGCGCATGTTTGCTCGTTCGCAGTCCATCACCTTTGGCAAGTGCTCTGGGTCACCAGTGATCTGGAAGTGTGCGGCCAAGTGAATACGAGCCATTGACCAGCGTTCTGCCTTGTAAGCAGCAAGTCCGGTAAGTTCACGCACTGGCGCAACGCCAGGAACAGCGTCAGAAACAATGCGACCTAGTCGAAGGGCTTCTTCGTAGCGCTTGCGGTCATAGCCTTCAGCGGCCTTTGCGAGGAAGGCGACTGTTTTTTCGCGCATGTAGGCAGTTCCAATGAATGCTTTGCGAACATCGGCAGCAACGTCACCAGGAAGGGTGTACTTAACAGTGGCTTTTGCCTTGCGTGGAGCTGCCGGGCGACTTGGTCGGTCGTCTTCTACCCACTCAGTTCCAAGTGGATCAGGATTGCGACCAGCACTCAGCGTGGTTTCCATTTCTGGACCCTGAGAGTGAATGGCACTGGCGCCTCGGCGAGCTACCCCGCCCCAGCCCTTACCTTTAGCGAATGCTTCTGCTTTGTTGCGAGCAATTTCTTCAGGTGTTAGTTCATACTGGCGCGGACGAGAGGAGCGACGATCACCTTGCGGGCGAGCTCCCCTAGACGGCGCAGCTCTGCGATCATCACGATCGAAACGTTCACGAGGCGGACCGGAAGGACGGCGGTCGTCGCGCTCATAGCGATCACGTGGAGGACCAGAAGGGCGGCGCTCGTCACGCTCGTAACGATCTTCACGTGAGTAACGAGATGGAGCGCTGTCAGGTCTGCGAGGATCGCGAGCTGGACGTGGGTCTCGGCTCGGGCGCGCATCGCGACTTGGTCGTGCGTCACGACTCGGACGGCCTGATCCTGATGGACGAGGACGGCGTTCTTCGAAATCACCTTCGCGGCGGCGGTAGCTTGAGCGACCATCGCGCTCGTCGTCTCCGGGGCGTGGAGCGTATCCACCGCGTTGTTCTATACGACGCTCAGCTCCAGGCTTTGCGGTGCTTCGACTCTGGTAACTAGGACGCTCATCGCGGTCACGATACGGCTTCTTGGGGCCGTCAGATGACGAGTTTCTACGAGCTGAATCACCTTTTCGATTCGGGACTGGGCGTCCAGTTCCACCACCACGACCGCCAGTGGCAGGTCGCCCAGCGCCAGAGGCGCGACGGGGTGTGGGTTTGGAAGAAGGCATTCGTCAATACTACTAGCGATTAGCTAGTTATTAAAAATTACTTTTGACTTGAGACCATTTCATCAATAATTCGAGAGACAGTGAGTGCAGTAAGTCGTTCATTGCCCTCAGTTGCGGCCTTGAAAGCTTGCGTATTCTCTACCTGGATCCAGTGTGCGAACTGCAATTTACGGTCATCACCAACAATTTGTCCTTCAACGCTGTACGTACCAATTAACGTCGCTCCCTCAATTGATGAAGGATCAAATGCTGCACCACTGTGCGCTTCTTCAACAACTAGTGCCAGAGTTCCAGTGGTCTGCTCATGTGGCTCAGTAATAGGTGACGTCGAAGCCACAATGGTGAATTCCATTCCAGCGTCTTTGTGTTCGTGCGAATCAACAAAGTCTGGGCGACGCTGCATCTCCATGAACTTCATGCGAGTCGGGTACAACACCACCGCAATACGGTCATAGAGTGGCTCCCCTGCAGTTTGCTCCATCACTTCACCAAAGAACACAATTCGTGCCCCGAGGTCTTTAAGAATTCGCATTGGGTTGTATTCGTCGTCGGCCTGTGACCCACTGATGTCGCTTTCACGACCATCAGCGTAGACGGCCTTCTTGCGATACTTCATGAGATTAAGTGCATAGAACGGACCGTCGGTTTCGCGGTCCATTTCTAGCCAGCCACGAATCATTTCTTTGTTTACTTTTCCGTAACGCGGGTTGTCTGAAGACATAGTTTCTCCTTAGGCGGTCTGAATACTTAGAGCGGTGTTATCAACGTAATCGGGGTTTCCCTCAAGAGTCATGAGCATTACTGAGATGTGTGGTGACAGAGCAGCAATTTTTCTCACGTCCACGTCTCCTTCAACTTGAATCTGGTGCCACGAGCGAAGCACTCGCCCATCTCCCATGATGGCGCCCTCAACATCAAACGATGCAACCAAGTGTGAGTTCGCAACTGACGTTGGATCAAAGGCAGCGTCAGTACTTTCGTGTTCAACAATGATTACGGTCTGACCTTTGTCCACAACTACGCCAGGTGAACTTGGTGTCGTCTGCGCACAAACAGTGAATTCCATTCCAGCGTCTTTGTGCTCGTGAAGCTCCACGAACGCAGGCGTTGCGAACATCTTCAAAGTCTCTTTGCGAGATGGATAGCGAACGGTTGCGATGCGGTGCCAATCTGGGTTGTGGCTTCCCGCTTGATCAACAACAACGCCGATGTAGGCCACCATGCCGCCCATTTCATCAATGTTGAATGAAGGGTTGTAAAGGTCATCAGCTTCGATACCAGTGATGTTGGTGACTACCCCATCGTCATAAATGGCAAACGGGCGGTACTTCATCAAGTTAAAGAACCACACGGTTCCGTCATTCTCGAACTTCTCTTCAAACCACTTCATGACAAGTGGTGTGTTCATCGTTCCATAACGAGGGTTTTCCGGTCTAGCCATGATTAGTTCCCCATTCTGCAGACGTAGCCTGCCTTGGGGTCAATCTTTCCGCCATAGACATCGTCGTACAGTTTCAAAATTGACGCTTCGTCATTGAAGTCTTCGAGTTTCATCCAGTCAAGTGCATTGTCAATAAAGAGCAACCACTTTTCATCAACCCGATCATGAAGACCTTCACGACCCCATTCAGTGGTGCGCTTGGCGATCTGGGTTGGAGCAAACAAGAACTCAGGCTTTGGGCCTTTAAGGCTGCCCTTCGCAATGTCAAGAGAACTGCTGTCTTGTGCAGATTTCGCACTGTCTGAAGCTCTAATGCCAGCAACACTCTCATTGAACTGTGTTCCTCCACACATCATGGAGTACTTAAGGTTTTCATTTAGGCGCTCATGAACTTCGAAGGTGATGTGACGGTTTCCACTGAAGTCGCAGTAGTTAGAGGGGGCAAGAGAAATCTTGTCGATCTCTTCATAACTGAACACTTCGTCATACATTCCGAGTGACTTTGTGAATTCGACATTCCCAGCCGAGGTGAGTCCCACCGTGTGGAGCCCACGGTTGTGGCAAAGGAACGCAGTTGAAATTGCAGTCTTTGAAGATGCACTCGAGAAAACAACTTGAGAAGCTCCA
>DAIQPM010000018.1:0-5404 GCA_036787355.1 Acidimicrobiales bacterium
CCAGGTAAGTACGTAGGACCAGAACCAGAAGCTGCACCAATTGAAGCGCAGGGACTTGGCTGGATCAACACCATGGGGACTGGCAACGCTGGTGACACCATCACGAGTGGACTCGAAGGTATCTGGACAACCAAGCCAACACAGTGGAGCAACGACTACTTCAATCACCTCTTTATGTACGAGTGGGAACTCTTCAAGAGCCCTGCTGGCGCACAACAGTGGCGACCAAAGGGTGGTGCTGGATCGACAACAGTTCCAGATGCACACGACAAGAACAAGACTCACGCGCCAACAATGTTGACAACTGACCTTGCTCTCATTGTTGACCCTGCGTACAAGAAGATCTCAAAGCGCTTCCAAGAGAATCCGAGAGATTTCGCAGATGCATTTGCTCGTGCGTGGTTCAAGTTGACACACCGTGACATGGGTCCATACGTACGAGGACTTGGTTCATACGTTCCAAAGAAGCCTCAGCTCTGGCAGGATCCAATTCCAGTAGTTGACTTCAAGCTTCCAACTGACAAGGACATCGTTGCGCTTAAGAAGAAGATTGCGAACTCTGGCCTCAGTGTTTCACAACTTGTTTCAACAGCGTGGGCATCTGCTGCAACGTTCCGTGGCACCGACAAGCGCGGTGGAGCGAACGGTGCGCGCATTGCGCTAAGCCCACAAAACGCATGGGAAGTTAACAACCCTGCGCAGTTGAAGAAAGTTCTTAAAGAACTTGAATCAATTCGCAAGGGCTTTAACACCAAGACCAAGAAGATTTCACTCGCTGACATCATTGTGCTCGGTGGTTGCGTAGGAATCGAAATGGCCGCAGCGAACGCTGGACGCAAAGTCACCGTTCCATTCACTCCGGGCCGTAATGACGCAACGCAGAAGGACACCGATGTTGCTTCGTTCGCAGTACTTGAGCCAACATACGACGGTTTCCGTAACTATGTAGCTAAGGGACAACGTCGTAGTGAAGAAGATCTGCTTCTTGACCGCGCACACCTCCTCACACTCAGCGCTCCAGAGATGACAGCACTTGTAGGTGGACTACGAGTACTTGGAACAAATGTTGACGGCTCGAGTCACGGAGTATTCACCAAGAACCCAGGTGCTCTTAGCAACGACTTCTTTGTGAACCTGCTCGACCTTGATACTGAGTGGAAGCCAGCGAAGGACGGATCACTTGTTGGAACTGACCGAAAGTCAGGCAAGACAAAGTGGACAGCCACGCGAGCTGACCTCATCTTTGGTTCAAACTCACAACTACGAGCAATCGCAGAAGTGTACGCAACCAATGACGCAAAGAAGAAGTTCGAGAAGGACTTTGTTGCAGCGTGGGTCAAGGTTATGAACCTCGACCGTTTTGACCTTGCGTAAATAAGTAACGATTCAGTTCAAATCCCCGGCTCGTTGAGCCGGGGATTTGTTCGTTATAACCTAAAAGAGAAATAAGAAGTTGCTAAAGCACAACATTCACAAGCGATTCACATTCAGTCGCTACCTCGTACCTATTTATACTGAGGATTGCTCTTAGTTTTAGAAAGTGGATGCATGAAACTCGCTCGTTCAACATTTGTGATTGCCACACTCGCGCTCACCTTGATGAGTGTCGTGCCCGCAGGTGCCGCTGGCCCGACATGGAAGGCTGCAGAAAACGTCAGCCTGCCCAGTGGAACGTCAAGCATCTACCAAGGGTGGCTGCCCTTCTTGTCGTGTCCCACAGCCAACAACTGCAGTGGTGCTGGAAGCGTGAACGATTCATCAAACGCAGTGCAGGGTTTGTTGCTCAGTGAAACCAAGGGAGTATGGCAATCATCCGTTCTGGGATTGCCATCAAACGCTGCAAAATCTCCGGGTGTCATGATCTACGCACTGGGATGTGCGAGTGAAGGTGATTGCGTGACTGGTGGCCAGTATGCCGACACTTCTTCAAACATCGACGCATTTGTTGCAACTCAGTCCAATGGAACATGGGCAAAAGCCACCACCGTTAACTTGCCAACTGGCGCTGCTGCAACAGCGCAGAATGCGCAAGTGCATGGAGCATCATGTTCATCTGCCGGCAACTGTGTTGTTCTTGGAACATACGTTGAGGCCGGATCCTCCGTACAAAAGACGCAGGGATTTGTAGCCAGTCAAGTTGCGGGAACGTGGCGACAAGCTACAAAGATCACACTGCCAACAACTACCAACGCCAACCCATATGTTTCAGTTGCACAAATTTCATGCTGGAGTACTGGAAACTGCAGCGCAATTGGCAATTACATTGACGTCAACAATGTAAGTCAGGGTTTCTTGTTGAATGAAGTTAATGGCACATGGCAAACAGCACAAAACGTTGCAACGCCATCAAACACAAGTGCGTTTGCCAACATCTCACTCAATGCACTCACCTGCGCCTCGGCCCAGAACTGCACCGCTATTGGAACATACGCAACTCGTACTGGTGCAAAAACACCATTTGTTGTTTCAGAGGTAAATGGTGTTTGGAAGAGAGCGACAGCACTAGTTCTGCCAAGCGACGCAGCTTCTAATCCTCGTGTGCTCCTTTACGGTTTCTCTGGCATTACATGTCCCACCGCTAACGACTGCGTCACCGGTGGTCAGTACTACACATCTACTGGTCAGTACCAAGGATTCTTGGTGAACCAAGTGAACGGAAGCTGGAAGGCCGCTAAGACATTGGCGCTACCAAGCGGTGCGCAACAAGCTGGAAAGAATGGTGGAGTTGTTGCATTCACTTGTTCAAGCGTTGGTAACTGCGCTGCTGCCTCTGCCTACCTCGACAGCTCAGGTAGTTACCAAGCAGGAATTGCTAATCAAGTAAATGGCACGTGGCAAGCTGTTTCAAAAATCACCTTGCCCAATGGCGCGACAACCGTAAGTCCCGCCGGTGGTGTCTACGGAGTCATCTGTCGTGGAACCAGCTGTACCGCACTTGGCAGTTACCAAACCAGCTCCGGTGCATACCAAGGCTTCACTGTTACTAATTAGTCCCAGCCTCTACGCTGTGTGAGTGTCCGGGCTACTAATTGACTTTCGGCCCTTTCGAGGGAACAAAGACTTTACGTTGCTCTTTGTTGGACAGTTTGTTTCATTGCTCGGCAGCAATCTCACAACTGTTGCAATTCCGTATCAGATTTATTTAGATACGCACTCAAGTCTTTGGGTCGGAATTACCAGCTTGATTCAACTCCCCCTACTCATCATTGGTTCTCTCTGGGGAGGAGCAGTTGGCGACCGAGTTAATCGTCGCTTGCTTCTCACGCTCACTTCACTTGGCCTTGGGATGCTGAGTGTTCTACTTGGCATTAATGCACAGTCGCACAGCAAAAACATTGCAGTGCTGATTATCCTCGCAGCACTTAGTGCCGGACTGGCTGGATTTTTAGGACCACTGCGTGGCGCGGTAATTCCAACAATTGTTCCACCCGATCAGCTCCTCGCAGCAAACTCACTTTTCCAGTTGACATTCCAGACGGGCTTTCTTGTCGGACCAGCAATCGCTGGCGTGCTTATCGCCGCAGTTGGTGTGCCGTCTTGTTATTTGATTGACGCCTGTACGTTTGCGATGTTGTCAATCTCTGCCTACTTCCTCTCACCACTTCCTCCAGTTTCATCACCTGGTGAGCGCGCAATACTTAAATCAATTCGAGATGGTTTTAGCTATGTTCGACAATCGAAAGTCATCCAAGGCGTCTATCTCGTTGACCTCAACGCAATGATCTTTGGAATGCCGCGTGCACTCTTCCCAGCATTTGCTCTCAGCATCTATCACGCCGGACCTCGTGCACTCGGACTTTTATTTTCCGCACCTGCGATTGGTGGCGTTCTAATTTCACTGATTAGTGGATGGGTTAACAACATTCAGCGACAAGGAAGGTTTGTAGTTCTTTCAGTAATCGCGTGGGGTGTGGCAATCGCTCTCTTCGGCGCCGTTCACGTGCTCTGGCTCGGTGTTTTCTTCCTCGCATTTGCTGGAGCCGCAGATGCTTTATCGGCGATATTTAGAAACACTATTTTGCAAAGCGCATTGCCCGATGAGTATCGAAGTCGAATTGCATCTATTCAGATTGCAGTTGTGACTGGCGGTCCACGCATAGGTGACATGGAATCAGGTGTCGTAGCGGGGCTCGTTTCAACCGAGTTTTCAGTGATCAGTGGAGGCATTGCCTGCGTTCTAGGTGCACTCGTTCTCATTAAAGCGTTGCCAACGTTCTGGCAACAAGAAAAAATTACGCTGAGCGAACCGGAATAGATCGACGCTTACCGTTGGTCACTTGTGCCAACTGTCCACACGCTGCATCGATTGAGCGTCCGCGAGTATTTCGCACAGTGACATTGACGCCAAGTTCTTCGAGCGCTTTTCTAAATTCATACACACGAGTTCCAGACGAACCCATCACGAGGTATCCCGGTGTTGGATTAAGAGGAATGAGATTTACGTGCGCGCGAAGTGATAACGCATAGTCCGCAAGTTCCTCAACAGCTTGATCGGTGTCGTTCACTCCGTCAATGAGTGCCCACTCAAAACTAAGACGACGACCGGTCGTAGCAATCCACATAGTGCACGCTTCATGAAGTCGCTCAAGGTTGTAACGCTTATTAAGCGGAACCAGTTCGTTACGCGTTTCATTGTTTGCAGCGTGGAGACTCACTGCGAGCGTTAGAGGAAGTCCTTCGTTTGCGAGCTTCTCGATTGCTGGGGCAACACCAACTGTTGACACGGTGAGGTTTCGAGCAGACATGCCTTTGTATTCGTGAAGTCGCTTAACAACACCAACAGTTGTTGCATAGTTAGCGAGCGGTTCACCCATTCCCATAAAAACAACATTGGAAAGTCGACGAGGGGCTGCGGCACGCGAGGCAAACATAACTTGTTCAATTACTTCACCAATGGTGAGCTGTCGTGAATAACCAGCTTGGCCCGTTGCACAGAATGTGCATCCCATTGCACATCCTGCTTGACTTGATACGCAGACCGTAACGCGGTCTTCGTACGCCATGAGTACGGTTTCGATTGTCGCACCGTCAGCTAAGCGAAAGACCCACTTTTGCGTAGAACCGAGATCGCTTTCGACGAAATTTGCAACTTCAAGGCTTGATGGAAACTGCTCACCCAACTTGGAACGAAGCGCCTTGGGGATTGTGGTGATTTCTTTTAGGTCCTGACCCTCGGTCCATAATCCATGCCAGACCTGGTCAGCGCGGTAACGGGGCTCGCCCGTTAGGAGCTCAGCCAGTTCTTCTTTGGTGTATTCGTAGGCCGATGGCATGTAACAAGGCTAGATGGCGAAGGACCTGCCCCCAGCACCCCGTACTTCTACTACGGTCTAATCCAGGCAAACTACTCAGGAGTAACCATCATGGAACTAAAGAACACCTCATCAGTCGTCACCGGCGGTGC
>DAIQPM010000018.1:5504-19031 GCA_036787355.1 Acidimicrobiales bacterium
CAGGAGTAACCATCATGGAACTAAAGAACACCTCATCAGTCGTCACCGGCGGTGCGTCTGGACTTGGCGAATCAACCGCTCGCGCGCTGGCAGCACGTGGCGTAAAAGTTGTTGTTGCTGACCTTAACGACGCACGCGGTGAAGAAGTTGCGAAAGAAATCGGTGGAACATACGTTCACTGTGACGTGACTAACACTGACCAGAACATCGCAGCCATCGAAGCTGCAAAGGCAATGGCGCCACTATGGACAGTTGTTAACTGTGCGGGAATTGGTTGGGCAACTCGCACTGTTGGAAAAGACGGTGAATACTCCTCGGCACACGACCTCGCTCTCTACCGCAAGGTAATTGAAATTAACTTGATCGGAACATTCGACATGTGCCGTCTCGCTGCAACAGCGATGAGCCACAACACACCTGATGCTGACGGACTACGTGGTGCAATTGTTAACACTGCATCAGTCGCAGCAGAAGATGGACAAATTGGTCAAGTTGCATACTCTTCATCAAAGGGTGGCGTCGTTGGTCTTACGTTGCCACTTGCTCGTGACCTCGCTGCAATTGGTGTTCGCGCTAACTGCATCTTGCCTGGTCTCATTGACACACCAATTTATGGAACTGGTCCTGCGTCAGATGAATTCAAGGCACGCCTTGGTGCTGGCGTGTTGTTCCCTAAGCGTCTTGGTTACTCTTCAGAGTTCGCATCACTCGCAGTTGAGCTTCTTAGCAACAGCTACATGAATGCCGAGTCAGTACGTCTCGACGCTGGTATTCGTATGCAGCCTAAATAAATAGTTCATTTCATTAAGCCCCCCGAGCGAAAGTTCGGGGGGCTTTTTGTTTGACCTGTAGTACATTTTTTTTATGACCACACCGAGCGCTGAGCGCATCACTTCACCTTTTGGATATCGAAGCACCGCCCTCGAAGTAATCAGTGGCCATGATCTAACGGGAAAGACAGTGCTCATTACTGGAGCATCATCTGGCCTCGGTGTTGAAACTGCACGCGCCTTCACTCACGCCGGAGCAACTGTTGTTCTTCCGGTAAGAGACCAGGGCCGCGGAGAGGAATCACTGCGCGCTATTGCAACAACTGAGAACGTCGACAAGGTAGTACTTCGCTCACTTGACCTTGCGAGCCTTAGCTCAGTGCGTGCATTCACTGAGCAATTTCTAAGTGACTTCTCAACACTTGACATATTGATTAACAATGCCGCGGTCATGGCAACACCTCAGACAAAGACTTCTGATGGTTTTGAGATGCAGTTTGGAACTAATCACTTGGGCCACTTTGCACTTTTTACCGGCATTGCGCCAGCACTGCTTTCAGCAGAAACTTCGCGCGTTGTTGCGCTGAGTTCAATCGGTCACCGACGAAGCCCAGTTGTATTTGAAGACATCATGTTTGAAAATCGCCCTTACGAGAAGTGGAGTTCCTACGGTCAGTCAAAGACCGCTTGTTCACTCTTCGCCGTAGGCGTCAATGAGCTCTATGGCTCCAAAGGAATCACTGCAAACGCAGTTCACCCCGGTGGAATTATTACTGGTCTTCAGCAATATCTTCCGCGTGAAGAGCAGATCGCCATGGGTTGGTTCACCGAAGAAGGCGTTATTAACGAGCGTTTTAAGACCGTCGAACAAGGCGCATCGACATCGACATGGGCAGCCGTAGGCGTTGAGCTCGAAGGTCGTGGTGGTCATTACCTAGAAGACTGTGCTCAGGCACTCCCCGTGTCAAAAGAAAGCCCAATGGGTGGAGTCGAGGACTACGCCATAGATCCAGAGCTCGCCATGACGCTTTGGGAAGTTTCAAGCGAACTAATCGCTAAGTAGCTAGACCGCGCTCGAGTCGGGCAAGTTGTCGAAGCGAGTGAATTCATCTCGCCATGTCAAGAATGCAGTGTCAGTAGGACCGTTACGGTTCTTTCCGACAATGATTTCTGCTGACGCCCTTTGGTCATTTGTTACTTCGCCGTACTTTTCAGGACGGAACAAGAACAAAACAACGTCGGCATCTTGCTCAAGTGATCCTGATTCACGAAGGTCAGACATCATTGGTCGCTTATCTGCGCGAGCTTCAAGAGCACGTGAAAGCTGTGACAACGCAATTACTGGTGTTTCTAATTCACGCGCCAGAATCTTTAATGCACGGCTCATTTCTGAGACTTCAACCTGACGGTTTTCAGCCTTGCCACGTGAGCTCATCAGCTGTAGGTAGTCAATGATCACAACACCGAGGTCACCTTGTTGCTGCTTAATTCTTCGAGCTCGAGCGCGAATGTCCATCACGGTGAGCGAAGGATTGTCGTCAATGAAGATTGGCGCACTCTGCAACATGGCAAATGCCTTGTGTGCATTGTTCCAGTCGTTGTCACTGAGGTCACCAGTACGAAGCTTGGTTGAGTCAATGCGCGCAGTCGATGCGAGGATACGTTCTGCGAGTTCTTGCTTGCTCATTTCAAGCGAGAAGTACAGCGCTGGTCGCTTAACAATTGCACCAACGTGAGTGAGGATTCCAAGACCAAAGGCGGTCTTACCCATACTCGGGCGAGCACCAATAATCGAAAGGCTCGTTGGCTGAAGTCCTTGAAGAATGCGGTCAAGTGAACGGTATCCAGTTTCTAGGCCATTGAACTGTCCACGAGTTTCACCGCGCTCTTCCAAGACGTCAGCTTCAGCAAGCAAGAGGCTCTGAAGGTGCGCAACTGAATCGGCTTTCTGTCCGTCTCCAATTGCGTTGATCTTTCGCTCAGCGTCGTCCAACAACATCGCAACGTCATCAGTAGGCATGTAGGCATCGTCAAGAATTCCGCCAGCAACAGAAATGAGTCGACGCTGTTGTGCCTTGTCTCGAACTAATTGTGCGTAGTGCTGCGCGTTCGCAGCTGAAGGCGTATTGCTCTGCAGGGCAGCGAGGACTGCGAGTTCAATTTGAAGTGATCCGCGTTCTTGCATCTTTGCTTGCACGGTGACGTAGTCAACTGGATCACCACTGTTAACGAGGTCAACAATTGCTGAGTAGATCTGTCCGTGAAGCGGACGATAGAAGTCTTCTTCTTGAACGAGTTCGTAAGCAATGCTGACTGCTTCAGGCAGTTGCAACATTGCACCAATGAGTGACTCTTCAGCTTCAATAACACTCGGTGGAACTCGCCCTGCATTGGGGGCGGTCCTTTGTCGGTCTGATTCAATCTGCGTCATAAGACTCCAACGTTCGCATGTTTTGGCTGTGTGTCACAAGAACAACAACGTGGGGAAAAGCCTGTGCCTAACTCCCTAGTTTTAAGCATCGCAAATGGGTGTAACAAGCATTATGCCGGGGCAAAAAGCCCCGGCATAATGAAATTCCTTTGAAGATTGGGCTATTTAGCGACAACCTGCACAGTCACAGAAGCAACCACACCGTCAAACAGTGTCGCTGAAACAGTGGCTGAACCGAGCTCTTTGATGTGCTCAGTCATTGAAATCTGATGGCGGTCAAGCGAGATGTTCGTTGCGGTACGGATGGCGTTGACGACATCTGCTTCGGTTACAGAACCGAAGAGACGACCGTTTGCGCCAGCGCGAGCTGAAACAGAGACACTGGCCTGCTCGATAAGCGAGCGCTGAACTTCTGCTGCTTCACGACTTTGGGCGTCACGTACATCGCGAGCCTTGCGCATTGAGGCAGCTTGGATCTCCATGATGTCGTTCGCTTCAAGTGCATCACCGTTTGGAAGAAGGAAGTTGCGAGCAAAACCCTTCTTCACTTCAACAATGTCGCCACGGCGACCTACACCACGAATGTCATTTCTTAGAAGGACCTTCATTCTGAAACCTCCACTGCTTCTTCAACGATTGCTGCTGCTTCGAAGACTGCTTCAGCAGTGCTGGCGTCTTCTAGGAGCTCTTCACGAATTACTTCACCATCGATGTCACCAAGAACGTCGGCCAAGGTGGCTTCTTCCTTTTCACCACGAGGTCCGCGTGAACCACGGTCACCGCGGTCGTCACGTCCGCGTCCGCCACGCTTTTCAGTCACGGTGCGCTGGGTGTATGGAAGGAGTGCAAGTTCACGAGCCGTCTTGATTGCATCAGTAACGTCACGCTGGTGCTGCTGGCAGTTGCCAGACACCTTGCGTCCACGAATCTTTCCGCGATCTGAGATGTACTTGCGAAGTTGTGCAAGGTCCTTGTAGTCAACGGCGATTACACCGTGAACACAGAATGTGCATGGCTTCTTCTTCGTGTGACGCTTTTCAATTTTTGGCGCGCGCTTTGGCGGCGTAGGCATATTCTTACGTGGCATTAGAAAGGCTCCTCATCAAATGCATAGGTAGATGGTTCGTTTGAAGCAGGTCGTGGTGTTGGACGGTCTCCTGAAGAGAAGTTGCCACCCTCGGCACGAGGTGTCTTGGTTACTACTGCAGTTGCGTAGCGCAACGATGGTGCAATTTCATCTGCGGCGATTTCAACAATCGAACGCTTGTCACCATTGTCTGTTTCCCAGCTGCGCTGCTCGAGGCGTCCCGTAACAATTACACGAGCACCCTTCTGCACCGAGTTAGCTGCGTTCTCCGCCATTGGCCCGTAAGCCGAGACTTCGAAGTATGAAACGCGCTCTTCCCATTCCTGGGTCTGACGGTTCTGCCAGCGGCGGTTTACGGCGATGGAAAGACGAAGTGCGGCTTGACCTGAGTTCAAGAACTTCAGTTCAGGGTCACGCGTAACGTTTCCAACGACGGTAATAGTGTTATCGGCCATTTCAAATTCCTTTTCTCTAAGCGACGAACTTATGCCTTGGCCGTAACACGGCTGGCACGCTCGTTGCGTCGTAGGACCTTGAAGCGAAGGACTTCGTCTGAAAGTGTCAAGATGCGGTCGAGCTCAGAAACTGTCTCGTTCACACCATTGAATTCAACCAAAACGTAGTAACCCTCTTTGCGCTTGTTGATCTCGTACGCCAGGGGACGCTTCCCCCAACGGTCGATAGCGCCCGGTGTTCCACCATTATTTCGGATTGTTTCAAGTGCACGGTCAAGTGCAACCTGGATTGTCTGTGCATCGACGGTTACGTCGAACACGATCATTGATTCATATGCCCTCATAGAGCTTTTTCCTTTCCCTCTGGTCCGACTAGGTCGGGCTCTGCGGAAAACAGAGCAGGGTATGTAGTTACTTCCCTACGTATGTAGGAAGGACAACTCTACTCCAAAAGCCTGATTTTGGCTAGTTGAGCAGTTCGCCAGGGTTGGCGTAAACCTCTGATTCACTAGGAAATGAACCATTTCTGACATCAGAGGCGTACTGGGCAACCGCATCAGTAATGGCCTTTCCAATGTCGGCGTACTGGCGAACAAACTTGGCCGGCTTGCGATTTGTTAGACCCAAAAGGTCGTGGAACACCAGAACTTGGCCATCAGTGTCAGGGCCGGCACCAATACCGACCGTGGGGATATCGAGAGCCTGTGTGATCTGCGTTCCAACAATTGGTGGCACCGCTTCAATCACCATTGAAAAAACGCCGGTTTCTTGCAGGACCAGCGCATCTTCCATTAGCAACTTTGCTGCATCAAGAGTTTTACCCTGCACCTTAAAACCACCGAGGGCGAGAACGCTTTGTGGCGTGAGTCCAATGTGTCCCATAACCGGAATCTCAGCATCAAGCACTGCACGTATAACGTCACGTCGAACAGAGCCACCTTCGAGCTTCACACTGTGTGCCCCGGCACGAATTAATGATGCAGCATTTCTCACACTCTCGCGGTCATTGATGTGATAGCTCATCCATGGCATGTCGGCCACAATGTGAGCATTTGGTTTCGCTGCAGCGACTGCACGCACGTGGTGACACATTTCTTCGACAGAGATGTGCAACGTGTCGCTGTGGCCGAGCACCACGTTCGCTACTGAGTCACCAACGAGCAACATGTCAACACCAGCTGCATCTGCATAACGCGCACCTGGTTCGTCATATGCCGTGACCATGACAATTGGTGAAGCGCCGTTCCTGCGCTTACGCAAACGAAGTTCTGGGGCACTGATGCTCATGAACGAGCTTTCTTCTGCTGCGCCGGTTGAGCTTTTCGTTGACGGCGGTCTCCAGCACGCCATTTTCTAACGAGGTGGTGGAACGAACAACTCACACACACTTCAACGGCGTAACACTGCACGGGTTCTTCACGACGCTCGAGTTTCAAAAGTTCGGCGCGTGATGTTGGACACGTTCCCCCAGCAGGAAGTCGTGCACCAAAGACGTACGTGACTTCAACGAGTTCAGTTTCATTGCAGACCGGACAGGTTTCTCCTGTTGTTCGACCAATGTTTTTTGCTGCTCGTAGAAGTTCAGGGTGCGCATCACATATGTCTTCATGGCGAAGTGATCCATCGGCAAGCTTTGCTAAGAGGGCGTGACGAACGAGTCCGAACTCAACAACCGCTCCATCGGCGGTACTGGTGCGAAAGCTCTTATCCATTAGAGGTGACATTACCGCGCCCCTTTAAAATTAGGGAAATCGCGTTAGTTGCACAATCGATGTATCGAAACGATAGAATGATTCGAGTGTTAGACATTGCCATTCTTGGCCTACTCATGGACCGTGATCACCACGGTTACGAAATCCGCACCCAGCTGCGTGACCGCCTGGGCATTTCGTCGAACGTCTCTTTTGGATCGATCTACCCAGCTCTTGCACGCTTAGAGCGCCACGGATTTGTTGAGGCTGCAGCGTCGAGTGAACCTCGCGTCAGCCCTCTTTCAACTGGATCGCTTTCTGGAGAACGAGCATCGCTTCGCTCGCTCAGACAAAGTCAAGGCCTTGGCCGCAGAGGGCGCAAGGCCTACTGCATCACTGAACGAGGCAAAGCGGAGTTCATTGGACTGCTCAGCAATACCGCAACCCTCGATGACGCAAAAGAGTTTTCGCTTCGTATGGCTCTCGCCAAGTACCTAACGCCACCTTCACGCGTTGGACTCTTAGAGCGCCGTCGCACAGATCTCGTTGAACGCCTTGCAGAAGTACGTGCTGGCGCAAAAAACGAACAACTAGACAGCTACGCGCGTGACGTAATGGATCACGCCGCAAATGCTGTGGAGTTGGACCTCGCGTGGATTGACAACTTGTTAACCACCGAACGTAGTAACCAGCAAACTTTCGCTCGAGAAGCGAAGTAGGAAAGGAAAGCCATGGAAAAGATTCGTGTGGCCATAGCGGGCGTAGGAAACTGCGCAAGCTCACTCATTCAAGGTGTTACTTATTACAAGGATGCAAAGCCAGGTGACGATGTCCCAGGTCTTATGCACGTTGTTCTTGGTGGCTACCACGTAAGTGACATTGAATTCGTTGCAGCGTTCGACGTTGATGCTTCAAAGGTCGGTAGCGACCTTTCAAAGGCAATCGAGGGTGGACAGAACAACACAATCAAGTTCGCAGATGTTCCCGCTATTGGTGTCAACGTTCTTCGTGGACCAACAATGGACGGACTCAACAAGTACTACCGCGCCTCAATCGAAGAGTCACCAGCTGAAGCTGTTGATGTAGTTAAGGCCCTTAAGGATGCGCGAGCAGAAGTACTTGTTTCATACCTTCCTGTGGGCTCAGAAGACGCACAGCGTTTCTACGCACAAGCAGCTATTGATGCTGGGTGTGCATTCGTTAACGCAATCCCAGTGTTCATTGCGTCTGACCCGACATGGGCCAAGAAGTTCGCTGATGCCGGTGTGCCAATCATTGGTGACGACATCAAGAGCCAGGTTGGTGCAACGATTGTTCACCGCGTACTTGCTCGTCTGTTTGAAGACCGTGGTCTTTC
Organism: Acidimicrobiales bacterium; assembly: GCA_036787355.1. Lineage (GTDB taxonomy): Bacteria > Actinomycetota > Acidimicrobiia > Acidimicrobiales > RAAP-2 > RAAP-2. The sequence goes on from DAIQPM010000018.1 coordinate 13,296, forward strand.
ACTTGACCACACCTACCAACTCAACGTTGGTGGAAACATGGACTTCAAGAACATGCTCGACCGCGATCGTCTCGAGTCAAAGAAGATTTCAAAGACCCAGGCAGTTACATCACAGCTTGAAATTTCAAACATGGACGCTGACGATGTACACATCGGACCAAGTGACCACGTGCCATGGTTGAAGGACCGCAAGTGGGCCTACATCCGTATGGAGGGACGTAACTTCGGTGACGTTCCACTTAACTTGGAACTCAAGCTCGAAGTATGGGACTCACCTAACTCAGCTGGTGTGATCATTGACGCAGTTCGCTGTGCCCGTGTTGCTCTAGACCGTGGTATTGGTGGACCAATCATGGGACCATCGGCGTACTTCATGAAGTCACCACCGGTTCAGTTCCACGACGACATTGCCCACAACATGGTCAATGATTTCGCCGAGGGCGGAGAAAACCCAGTCTGGCCATAAGCCATTTACTAAAAAATCCCCTCGTCATTTTGGCGAGGGGATTTTTTATTTGTCTTGTTCGCTCCACCATTCAAGGAGTCTGACCTTCGCTTCTTGCGCGCTGATCTCTCCTTCGTCGGTGCGAATCTCCATGAGGAAGTTAAGTGCTTCGCCAACTTTTCGACTCGGTGAAATGTTGAGTATCTCCATTACCGCAACGCCGTCGAGCGCGGGGCGCTGGTTATCGATGTCTTCTTGTTCACGAAGTTCATTGATACGAATTTCGAGTTCATCCATACGCAGAGCCAGGGTTTGTGCTTTTCTCGCGTTGCGAGTTGTGCAGTCACACCTAGTCAGCTCATTAAGTGCGTCCAAGAGATGACCCGCGTCTCGAACATATCTGCGAACCGCTTTATCGCTCCAACCCATTTTGTAAGTATGGAAACGAAGGTGTAGCTCCACGAGCATTGACACGTCGTCAATGACTTCTTGAGAGTATTTAAGCGCGAGCATTCGCTTGCGCGTCATTTTTGCACCAACAACTTCGTGGAACCTAAACGTGACTCCTTCACTCGTAATGTCACGAGTGTTTGGTTTTCCTATGTCGTGATAAAGCGCAGCCAGACGCAACACGAGGTTGGGCGATGTCTTATCGACCACTGCCCACGTGTGTTTGAGCACGTCTTTGTGATGGTGAATTGGGTCTTGTTCTAGCTGCAACTTCGGAAGCTCTGGAAAGAAGTGATCCGCAAGTCCGGTGCGAACAATGAAGTCCAAGCCAACTGATGGTTGCTCGGTCAACAACAAAAGGTCAATTTCGTTTCTAATCCGCTCAGCCGAGACGATTTTTATCTTCTCTGACATTTTTGTTGCCGCCGCTTCAATGCTGGCGTCAATCTTCAAATTGAAACGTGAGGCAAAACGAGCAGCACGAAGCATTCGTAGTGGGTCGTCACTAAACAAAATTTCTGGATCAATCGGTGCACGAAGCACCAGGTCATGCAGGTCGTTGAATCCATTGAAGAAGTCGAACAGTGTTTGTACTTCTGGTGTGTTGTTGTGTAGCGCAATCACATCAAGAGCGAGTGCGTTAATTGTGAAGTCGCGACGACTTAAATCTGATTCGAGCGAGTCGCCCCACTCAACAGATGGTTTGCGCGAATGATCAACGTACGCTTCAGAACGAAAGGTAGTTATCTCTGCTTTGATGCCGCTATCTTTCAGCAAACCACCAATGGTGCCAAAAGCGCGCCCTTGTTCCCAGAGTCCCGAGCACAGCGGTTCCATAAGTCGAGCAATGTCGTCGGGGCGGGCATTGGTTGTGAAGTCGATTTCAAAGTCGTCACGGCGAGGAATGTCGAGGATGCAGTCTCGTACTGAACCCCCAACGGCGTAGAGAGAGAAGCCCGCGTCATCAAAGGCACGGGCTAGTGGGGCAGAAAGCCGCGCCAGCTCATTTAGGCGCTCGTGTACTTGGTCAAAAGAATTCACTCTGAATGAAGGGTAGTAGGCGACGTGCAAAGCCGTTGAGCGAAGGTAGCCTAGTAATGCAATGTTCCACCGATTTTCGACCTGGTGGCGGGCGCTCAGCGTCGTACTCCTCAGCCTCGCGGCGGTGGCGTGGCCCTCGGCCACGCAGGCCCTGGCGACCCCTTCGTTCAGTGTTGTCCACCAAGGCAGCGTTGCTTCCCTCGCCGCCAACGGTTCGGCGCATTTCTTGCTCAGCGTTAAACAAGGTCCTTCGTCTTCAGACCTTGAGATAAAACTTTTTCCCAGAATTCTGCAACGTTCTCAAATTGCGCCAATCGTAAGTGGAGCTGGGTCACCGCTTAGTCCAGCTTCGAGCGTGAAGGTATGTGCCAAAGACGGGATCTCAACGTTCAATGTTGAAATCAGTACTCGGACTGGAAGTACGAGTGGTTCAAACTGTGCGGACTCAACCGCGCGACTGGTTCTTCAGTGCAAAGCAAGCTCATGTGATGGCGTGTATCCAGTTAGCTACTCGTTAAAGAACGGAGGCACCGAGTGGTCTCTGATTGTTGTTCGATCTTTGAGAGTTCTGCATCCACTGCAACTCAGCTGGATTCAAACAACGACCGCAACGTCGCTCAATTCATTGTCAGCAGACTCAAAGTTCCCTCGACTACCCATCACCATTGGTGCTAATTACCAAACACTCACCAACGTGAGCGCTGTTACACCGAAGATTCTGAGTGCATTTAAGTCAGCGGTCCAAAGTCCTGTTCACTCAATCATCAGTGCTCCACCGGGAAACATTGACTTTGCGGGACTCGTGGCGAATGGCCTCACCTCTCAAGCGAGCAATCAACTCGAATACACAAAGTCATTGGTGCAGGCTGGCACCGGAAGATACGTTGACACTCCAGTCCTGCTGACAGCGACACCGTCGATAGCAACGCTAGATGCCCTTGCAGGAATTGGCGTAAAAAATGTTGTCTTTTCGGAAAACGCTCTCAGCTATGCACCGTCCAGCAGTTTGCATTGGGGTGCACCATTTCATGTTCCAGGTGCCAGCGCAGTGGCTGCGCTGAGTATTGACGAGCCACTTTCAAAACTCATGATGAACAACACCATTGAGCCCGCAAGGCGGGCCGCAATTGCACTTGGCACAATTGCGTTTCTTCATTACGAGGCACCTGGGTTAACTGCACCTCGGAGTGTGGTGGTTGCGACATCTCTCGATGAACACTCGTCGCAATTTGTTTCTGAGTTCTTGTCGGGGCTAGTGCACTTCGACTTCGCAACATTGAGTCCACTCACTCCGTTATTCAATGAAAAGAATTTTGGAGCCAATGGTGCACCGTCTACACGTACCCTTGTTCCAGCGCAAGCGACTTCTTGGAGTGCACGAAATATTGCGTCGCTCAGCAAGCTCATCGGAGAAGTAGCTTCTTTCAATCAAGGAGTGGGCTCACCGATTCTTAGTAATCAACTCAGCACCCGAGTGGCAGAGTCACAAATTGTTGGATCGCCTTCGCAGCGTCAAAGTGCAATAGACACTGCTCAGAGCGCCCTAGATGCAGAGTTGCGAAAATTCTCTGTAAATCCAAGCACGATCACTCTGACTGGAACTGACGCTTCGCTTCCTATCACCTTGCTCAGCCGGGCTAATTACACAATGACTGCCGTTGTTCACCTCGTATCAAATCGTCTTACCTTCCCCAAGGGGTCAACCATTGTGACTTCACTAGATTCATCAACGAAGTCGCTGCGTGTGCCGGTCACTGATCCAAAAGGGGGAAACCTCACGCTTCAAGTGATTGTTACAACACCAAACGGACAGGTTGTACTTGCGCACAGTGCAGTACAGGTGCGAATCGCTGGAACTTCGGTGGTTGGTTATGTGATTTCGATTGGGTCACTGGCTGTTCTAGCTCTCTGGTGGATAAGAACAAGTAGACGTCGCAGAAACGAGCGAACACAGTGACCTCGGTGACATCACACAGTTCTCGCGTGTTCTCTATGGCGTCGGGAACTCTTGTGTCAAGACTTACGGGACTGCTTCGTGTGCTGGTGCTTGCGTGGGTGTTTGGATTCACGCCAATTGCTGACGCCTTCAACCTCGCAAACACCGTTCCAAACATGTTGTTTGACCTTGTGCTTGGTGGAGTCGCAAGCGCAACGTTTATTCCAGTTTTCATTGAACGCTTAAGCCTTGATGGTGAAAGAAAAGCATGGCGATCAATCTCGAGCGTCATAACCGGATCGCTCGTTGTTCTATTTAGTGCGTCAGTCCTTGCGTGGATTTTTGCTCCATGGATCATTGATGGATTCACCGCACTTAATCATCCACGTGGGCTCGGACACATTTCTAACCTTCACCAGCAACGCGCACTCGCAACCTCACTACTTCGATGGTTCATCCCACAAATATTCTTTTACGGAATAATTGGCATTGCCACCGCGCTGCTCAACATCAGAAATAAGTTTGCGCCTGGTTCGTGGGTTCCAGTTATTAATAACCTTGTCTGCATTGTCGTACTCGTGTGGTTCCACTTGGTGGATCCAACACCAACACTGTCTAACCTCAACGGCTCAGGCAACCTTGTGTGGCTAGGTCTCGGAACAACCTGTGGCGTAGTGCTGCAATTTATGTGCCTATTGCCATCACTCGCGAAGAGTGACCTGGGCCGAGTTACCTTTAACTTCAATTTTCGCGACCCAGTAGTTCGCACCGTTGCCAGACTTGGTAGTTGGACATTGCTCGTAGTTGTAGCCAATCAACTGTCGCTTTACATTGTGCTGGCTTTTGCGTTTGGTATTGGAGGTGGTGGACCGGTAAGTGCATACACCTATGGCTGGTCATTCATGCAGATGCCCTACGCCGTAATAGTTGTCTCAGTGCTTTCAGCTCTAACCCCGCAACTTTCAAAACTTGCGAGTGATAAAGACTTTGCGGGATTCGCCGAACGTTTGAGATTTGGGCTACGTCAATCGCTCGTAATCATTGTTCCATGCACAATTGGACTGGTGTTGTTATCGCAACCATTGGTTGGAGTGTTGTTAAATCACGTGCACGCAGAGCATCGCCTTCTCGCCGGTTCAGTTCTTGCTGTTCTTGGAGCTGGTCTCCCAGGATTTACTGTGTTCCAAGTATGCATTCGAGGTCTCCAGGCGATGCAGCGTGCCCGCGATGTTTTTTATCTCTACGCATTGCAAAATGGTCTCACCATCCTTCTCGCTATGTCAATTGGCCGCCATTCAATGGCCGGACTCTGTGCGAGCGTCTCAATCTCTTACAGTGCCATTGCATTGGTGGGCCTTGCGAACCTCACCAGACATCAGGTGAGCATCAGCGCAACGCTCTGGTCTAAGCATGTACTTCGCAGTGTTCTGGCCTCAGTGGCCAGTGGAATTGTGATTGCCATGGCGTACGCATCGTCAACAGCATCCAGTGGTTTTGGTCTACTCACTCGTTTTGGCGCAAGCGCCTTTCTTGGAATGTTGATGTATTTGACTTTTATTGTTATTTGGCAGCGCAACGCCGTGCGAAACCGCAAAAAAAGTGTAAGGCTAGACAAGTTCTAAAGGAGCATCATGGCAAACATTCGAATAGTCACCGACAGCGCATGCGATTTACCTCAAGACGTAGTTGAAAGACTCAACATCGATGTCGTTTCACTAAGCATTCGCTTCGGTGAAGATGAATTTACTGATCGCGTTGATCTAACGCCCGACGAATTCTGGGCCAAGTGCAAAGCATCAAAGACTCTTCCAGAAACCGCAGCTCCATCTCCTGGTGCGTTTCAGCTCGCTTACGAGCGTGCACT
>DAIQPM010000019.1:0-18923 GCA_036787355.1 Acidimicrobiales bacterium
GTTGTCGCAAAGGTCGAGCACTAGTGCGAGGTCTTCTTCACGTCCTCCACCATGTTCGAGTCGGTACATGGCGCGCTCGATCCATCCCGATCCTTCGCGACATGGTGTGCACTGACCACATGATTCGCGTGAGAAGAATTTAGTGATGCGCCACGCAGCTCGAACTACGCAAGAATCTTCATCGAAAACGATTACTGAACCAGAGCCCAGCATTGATCCCTTCTCAGCGACTTCATCTTGGCCCAGTGGAAGATCAAGGAGATCTGGTCCAAACCACGGAGCAGAAACTCCACCAGGAATAAATGCCTTGATGGCCTTATCGCCAATGATTCCACCACCAAATTGCGGATCAAAAATAAGGTCACGGAAAGTGTTCTTCACCATCTCAACTTCGTAAACGCCTGGGTTCTTCACTCGACCTGAAAGTGCGAAGAGTCTCGTACCAGTTGAGCGACCAGTTCCAAGAGCCGCGAATGCTGCACCGCCATTAGTAATAATCCATGGCAAGTTCGACATTGTTTCGACGTTGTTCACAACAGTTGGCTCGCCATAGAGTCCAGTAATTGCCGGAAAGAACGGTGGCTTGATGCGAGGAAAGCCACGCTTACCCTCGAGTGCTTCAAGAAGTGCAGTTTCTTCTCCACAGATGTAGGCACCAGCTCCGGGGTGCACGACAATGTCGATTGAGAAGTCTGAGCCAAAGATCTTGCTTCCGAGCGCTCCGTGCTCGTACGCCTCGTTGACCGCTTGTTGAACACGTTCAAGACCCAAAGCGAATTCTCCACGCATAAAAATAAATACTTGGCTCACTTGCAGTGCATAGGCAGCGATAATGGTGCCCTCAATAAGTTGATGTGGATCGCGCTCGGTGAGGTAGTGGTCTTTAAAGGTTGCCGGCTCTGACTCATCGCCGTTTACAACGAGGTATGAAAGAGGTGACTTTCGAAGCATCGACCATTTACGACCTGCCGGGAATCCTGCACCACCGCGACCAAGCAGTGATGCTGCATCAACTTCAGCTGCGACTTGTTCTGGGAACATGCCAAGCGCCTTCTTAAGTGCGCTGTAGCCGCCAGTCGCTAGGTAGCGCTCAATAGTGAAAGAGTCTTCAAACTCACTACGAGAAGAAACGATTTTTGGAGCAGTAAAGGCAGCCATTATTTTTGCTCCTGTGCCACACGCGCTTCACGCGCTTTAAGAGCGGTGGCACGCTGTGCAACGACTTCTTCGCGTGGAGCGTTAAGTCCAACACTCCGACGGACACGAATAAGAGTTCCGTGTGGTGGGATTTCAGTTTCACGCTTACCGGCACGAACTTCATCGATCATTGCGTCAAACGCTTCAGGTGTTGTAGTTCTTACAAAACGGTGATTCACTTGAACTACCGGAGCGATGTTGCAGTCAGCGAGGCATTCAGTTTCTTCAAGAGTGAAGAGGCCATCTGGCGATGTGCGACCTACTGCACATCCCAATTTCTTTTCTGCGTGTTCGAGTAATTCTTCTCCACCTGCGAGCAGACACGCCACATTGGTGCAGATACCCACAACGTATTTACCCACTGGCTCCAAGTGGAACATCTCATAGAACGCAGCAGTGCCACGAACGTCAGCTTCAGAAAGCCCAAGTCGTGTAGCAACTTCAGCGATTCCTTCGTCAGACAAGTAGCCGTCTTGCTCTTGTGCGAGGTGCAGCATTGGCAACATCGCTGAACGCTTAACTGGATAAAGAAGAACGAGGTCGTCCGCACGCTTTGCGATGTCAGGTGTGAAATGACTCATCGGTCCACCTCGCCCATCACTGGGTCAACCGTTGAGATAACGGTGATCGCGTCAGAAATTGTTCCTCCGCGCATAAGAAGTGGAATCGCCTGAACGTTTACAAAACTGGGTGCGCGAACGTGAATTCGATAGGGCTTCGGGCCCCCGTCAGCAACGATGTAACAACCGAGTTCTCCACGTGGGGATTCAACTGCGGTGTACACCTCGCCAGCTGGGACATGGAAGCCTTCAGTAAATAGTTTGAAGTGGTGAATGAGTGCTTCCATTGACTCGTTGATTCGCGCACGTGGCGGTGGAGTCACTTTTGCGTCTTGTGACTTGTAGTCACCGCGAGGCATCATTTCAATGCACTGGCGAACAATGCGAATTGATTCACGAATCTCATTTAGACGAATCGCGTAGCGGTCGAAGTTGTCACCATACGTTCCAACAATGACGTCAAAGTCAACCTTGTCGTACGCCAAGTACGGCATGGAGCGTCGAAGGTCCCACGCAACACCTGTTGAGCGCAGAAGTGGTCCAGTTACACCTAGCGCCAGTGCCTCTTCGGCGGTGATCGGTGCAACACCAATCATGCGCTGGCGAAAAATGGGCTGACCAGTGAGTAGTTGATCGTATTCAAATGTGCGTGCGTAAATCGTGTCGCAAATTACTTCAACATCATCTTGCCAACCGTCTGGAAGGTCAGCTGCAACTCCACCCGGTCGAACATAGTTGAGGTTCATGCGAAGGCCTGCAGTTTTTTCAAAGAATGCAAGGATGAGTTCGCGCTCACGAAGACCGTAGATCATCATGGAAGTCGAACCGAGGTCCATGCCGTTGGTCGACATCCATACCAAGTGCGACGAGATCCGGTTGAGCTCACTCATCATCATGCGAATCCATACAGCGCGTTCTGGCACTTCAATGTTGAGAAGTGTTTCAACGGCCATTGAGTATGCGAGTTCATTAATAACTGGGCTCAAATAGTCCATACGCGTGACGTTGGTGCCACCTTGAACGTACGAAAGTGACTCGCCCGTTTTTTCCATTCCGGTGTGCAAGTAACCAACTACTGGCTTGGTGCGAAGAACATACTCACCATCGAGTTCAAGCATGAGACGAAGAACTCCATGCGTTGATGGGTGACTCGGCCCCATGTTGATGATCATGGTTTCATCATCTCGACGCTCAAAGTCAATTGAATTTGGATCGAGGGTTAACCCATCGAGGCGAAGCACCGATCCAAGTTCGCGACCTAGTTCTTCTGAACCAGTGTTTTCGCGACGCTTGAGCTCCTGCGCACCTTCAGATGTTTCAGCAGCGAGCAACTCAATGCGCTCAGCGGTACGAATGTTCTCGCTCATCGTGGACCCGGCGCATCTTTGAACTGAACAGGGACTTTTCCAATTCCGTAATCCTTACGAAGTGGATGTCCTTCCCAGTCTTCTGGCATCAAAATTCGAGTCAGCTCTGGGTGGTTGGTGAAGAGGATCCCAAAGAAGTCAAACGCTTCACGCTCCATAGCTTCAGTGCCTGGATAGAGCGAAAATAAAGAATCAACTTCTGCACGGTCGCTACCTGCTTGCACACGCACACGCACACGCTGCTTTTTTGAAAGGCTAAGAAGGTTTACAACAACTTCAAACCTTGTCGCGACAATGCCTTCTGGAAGTACACGGTTTGCGTGCTCGAGATAATCGACACCACAAAGATCCGCACACATTTCGAAGCCATCGTTTTTGAATGACTCAATGAGTGCGAAGTATTGACTTGGAGTTGCGAAGCAAACCAAATCAACGCTGTTCCCTTCGCTTGTGACTACGTCAGCGGGTGCATTAGGAGAAAGGGTGATCACTTTGGCGTTCCAAGTCTCACTGAGACAGGAACATCTGGAGTCCAGATCCCCTTGCCTTCTTCAATGTGCGTAGGTCGACCTTCGCTACGACGCTTCATAATTTCACCGGTGCGAATTTGTTCGTGCAAAGTGAGAATCGCGTGCATGAGTGTTTCTGGACTCGGTGGACAACCTGGGGCGTACACGTCAACGGGAACAATTTGGTCAACGCCTTGAACAATCGCGTAGTTGTTGAACATTCCGCCAGATGATGCACAAACTCCCATTGAAATAACCCACTTAGGTTCCATCATCTGGTCGTAGACCTGGCGAAGAACTGGGGCCATCTTTTGCGAAACTCGACCAGCAACAATCATCAGGTCGGCCTGTCGTGGTGAGTTTCTAAAAACTTCCATTCCGTAACGAGCTAGGTCAAAGTCAGCTCCACCGGCAGACATCATTTCAATTGCGCAGCACGCGAGACCAAACGATGCTGGCCACACAGATGCACGGCGAGCCCATCGAACTAAATCTTCAATTTGTCCGGTGAGAAAATTATGTTGAATGTCTTCTAGTGCCATGACCTACGCTGCTCGCCCGGAATCTGCACCAACGCGGAGAATTGTTGAAGAGCTTGTTCGATCTGGCAAACCTTTCGTGAGGTGCTTGACGGGACCCCACGACAAAGCGCCTTCGCTCACTAAGAAAAGAAGCGCTCCAAATACTGTGAGCGAAAACATCAGTACTTCAATCAAACCGAAGAGTCCTAATTGGCGGAAAATAACAGCGAAGGGATACATGAAAACGATTTCGATGTCGAAAATTACAAAGATCATTGCGACTAGGTAAAAACGGATTGGGAATCGCTGCGGTGGTTCAAATTCGGGAACAATTCCGCATTCATACGGTGCAAGCTTTGCTTCAGTGGGTCGCTTACGAGGGGCCAGCAGTGACGATGCCACAAATGACCCGGACGCAAAAAGAGCGCCAAGAATTAATAGTCCCAGGAGGGGGAGATACTGGTCCACACCAGAAATTTACCAGTAATTGGAACATCTTGAAGCGCGCAGAGGTCAATTACGGTTCATAATTCCAAAAGAAGGAGCGAGAATAAAAACCAATAGGCTTGCCGAGTGACAACTCTTCAAGAAATCTCTCAGAAGGCGCTCGAATTCGACGTAGTGATCGTCGGTGGTGGCCCCAGCGGAAGCTCGTGTGCCTACTGGCTCGCTGAAGCTGGCTGGTCTGTTTGTCTCATCGAAAAGAAGAACTTTCCAAGAGAAAAGACTTGTGGTGACGGACTCACACCTCGGTCTGTCTACCAACTCCAACAAATGGGTCTCGAGTCAGTAGTCGCTGCTAACGGCCATAAATACAACGGACTTCGTGCGTTTGGCTTTGGTGCCTCACTCGAAATGAACTGGCCAACCCACCCGATTTTCCCTAACTACGGCTACACCATCACTCGCTTTAACCTCGACGGCCTCGTCGCTGAAAAGGCACAGCACCACGGTGCTGTGTTGCTAAACGGCGTCGAAGCAGTGCAGTTACTCGAACCGAGTGAAGCTCGCAACGGAGAACTTCGTGGCGCAAAGGGTGTTCTTGTAAAAGACAAAGATTCTGGAACGACGAGTGAAATTCGAGGTCGCTACCTCATTGTTGGTGATGGACAGAATTCACGAATTGGTCGTGAACTTGGCACACAACGCAACAAAGATTGGCCAATGGGTATGGCGCTTCGTGGCTACTACACCAGTGATCGTCATGATGAGCCTTGGATTGATTCACACCTCGACATTCGTGACCCCAATGGAAATGTTGTGCCTGGATACGGATGGATTTTCCCACTGGGTGATGGACGCGTGAACGTTGGCGTTGGCCTGCTCTCAACTGGTGGGGCTTGGAAGGGCGTTAACACCACCAAGCTTCAGGAATATTTTGTTGCACAAACCGCTGACGCGTGGGGACTGAACGATGAATCGTGCTGCGGCCCTGCAACAGGTGGACGACTCCCGATGGGACTAGCTATTGGTCCACACTTTGGAAGCAACACGCTGACCATTGGTGACGCCGCAGGAACAGTAAACCCATTCAATGGCGAAGGCATTGCCTACGGCTACGAAACTGGGCGCCTGGCTGCTGGTGTTGTGGGTGAAGCGCTTAGCTCAAATGATGCTTCAGCGCTTCGTCTCTATGACGAGCGACTCGATGCTGCGTACGCTGACTATTACAAAGTTGCGCGAGCATTTGTTCGCATTATTTCTGAGCCTCGAATTCTCAGCGCTTGTGTAGGACTTGGTCTTCGAGTCGAACCCCTCATGACGCAGCTGCTCGACATCATGGCCAACTTGATGCGCAACGACCAGAAGGGGCCGAGCGAACTTGGCTACCGAGCTCTCGTGCGACTAGCCGATGCAATCCCAGAAAGGGCCTATGAGCTCTTGCTCGGTGACTTGAAATCGGAGACACAGCCAGCATGATCCCTACTTTCGTAATTTTTCTTCGAGAGGGTATTGAAGCGTCGATGATCGTGGCGATTCTTTTGTCGTATCTCAACCAGATCAATAAGCGTGAACACTTCCGAGATGTGTTTCTCGGTGTTGGGGCAGCCTTTCTACTGATTCTTGGTGGAGGTATTGCGGCCTACATTGCAATTAGTAACTACAACAATTCGAACTTCAAAACTTATTTCGAAACCGCAACTTACCTTGTCGCCGCCGCTGTTCTCACTGGAATGACTTTTTGGATGCATAAACACGCGCGCACAATGAGCAAAGAGTTGCAGGCTCGTAGTGACGCAGCACTCACCACGGGACACAGGTGGGGTCTTGGCATTCTTTCTTTTCAATCTGTAGGGCGAGAAGGACTTGAAACAATGGTGTTTACACTGGCTATTGTTTTTGCCAGTTCGAATCAGTCACCAACGCCGCTCCATGGAAAACTTCTGCTCCTGGGCGCAGCGCTTGGACTCATTACTTCACTAGCCATTGCATTTGGAATTTACAAATTAGGGATGAAGCTAAATTTCAAACGCTTCTTTCAAATCGTTGGTGTGGTTCTGATGTTCTTCGCAGCAGCACTACTTGCGGCTGCAGTGCAGAATGTACAGTCACTTAACTGGCTTCCCTTTGGCACTCACATCCTCTGGAACAGCAGTGCTGCGCTTAGCGAAAGTTCAACTTTGGGCAACATCTTGCACGCATTCATTGGCTACGCAGATCACCCAACTGTTTTACAACTAATAGTTTGGGCAGGTTACCTGGCCATCAGCATTACTGCATTCATCCGTTATGGGAAAAAAGGCAGTAAAGCTACACAGCCTTCGAAGTAGTTGAACTCGCTCGAGCGAGCAACGTATTTACCAAGTTTGCAAAAAACGGCTCGGCAGCAGGCCAATCTTTAACGATTCCGCCAAGCGTCACTTCATAGTGACCGCTGGTCACTACCGCAACAACCAGAGTGAGCTTCGTGCTGATCGTCGGAATGGCAATTGTCTCTATTCCACCACGTGCCCAGCCTTTAACGAACGTGAGGGGCTTCCAAGTAGTGCCGGCCAGCACGGTTACGTTTCCACCAAGCAGCGACGAAAGAAGTATCGACTCATTTGCAGCGACAAAACAACTGCCGAATTGTGGAGAGGACATTTCATTGGTGTCACGTTGCACCATCGAGGTTTTCTCGTAGTACTGCGATGTTGAAATAACTTCTACTCCACCGTATGAGGAATTCCCATACGGCTTTGAAGTCACTTGGTATTTAGGCAACTGACCGGCCAGGCCAAATACTCGGTCTTTCTCATTAGAGACACCCATACAACTTTGAAATTTCGATTGAATTGCGTACCACGCTGAATTCTTCGGAGCCTGAGTGGTCGTCGTTGACGGAGTGACAACAGAACTTGTTCCAAATAGATACGAGAGGAGCGACGATGCCGCAAGCGATGAACCACTGGGAAGATCCTTCAGCGTCAGGTTGATTGCTTTGGTGCTTGCAATTTCAGATGCCTTCGATGCGCCACTGTTGAACAATGAACCAATCGTTCCAGCAAAGGAAGCCAGAACGACCAGAAGCACAGTGGCGATAGTGCCGAAGTGTCGCCTTCGTCGAATGACTCTCCCACCGTGCTCGCTAATAATTTGACGCAGTGGATCAGCATCATTTAGTGATGCAGTTCTCCAGCAATAACGGACTGAACTTATTGTTGCGAACAGCGCCGCTTTGCGACGAAACCGAACTAATTGGATGTTGGTCATTTCAGACCATGGTGTTTGCCAAGCAACAAGTGGATCACCTGCGAGCTGAGTGATGCCAGCTGCGTCAAATAAGAGTGTCACTGGCTCTGTGGGTCCGTTCGGAACAAAACTTGGTCGAACTACCCAACCTTCACTGCGCAGAGTTGTGGTCATAAATCGAAAGTCACCGAACTACCGGTTGAGCTCTTCAGCGATCTCACGTGCGAAATACGTCAAAATAAAATCTGCGCCGGCACGTCTAATCGCAGTCAATTGTTCAATTGCAACAGCGGTTCCATCGATCCAACCATTTGCTGCAGCGGCCTTAATCATGGCGTATTCGCCACTGACGTGATACGCGCACAGCGGAACATCTAGTTCACGTCGGAGGTCACTTAAAACGTCGAGATAGGTCATGGCAGGCTTCACCATCACGATGTCTGCGCCTTGCTCTACGTCTTGGCGTGCTTCTCGCAATGATTCGCGACGATTGCGATAGTCCTGTTGATACGTGCGTCGGTTTCCTCCGCCAGCGATTTCAACACCAACTGCTTCACGGAATGGTCCATAGAGACCACTGGCGTATTTAGCGGAGTACGCGAGAATCACAATGTCGTTGAATCCAGCAGCATCAAGTGCCGATCTGATTGCTCCAACTTGTCCGTCCATCATGCCGCTCGGTGCAACCACGTGTGCGCCAGCACTCGCTTGCGCGACAGCGACTTTTCCATAGAGCTCAAGGGTCTTGTCATTATCAACTGTTCCATCAGCACGTAGTACGCCACAGTGACCATGCGTTGTGTACTCATCAAGACAAAGGTCAGCCATAATCACAATGTCATCGTTAAATTCAGCACGAAGTGACCTCAGCGCAATCTGGCAAATTCCATTCGGATCAAATGCACCACTGCCCTGCTCGTCCTTTGTTGCGGGCACACCAAACAAGATGATGCTCGACACACCGGCAAGCTGAAGTGCTCTCACTTCTTCGTGCAGTGACTCAAGAGTGTGCTGGAACTGACCAGGTAAAGAAAGAATTGGCTTAGGGGCACTAAGGTCCTCAGCAACAAAGAGTGGCGCGACGAAGTCCTTAGGGCTCAGTGTTGTCTCAGAGACAAGCTCACGGAGTGCGGCTGTTGCGCGAAGGCGACGTGGACGTTCGGTAGGAAACACCCCACCAGCCTATTAGCCCTAGCGAACTGGCTTCTTTGAGCGTAATTAGCGCAGAATTTCCAGCATTGGTGTGAGCGACTTGCCCCAGCCAACTTTTACGCGGTTGTGATCTTCGCGAATTTCTGAAGCAGTAATTTCGCCAGAGGCAATAACCCACGCATCTTCACGGACGTACGCTTTAGCAACCTTCCATGCAGAAGGGGCACCAATAATTACAACGTCAGAGCTTGAAAGTTCATCACGCTGTTCTTGGTCAAGCTCAGCACCAACAGTTTCGTAACACCAAACTCGATTAGTGGCTACTGACTTTGAACTCAGTTCGTCACTTAGTTCGTGGCGCATTTCCTTTGCACCAATAATTAACACTGGTCCAGTTGTTATGTGATTTGCAAGCTCTGAAGACATTGCTGATGCTTCAACATCAACTTCATTGCCAGTCTTAACAATTGCGCGTGAAGTGGAAGAGCCAACGCTGAATATTTTTACATCACTCACACAGCTAGCAACCGCTTGAGTGACGAAGCGCGCACTTCGAGCACTCGTTACGACAAGTCCTGTGAATGATCCACACGACTCAAGACTTTCTAATTCAGTCTTGAACGCATTCTCTTCGCGGTAGCGAGTAGTTGTGAGTGGCACTTCAACAACTGTGACCCGCTTAGGTATCCATTTACGAAGTTCGTCATTCATGCCAGCTTCACGCGTGAGTGCAACTTTCATGATTTACTTTTCCCAACCTGGAAGCGACGCACCATTTTCTTCATCACGAAGTTGTACCGCCATTCGCTTACCGAGTTCATCTGGATTCGAATCTGTCATCGTTGCACGAACGCTTTTTGTTCCATCAATTGCAATCATTACTGCACTCAAGGAAATTTGTCCGTTGCTCATTTGCGCGTACGCACCAGCAGGAATTGAGCATCCAGTTCCTAGTTCCGCCAGAAAAGCTCGCTCGGCACGAACGCATTCGAATGCAGAATGGTCATTCAGCGAGGCAAGTGCCTCTAAAGCTTCATCATCATTTTCTCGAGCTTCAAGAGCGAGTGCACCCTGTCCGACTTGAGGGACAAACCACGTCGTATCGAGTCTTTCGGAACTCAATTGCTGTTGTCCTAATCGTTCTAGAGCAGCAGCAGCTGCAACCACAGCGTCGATGCCTTCGCTGCCGGGCTTCGCGAGCCGAGTCGCCATGTTGCCACGTAGCTCTACGATTCGAAGATCTGGTCGTCGCTCGAGAAGTAGTGCTGCTCTGCGAGGTGAGCCCGTGGCGACTGTTGCTCCGGGGCCCAGTCCAGCGAGTGACTTACCCACCAAAACGTCAGCTGCGTCTCTACGTTCAGGAACACATGCGAGCGATAAACCTTCGGGGCTGATACTTGGAAGGTCTTTGGCACTGTGAACCGCAATGTCAGCGTCACCGCGAAGAAGAGCGAGCTGGATTTCTACTGCGAAAACTCCCCTGCCACCAAGTGAAGCGAGTGACGCGGTCGTGTCCTTGTCACCTGAAGTTTCAACAAGAACCAACTCACTCTGAATTCCAAGGTTAAGGAGCTTCTTCTGAACGAACTCCGCTTGTATAAGTGCAAGTGGCGAACGTCGAGTTGCCAATCGAAATGACTTCACGTTATGAACTCCGTGGCGTAGTGACTGAGGCAATGCCGAGCGAGTGAAGTAGTCCACCACCGAGTGGACCTGTTCCGTTATTGAGGTGATACATCAAAATTTGAAGTTCGATCGAGAAGTCGACGTAGTGAACGGCACAACCAATTGGAACGGTGATTACTTGTGGTGCAAAGTTGAGAATTGCGTGGATACCAGCTTTGACAAATTTGTCGGCGACTTCTTGCGCCGCAGAACCTGGTGTCGTAATCACTCCCACGGTCGCACTAACAATTGGTTCATTCATTGACTTAACTTGCTGGCCCGCAACGTACGTGCCAATCATCTCTGGAGATGAGTCGTAGATGGCAATCAAGCGTGCACCACGAGTGAGGAAGTTTGAAGAGTTCACCAATGCGTGACCTAGGTTTCCCATCCCGACAACAACAACGTCATAGCCAATGTGGTGACCGAGAGCTTCACCAATCTGTTCAATGAGTACTTGCACGTCGTACCCAGCACCTCTGGTCCCTAGAGATCCAAGTCCTGCCAGGTCTCTACGAACAGTCGTTGCCGTTACTCCAGCAAGCTGGCCAATTTGTTCTGAGTCAATGTGTTGCAGTCCTCTATTGCGCCATCCCTCAGCAATGCGCTGGTAAACGGGAAGACGAGAAATCGTTGGCTCGGAGAGCTTTTTATTTCTAATTCGAGGAGTAGCCATGGTTTTTAACGCTACTGCCGTAGCGATTAGCGACCTAACTGACGACTGCGTTCAGCAGCAGCAGAGACTGCTTCCAAGAACGCCGCACGAACAGCGCGGCTTTCAAGAATTCGAAGACCCGCAGCAGTAGTGCCACCAGGTGAAGTGACTTGTGCTCGTAGGTCGGCTGGATTCTCTCCAGACTGCTTAAGAAGTTCTGCAGATCCAAGGAACGTGTCAATAACCATTTGCTTTGACATCTCATGTGAAAGCCCTTGGTGAACTCCTGCGTCAATGAGTGCTTCGATCACGAGGAATAAGTACGCCGGCATTGGTCCTGAGTGCCCGGTTACAGCGTCAAGATTTTTCTCAGTAACACGGAACACGGATCCAACTGCGCCCATTACCGATTCAGCCCAGTCGAGATCTTCTTTCGTAACGTGAGCACCGCCAGCGATTGCCGTAACACCCTTACGAACGAGAACCGGAGTGTTTGGCATTGAGCGAATAACGGCGACTGCTCCAGGCATTACTGCTTCAATGCGAGCAGTTGACAGTCCCGCAACAACTGAAAGAAGTCGCATCGTGCCAACAGTTCCACAGACTCGTGCTGCTGCTTCTGCGTGGTCTGGCTTCACACATAGAACTACTCCTGTGTGTGATCCAACGTGATCAAGTTCTAATGATGCGTGTACATCAACGCCAGCGAAGCGCTTCTTTAGATCTTCTCGACCTGTCGCTGAACTTTCAATAATTGCTAGTTCGTTCGTGGCGCAGTACTGCGCGGCGAGAAGTCCTTCAGCCAGAGCAGAGCCCATGCGTCCGCCACCGAGGATTATTAGTTGATATGCCATAGATAAAGGCTACAAGGCGCTCGGCTAGTTCTTTTTCCGACGGCGATAGAGCCCTGGAAAAGCCATAGTCATGACGGTTGGGAAGATTTCATCAACGTAGATAACTGTCGCACCTACGAGTTCATCGAGTCGTTCAGTGGTCAACTCTCCTATGGGGATTTGCGTCATCAGATAGACCCCATTTTCTGGACCTAGGGCAATGTGCACTCCTCGGAGCTCAGCGTTCTTAACTAAAGCGAATCGGTACACATCTTCCTTGTTCGATTCAGGCTCAGGCATAATTTCAGTTTCTACGTGCACGGTGCGCTGGCGAAGAGTGAGCCACAAAGCAATGGTGTCTTTTTCTTCACCCTTTAGACGAATCAACCAGCGATAGTGACCTCGAACGTCGGGTGAAGACGCGTGCTCCACAGAAACGCTTGAACCAGTGCTTCGCCATCCTGTGGCCCATTCGTCAATGATCCGGCCGAGTACTTCTAGAGAATCGCTATCGCCAATCGGGGCCGACATGATTAGCAGTGCAAAAGACTTGTGCGTGCCAGGTCTTCTGTGAGCAGCGCGAGTGACTGTGCAGCACCTCGCCATGTATAGGAGCGAGCTAACAACACGGCATTTGACGACATTCTCATAACATCATCAACGTTTACTGCCTTCTTCACATAGTCAGCCCACACAACAGGGTCTCGTGAATCAATGAGGTAGCCGTTTTCGCCAGGTTTCACCAACGTCTTCAGACCCCCGACGTTGCTGGCAATAACTGGTGTTCCACATGCAGATGACTCCAAAGCCACGAGACCAAAACTCTCAGCACGTGATGGAACAAGCGTCACGTCCGCTGCTCTCATCCAGGACGAGAGTAATTGGTGAGACTGTGGAGCAACAAAGAGAACGTTGTCAATAACACCCGCTTCACTGACACGCTCGTGCAACGCGTTAAGTGCGAGTCTGCCGTCTGGGCCAGATGGCCCACCGATAATTGCTAGCTGAGCATTTTCTCCGCGACTGCGCATTTCAATAAGCGTTTCAAGTGCGAGGTCTACACCTTTTAGTGCTTGGAGACGGCCAACAAAGAGCATCAGTGTTGCGTTTTCATCAATACCGAGCGCTCGACGTGCTTGAGGTTTGTAGCCCGGTGAAAAGAATGCATGCTCCACACCGAGTGGCACGACGTGCACTCGAGAAGGCTCAGCATCGTAGAAACGAACGATTTGATCTGCTTCGACGTCGCATGAAGCAAGCACCGCATCAGCGCAAGCAAAGATTGATGCTTCTTGCGCAGCACGCTCTTCAGATTCGCCTTCGAAGGTATCTGCCTTGACGCGTTCAAGGGTGTGAAACGTCATGATGAGCGGAATGTTCATTTCGTGCTTCAAGCGGTGCCCGCTGAGTCCACTCAGCCAATAGTTCGCATGGATTGCATCTGGAATGTCCGTCTCTCGAAAGATCGCTTCAACGTTGTCAGTGAACTCATCTACGAAGAGTGGAAGTTCACTACGACCGAGAACACTTGGTGGCCCGGCGCTGATGTTGTGGACTCGAAATCCTGGCTCAACGATGACCGAGTCGAAAACAAATGGATTGTCACGGCGGGTGTAAACGTCGACTTGATGTCCGAGTCGAGCTAGAGCGCTAGAGAGTTCTCGGACGTAGACATTCATTCCACCGCCATCGCCCGTGCCGGGTTGAGCCAGCGGAGAGGTGTGATACGAGATAACGGCTAGGCGTGCCATAACTAAAGCCTACCTGTTTGGTCAACAATTGGCCACGGGAATTATTTGTGCCCAGATCCCGCAACTAGCCAGACAACATCTCGTGATGGCACTAAGCCAAAGGAGCGTGAATCAGTCGAAAAGTCTGCATTGTCACCGCGAAGATCAAGTTGATTTCCAATGATCGCGACACAACGTTTTAGTAGAAAACGCTGGTGATCTGCTGGGTCATGGACCACGACAACATCACCGACGCGAACTTTTCTCCAACGGCGAACTGCGGTGAGGCGCTCACCTGGAAGGTAAGTAGGCACCATTGAGGAACCCTCAACGCTGACTCGCCGAAAAAAGATCTCTAGGAGAGATGCCATAGTCTGAACGTTACCCGAGAAGGATGACTAACCTGCGGGTAGAGAAATTGGTCAGGACACAACTGACCGCTGAACTGAAAGGCGAAGCTATGACGCTTCTTTCAAGAATCAATGCCATGCTTGACAACGCAACTTCACCACTTGTAGTCCACGCTCACTGCGACCTACCTTGCGGTGTCTACGACCCAGCACAAGCGAAGATTGACGCACAGTCAGTTAAGGCTTGCATGGAAAAGTACGCAGCTTCAAGTGATGCTGACTTCAAAGTTCGCTCAGTGATTATCAAAGAAGAGCGCTGTGAAGCAGTTAAGCACCACCTCTGGGTACTTTGGACTGACTACTTCAAGCCAGAGCACCTCGCTGCTCACCCAAACCTCCACGACCTTTTCTGGAAGGCCACGAAGTCTGCTGGCGACGCGAAGAAGACACAAGATGTTGCAGTTGCCGATCGCTTGCTTGCAGAGATTGACCAGATCGCAGAAATCTTCTGGGCAACTAAGAAGTAAGTTCCTCTTTAACAAAGAGACCCGGTGGCCTAGCCACCGGGTCTCTTGCTTTTTTAGGGAATAGTTACATAAGTTCAGGATGCGCTGGGCAATTAGCCAGCAGTGGATTGCCCACAAGTTCTGATTCACCAATAGGCGTATTGCAAACTTGGCAGGTCCGATAGGTGCCAACTCGCAATCTTTCGAGAGAGCGGTCGACGTCATTCAGTGTTGCTTCAATCGCAGAAACGCTCTCATTATTGAAATCAGACATAGACAAAACTTACTCTTTTCGGCGGTGGTCTCGCTAACAACTACGATAGAACGCTCAGGGCCGCTAGCTCATCGGGTAGAGCAGAGGACTTTTAATCCTAAGGTGCCGGGATCGAGACCCGGGCGGCCCACCAAACAAATCTGCAGTGACCTGACTGCAGATTTGCAGGATTCGTGCAAAACGGTTGGTTGTCACAGAACCTTCGTACCATTGAGACATGGCATGGAGCGAAGCAACAATTAAAGAAACTGCAAAATCAATTTCTCAATGCCTAACGAACAACGCCCCTAACGAAGCAATCAGACTCGCGTTAAGAATTCATGAGCACTACCAACGCTCCTCTGTCGATGCACGGTTGGAAATGATTAAGGAACAACCAGACGACACAGGTGACCCAAGGTTCGATGCGTTGATAGCTGGAATTGTGGAGTATTCATGTGCGGTCAATAGGGTTGCAGCCCCTCGCTGGGTGCAAGAAGAAAAGTATTTTCTTGACACATTTTGGTTTGTTTCCGGTCTCGAATCGTTACACGCTGACGCCATAGTCTCAAGCCCTATCTCATGCAAACGACGTGGGGTTTTCCTAACCCAAGATTCATTGACATACGCCTGATGACAATGCTCGACCGTGAACAACTGCTGAAAGCACTTGAAGAGCTTGAAAAAGAACTTGCAGAACAAAAAGTGCGAGTAGAACTTTTTATTGTGGGTGGAGCGGCAATGGCCATTGCCTACAACTCGCGAAGGGCAACGACAGACATAGACGCGATTTTCGTGCCGACAAAAGAAGTAAGAATCGCGGCAGAACGTGTTGCTGAAAAATTACAAATAAATAATGATTGGCTCAACGACGTGGTTAAAGGCTTCATCCCAGGCGAAGACCCCGACCGCTCCATCGTCTACGAGGGACCTAACTTGAGTGTTTCCGCCGCTTCACCAAAATTTCTGTTGGCAATGAAACTTATGGCATCTCGAGCCGACCGTGATCTTGACGACATCAAATTCCTCTACAAGCTTTGTGAGTTCACAACACCAGAAGAGGGACTAGATCTTTTAGAGAAGTACTACCCTGCTCGCGTCATCATGCCTCGTGTTCAGTTCATGCTCCAAGAAATGTTTCCGAAAGAACGTTCGAAGGATGACGACCGGGGATACTCTCGGTAAAAATCAAGCGAGGTGTTGTTCACTTCGCTGTGACGGAACATTGCGATACACCAATAGGCAGGTGATCGCACACGCAACAGCAAAGATTTCAGCGGCCCAGGGCACTGCCCCGTAGCCGAACTGTGAAACCAAAATGCTTTCCAGCGCAGGACCCGCTGCACCACCAGCCATGGTTAAAGCAAGAATCATTGCAACGCCGTTTTCTGGTTCAGCACTCCAGTTATTAAACCAAGCCAGAGTCATCGGAAACATCACCGACATACAGAACCCCGACGCTGGATACACAAATGCACCCACGTACCTAAAAGACGCGAACGGAATAACAATGCAGCAACTAATAATTCCAATCAACGCCATCATGGGCTCGCCAAGGCGTCTGCTCCACGCAGGACCAATCAATCGACCAATTGCAATCCCTGCCCAAAAACCAGCGGTTGAAAGTTGACCCCAGAGTGGTGAGAAGTGCCAGTGCGTTAACTGTGGAGCAGTCCAACCAGCAACGGCAGTTTCCAGCGCAACGTAGAGAAAAATTATGAGTGTAAAGAAACTCAGCAGTTTCGCTGAAGGCTTGCTCATTCGAAGAGACAGGACGCGGTCTTTGGAGTGCGGTGAAACGATGGTTTGAATTGGATAGATCAGCAACATTGCGCACACCCCGGCGCCAAAGAAGAACTGGTGGAAGTACTTTGCTCCCACCACTGCGACCACTAGTGGGGCAATGACTGATCCAATCCCCCATCCAGATCCAATAATGCTCAGCTGAAACGTTCGACGTTCGGGCAAGCTTCTTGAAAGTAGTGAATACACCCCGAAGTCGATTGCGCCGTAACCAACACCTGTCAAAAATGCTGCACTTAAAAAGAGTGGCCACGTAGGCGCAAGTGCCAGAGCGAGGAGCCCTGCTCCAAGAATGCCAATTGACACCATCAACGTAATTCTTCCCGAATACTTTCGAAGAAGAAAAAATGTTACGAAGACGCCAGCAATTCCACCAATGAAATTAACGGTGAGCGATTCGCCGGCGGTAGGAATTGAAATTGCGAAGCGAGACGCAATGTCATTTAAGAAGGTGCCATAAACAGCAGAAACTCCGCCGTCGAGTGCCAGCGTGAGCAGCGCGCCAATAAATGCAACGCGGGGGAAGAGAACGTATTCACTGTCTTGATTGATAGACCAACGCTACCAATCAAGACAGTGAAAAAGAACTACTTAAGCCTTAGGGCCACCAGCAACGTAGAGAACCTGTCCCGATACGTAGCCTGAGCGCTCGTCACAGTAGAACGACACGGCGTTAGCAATGTCTTCTGGGTAACCAACGCGTGCAACTGGAGTCTGTGCTGCAACTGCCTTTACGAAGTCATCAAAGCCAACTCCCATACGGTCAGCTGTGGCTTGTGTCATTGCAGTGACAATGAATCCAGGTGCGATTGAGTTAACAGTCACTCCGTACTTACCGAGCTCAATTGCGAGTGTCTTGGTGAAACCCTGGAGACCAGCCTTGGCGGCTGCGTAGTTTGCCTGTCCACGGTTTCCAAGTGCAGAAGTACTGGACATGTTCACGATGCGACCGAATCCAGATTCAGTCATGTAGCGCTGGCAAGCCTTTGACATTAGGAACGCACCCTGAAGGTGAACGCCCATAACGATCTGCCAGTCTGACAAGCTCATCTTGAACATCATGTTGTCACGAAGTACTCCGGCGTTGTTTACAAGCACAACTGGAGGACCTAGCTTTTCAGCAATCGTTGCGATAGCTGCTTCGACGCTCTCTTCGCTCGCAACGTCTACAGCAACTGCAAGGCCACGACGACCTGTTGCGTTCACTGCATCAACTGTCTCAGCGCAAGCAGCTGCGTCAAGGTCAAGTACTGCTACGTCATAACCATCTTCGGCCAAACGGATTGCGGTTGCTGCACCAATTCCTCGGGCTGCACCGGTAACTACGGCGACTCGTGCTGTCATGATTCCTCCATACTTTTGCGTCACACATTTTGAGCGACCGCTTTACTTCTAATCAGTAACCTCGAAAGATTAATGGAGCGCCACGCATGGCGCGAACTGGCTAGATTCCCAGTCGTTCCTTGATATCTGCAGGCACAAAGTTGTTCTCAGTTGTGGTCTCAGCTTCTACGAGTTCCACCAGGCGATCTGAGACTTCAACAGGATTCATCTGGTCGGTAACCGTAAATTGTCCAACCATTTTGAAGAGATCTTCTGCAGCCTTGTTAAGTGATGTGTCACCGAACCATTCCCACATTGAATCAACCATGCGGTCGTTAAAGCCAGTTGCATATGGGCCAGGGTTAATGAGCGTTACATCAATGCCGAGAGGAGCAACTTCCATGCGCATTGCTTTACCCATTGCTTCGAGGGCGTGCTTGGTCATTGAATAAGGACCAAAGGCTGGTGCGCTAAATACTCCAGCAATCGAAGACATGATGATGACTCGCCCGCTCTTTCGTGGAACCATGTCCTTCAATACTTCTTGTGTGATGGCCATGGTGCCAAAAACGTTTACTTCAAACAGGTGACGAAGACGGTCCATTGGGATGTCAGCAATCGGACCAGTTTGTCCGGCACCTGCATTATTGATGAGGACGTCAACTTCGTAGTCGTGAACTTTATTGACGTCACCAGAAGTGATGTCGAGTTTTATAACAGTCAGTTGAGGGGCCTCAGCTTTCAGCTCACTCGCCTGCTGCTCAGTTTCAGTGGTTGCAATAACGTGATGGCCACCTTCAGCAAGCGCTAGGGCCGCTAACTTTCCA
>DAIQPM010000097.1:0-3707 GCA_036787355.1 Acidimicrobiales bacterium
CAGCACGGTGAAGGTCGTCGATCAGTCTTCCAACGGACCACTCATTTCCAGGTATCGGGTGAGAGCTAAGGATGATTGTGTCATCTGCTCCAACGGTGAAGTCTCGCGCATCTCCACGCGACAACTTTGAGAGTGCAGCAAGAGGCTCCCCTTGGCTTCCAGTGCAGATAACGCACACTTCTCCTGGCTCGTAGCGGTCAATGTTTGCAATGTCTACGAAGTCGGCAGTGTCAACGTGGAGCAAGTTCAGCTTTCGAGCCAACTTCACGTTTACGTCCATTGAGCGACCCAACAGAGCGATCTTTCGATTCTGCTCGAGAGCGACATTGATGATCTGTTGCACACGGTGAATGTGGCTCGCGAAACAAGCAACAACAATGCGCTTCTTTGGACGTTCAAGAAAAAGTCTTCGAAGCGCCCCACCAACCGAACGCTCAGAAGCTGTGAATCCAGGCTCTTCAGCATTGGTTGAGTCACAGAGGAGTAATGCAACGCCCTCGTCCCCCAGGGCAGCAAGTCGTGAAATGTCGGTACGTCGTCCATCAATTGGAGTTAGGTCAAGCTTGAAGTCACCCGAGTGGACAATGATTCCGATCTTTGTGTGAAAAGCCAGTGCATGTGCACTTGGCACCGAGTGCGTAACTGGAATGAATTCAATTTCGAATGGTCCGATTTTTCGCTTTTCACCGTCAGCAACCTCAATGAATGTGAGATCGTGACCAACGCGAGCTTCAGTCAGTCGATGCTTAGCAAAACCGAGAGTCAGTGCTGCCCCGTAGATGGGAACGTTGATGTCTTTGACGAGGTATCGAAGTGCACCAGTGTGGTCTTCGTGGCCGTGGGTTAGAACAATCGCGTCTACGCGGTCTTTGCGCTCTAGTAGCCAGCGAAAGTCAGGCAGGATGAGATCGACACCGTACATGTTTGGCTCAGGAAACATGAGTCCCGCATCGACAACAACAATGCGACCATCTTGTTCAATAGCGCAACAGTTTCGGCCAATTTCGCCGAGACCACCTAGGAACGTAACGCGAACGGAATCTTTAGACACGAGTTGCTCGCAGGGCCGTCACGATTTCTACAGCTTTCGTGTCAAGCGCTGCATCACTAGGCGCGTGCGGAAGGCGGCACTGGCCCACATTAAAACCTAAATATCTCATAGCTGCTTTCGATGGCATTGGATTTGGATACAGCAGTGTTCCTTCAAACGCACAGCTATCACTAAGTCGAGCTTTCATTTCATTTGCCAGAGCAACATCACCTGCAATGTGAGCTGTGATCATTTGAGAAAACTCAGGACCAGCCCAGTGTGATGCAACAGACACAACACCTACTCCACCAAGTTCCATGAAATCCAAAACTAAAGAGTCATCGCCACTGTAGAGGTCAAGTGCGGAGCCAAGAACTGTCTTGGTCTTCTTTGCCTGGTCTAAATCAGAAGATGCATCTTTTAGCGCAACAATGTTTTTATTTCCCTGCACTAGAGCAATTGTTGTTTCCGATTCAATCTTTCGACCAGTACGAGAGGGAATGTCGTAAAGCATTACTGGGAGCGGCGTTGACTCTGCCACCGCCGCCAAGTGAAGTTCGATCCCCTTTTGGCTTGGGCGAGCATACGCAGGTGTAGTTGCGAGCACCCCAGCAACACCAGTTGCCTTCACTTTGCTCGTCAGTTCGACTGAGCGAGCAGTGTCTGATGAGGTGGAACCAGCAAGGACAGGAACTGTGACAGCACTGGCAACGGTGGCGAAGAGTTCAAGTTTTTCGTCGTCAGAAAGTGACGTTCCTTCACCGGTTGAGCCAGCAATTACGAGTCCGTCACTGCCCTCAGAGACCAAGAACCTTGCAACATCACGAGCTACATCGTGGTCAATTGAGCCATCAGCAGCAAAAGGAGTCACCATGGCAGTTAGTAGTCGGCCAAATTGCGGTGAAGTCATGAGTACGAAGTTACCAGTCTGAGGCTTCTAGAAATGCCTAGAGCAATGAATCGATGCCACTTAAGAAGCATGGGGTCGCACCGATTGCATTTGCGGCGACGGCCACTCCTTGGACGAAGCTGGATCGGTCAAAGGAGTCGTGGCGAATAGTGAGGCCTTCTCCTGGTCCGCCAAAAAGCACTTCTTGATGCGCCACGAGCCCAGGAAGTCGAACCGAGTGGATTCGAACACCATCAACGACATCTGCTCCACGAGATCCAGCAAAAGTCTCTCGTTCTGTTACATCTGCAATTGAAGCTTTCCCAGCAGACTTACGAGACTTAGCAATTCCCTGTGCAGTAGTAATTGACGTTCCTGAAGGAGCATCAACTTTCTTGTCGTGATGTAGTTCAATGATTTCAACACGATCGAAGTATGGAGCAGCCATTGCAGCAAAGCGTTCAGAGAGAACAGCACCTAGTGAGAAGTTTGAAGCAATTAGAACGCCAGTCTTCTTCCCCGCTTCTTCAATTACGCTTCGCTGCTCTGAACTCAGGCCCGTGGCGCCAATGACAAGTCCAATCTTGTTGGCGGCGCACCAGTTCGCTGAGCTCACGACGCTTTCAGGATTCGCGAATTCAACGACAACATCAATAGTTGACGGATCAATTTCTGAAATCTTTGAGAAGTAGGCAGCGCCGAAGAGTTCGCGCGGAGGATTCACGTCAACCAACGCAGTGATTTTGAAATCGCCACGCTCGCCCAGGCCAGCAGCCATTGCCTGTCCCATGCGGCCTGCGCCACCGATGATTGCGAGTGATTTCATAACTAAACCTTAGCGTTTCGACTTCTACGCCTGATGAGTACTGGCCAAAGTGCAATGCCTCCGACGCTTAAGCCGCTGAAGAGTGAGATCAGCAGTGACTTTTCAATAAATGGTGCATGGTAGTGAAAGTGGACAATCCACTTGCCGCTTGGAACATGCACCTTTTGGATGAGTCCATATTTCTTAACCATGAGCATGCGAGATTTGCCCGTTTCAGAGTTGATCGCTGTGGCATGCCAACCAGGGAGATACGCCATGCTTCGAATCAAATCCGCGGAAGTTGAATCGTTGATGTACACCCAGCTATCACCATAAATTGCGTCCTTAATACTCGTAATTTTGCAATCACAAGCATCAGCAGAGAATCTGTATTCGATGTCCTTCGTAAACGATCTAAAGACAGCAAGTGTCCCCATGGTCTTCGTCATTACCCATGGAGCAGCGTCCATAGCGAGTTGAAATGAATTATTGAGTTCGTAAATCACCGATGGAGAAGCCGCACTAGTAACGAGCGTGCTCTTGAGCTTGAAGTCACTTGGTGATGAGAGCGTGAAACCAGCGCCCAGCGCTCCAGTTCCTACAAATTTGAACGAAATGAATTTGGCACTGGAGCTGGTCGGAGCCACCTTGGATCCAATTGGCTTTCCCTCTGCATTAATCATCTGAAGCTTCAAAGTAGTAAGTGGCGAAGAAGTTTTTGAGAAAACTTGGATTTCGATTGACTTCACATTCATCTCACGACCGAAATATCGCGTGGTAGTCCCGATGTTCCATTTTTGTGCAAGACAGAGAGGTGGAAGAGCGATGCCTGGATAGAGAGCTGTCATGAGTTGCTGCGAAGCAATAACGACTGACGTGAGATTCAACTGTGTAAATTCCCCGCGTCCAAGGTTGCAGGGATCAGCCAAAGCTTCGGAGTGTGTTCCCGTTACTTGCGCATATTGTGCCGATACCAAGGACCC
>DAIQPM010000020.1:0-3343 GCA_036787355.1 Acidimicrobiales bacterium
ACCAGACAGCTGAGCTGCTGATTACCTGCATGAAGCGTGGATGGCGGGCTTCTGAAGTTCCAACCGTGTGGCACCCACGCTTCTCTGGAACTACCAAAAAGGGTAAGAACTGGCTGTTTGGTTTCCGTTACACCAAGGTTGTTTTTGGCACCTGGTGGAGAGAGCGCTAAGCCCTGAGGCTTTGATCGTAGACATCCTGTAGGGCTTTTTGTAGCTCTTCAGTCTTGGCGCTAATTGCTGACCTTGAAACACGGCCTTCTGCTGTAGGAGGCGCTATTGGCTTGCCTATAACGATCTTGATTCGAACGGGACGAGGGAATTTTGCGCCTGGCTTCATTGACTTGTCACTGCCACCAATTCCTACGGGTACGACTACTGAATTAGTTCGTGAAGCAATGAACATGGCACCGTCACGAAGCTGCTCAATGACTGGCCCCTGTTTTCTGGTTCCTTCCGGAAAGAGGATTAAAGCTTGACCTTGTTGAAGGATGTACTCAGAAGCTGCCATTGAATCTCGATCAGCACTGTCGCGAGTGACTGGAAATGCGCCGAGGTGGAGAAGAAACTTTCCAATTGGCTTTATTTTATAAAGACTGTCTTTAGCCATAAAGAATATCTTTCGTCTCGACATAAACACGCTGAAAGCGAAGTCCACATTTGAGCGATGTACTGGAGCAATCAGCACTGCACCAGTTTTTGGAATGTTTTCTCTACCCGTGACAGTTGGTCGGAACAACAAAGTTCCCAGAATTCGAATCGTCCTCACAACAAATCTGTACGCAAGAGGTCTATGAGTATTTAGTTTTATTACTTCAGCTTTAGACATCTAATGATTTCTCCAACTACACCTTCGACGTCACGTCCAGTGGTATCTATAACTATTGCATCATCGGCTTGTCGAAGCGGTGAGGCCTCTCTGGTGGAATCAGCCTCGTCTCGACGAGCAACCGAATCAGCACTTTCGTCACCCCTGCGACGTGAACGCTCTTCGAGCGATGCCGTGAGAAAGACTTTGAGCGTGGCATTGGGAAACACCACTGTTGTGATGTCACGGCCTTCTACAACTGTGCCAATCGGCTGTTCCTCAGACCACTGTTGCTGTCGTGTAACCATTGCCGAGCGCACTAACGAATTTGCTGCAACTTTAGATACACCAGCGTTGATGTGGTCTTGTCGAATTTCGTCCTCAACATCTCTTCCGTTTATGGTGACTCTGGGCAATGTTTTGATGACTGCTTCTCGAGCGAGAGCGCCCATCGCGTCTTGATCATTGATATCAATTCCACGCGATAGCGCCTCACATGTAAGCGCTCGATACATTGCTCCAGTATCAAGAAATGACCAGCCGAGTCCCTCGGCGACAGCCTTAGCGACCGTCGACTTTCCAGAACCCGCAGGTCCGTCGATCGCGATAATCAGGTTGCTCATCGTAGTGAATCCAGGTGTTCAAAGAAGTTGGGATAACTAGAAGCGACAGTTGACGCACCTGTGATTTTTCCTCCATTGCCACTGATCGCGGCCACAGCGCTCGACATCACGATTCGGTGATCAAGACCACTGTCAATCGAGAATTCATTGAACAACGCTGCATCTCCAAGTCCTTCAATAAAGAAATTGTCTCCCTCGCTCCAAACTTTGCAACCTAAGAGTGATGCGATGCGCATCGAGCCTTCAAATCGGTCTGATTCCTTTAGTCGCAGCTCTCCCATTTCAAGAAACGAAGTAACACCTGTGGCAGCGGCGGCGGCCACGCTGAGCGCAGGCACTTCATCAACAGAAGGTATTTCAGATGCGTGGATTTCAGTCCCCTTCAGCTTTGAAGTCGAAGCCTTTAGTCCAGACTTATCAATTGTGAGACTTCCACCCATGCGTTGCAGCACTGAGATGAAACCAATTCGCTCCGGAGATGAATCAATTGAATTCACCTGAATCTGAGCATTGGGGTGAACAAGTCCAAGCACTGCGAAGAATGCGGCTTGTGAAGGATCACCTGGAACAATCCAGTGAGAGGGCCTCGGTCTTCCTGGGTGCACGGTCACCGATCTGCCAAGGCCCACGTCATGACTATCTATCTGAACTCCAGCTTGGCGAAGCATGTCTTCAGTTGCACTTCTGGTTCTGACATCCTCATGAACAGTGCTTGGCTCTGATGCTCTGAGCCCAGCAAAAATAATTGCGGACTTCACTTGTGCGCTGGCCGATGGCACATGGTAATCAATGCCTCGGAGATTCGTCGAACCAGTGATTTGTAGAGGAGGTGTGATGTGCTCACCTTGCCCAGAAAACTTTGCTCCCATCATTTCCAGAGGATCTGCGACACGGTCCATTGGTCGCTTGGAAAGTGATGCATCACCAATTAGAGAGTGAACCCCTTCAATGCCGCTCACGATTCCGCTCATGAGACGAATTGTCGTTCCTGAATTACCACAGTCGAGAGAAACTTTTGACACATGAAGACCATCTGAAGGGCCAGTGATAACTATCTGATCACCACGATCTTCTCTGACTGCACCCATTGAAATGAGCATCGTGCTCGTAGAAGAAACATCTTCGCCTCGCGACAGACCCTCAATGGTGCTCACGCCATTGGCCAGTGCACTAATCATCAATGCACGGTGAGAAGCACTCTTGTCACCAGGAACACGAACCTCACCACGAAGTTTCGCTGCTGGTTCAATCTGGCGTTCGTCGCTCATTATTCGCTGGCAACCTTGAAACCATGAGAGATCAATGACTCACAGAAGAGGTCGCGTTGAGCTGAGTCAATGGCGAGAAGCAACGTTCCACCAGTCCCCTCAATTCCGTGAGCGATTTCAATGTCGTAGATATTGACCAGCAGATCTGAAGCTGCCTTGGTGACTTCGGCGAGCACACCAGGTTGGTCAGGAATAGCAATGCGCAGGTATGCGAGGTTTTCCGAACTGAGTGCGCGGCCGGGAAGTTGGCGTCGGGCCTGGGACGCATTCGTAAGGGTTTTTTTGATGTCTTCACGATCATTGGAATCGAGTGCAGTGCGCAATGCCCCAATCCGCTTCTCTATTGCATCCAACGTTGAGGTGATTGCCTCTCGGTTTTCGAAAAGAATGTCTGGCCAGATCGCTGGATCACCAGCAGCAACTCGGGTCATGTCTCTAAAACCACCAGCAGCGAGCTGAAGCAACACTGGATCTTGCTCAGCGGTCTTTGTTGCTTCGTTCATAAGTGCGCCAGCCAGCAGGTGCGGAACGTGACTTGCAAGAGCAACCAGACGGTCATGATCGTGACCCGATATGGCTACAACGCTCGCTCCAAGTTCACGAAGAATCGAGTGAAGAGCGGTGTACACCTCGGGTGGTGTTGCATC
>DAIQPM010000020.1:3443-18922 GCA_036787355.1 Acidimicrobiales bacterium
GTTGTGGCGCCTCTGAGGCCTCGAACTAGTGCAGAAGTCATGATGGCATAGTAGAGGCGATTTCATCGGTCATCCCAACGGCCTCCATTAATCGACGAACTTCACCAACAGATAGCTGGCGGGCACTGCCAGGGCTCAACGTGGCGTCCTGGAGTGGTCCAATCCGGGTGCGAACCAACCTGGTGACCTCATGGCCTACTGCTGCGCACATGCGACGCACCTGACGATTACGACCTTCGTGAATCACGATGCGAAGGAGACCATCACTAACTCGACTGACTTGGGCCGGGCTCGTCATCCCGTCTTCGAGTTCGACTCCTTCACGAAGTCGTCTAATTGATGCTGGTGAAGGATCGCCTTCCACTCGAGCGAGGTATTCCTTGGCGATGCCAGAACTTGGATGAGTAAGCAAATGTGCAAGTCGTCCATCATTGGTGAGAATTAGGAGTCCTTCGGTGTTCATGTCAAGGCGACCCACCGGAAAGATTCGAACATTTGAATCAACCAACTGAAGCACCGTTGTTCTGCCTTGTGGGTCAGAAGCGGTTGTGACCACTCCATCTGGCTTGTTGAGGAGATAGTAAACAGTGTTCTGTGCTGTTGGAGCAAGGGTTCCATCAACACAGATCACATTCACTTCAGGACGCACTCTGTTCCCGAGCTCAGCAATGCGACCGTCGATAGTTACTCGCCCATCGGTGATGAGAATCTCACAGGCGCGTCGAGAACCGAATCCAGCACGAGCCAGTGCTTTCTGGAGGCGTTCGCCCTCTTCCAACTAAGCGTCCTCAGCGAGGTCTAATTGTGAGTTCATTTCATCAACCAGCTCTTGTGCGGTTTCGACAGGTGGCATGAATTCTTCAATCGGAGGAAGTTCAGAAATGTTGGCGAGACCCATGCGGTCAAGAAATAACTCAGTCGTTCCATAAAGGATTGGAGTTCCCGGGCCAGTGGAGCGGCCTTTTTCTTCGATGTAGCCACGTTGTTCGAGCAGACGAGAAACTCCATCAACGTTTACTCCTCGAAGTGAGGTGATCTGCGCACGTGAAATTGGCTGACGATACGCAACGATTGCGAGAGTTTCAAGCGCGGCAGAACTAAGACGGTGAGACACGTCTCGGTTTGCGAACTTTCCGACCCACTCAGATACTTCTGAAGCCGACTGCATAACCCATCCACTTGCCAGTTCGGCGAGTTGGAATCCACGGCGTTGTTCAGCGAACTCTGATCGAAGGGCGCGTAGTGCCAAGACGACGTCTTCAGTGTCGACTTCAACGACGTCAGCGAGCTCTTCGGCTGATATGGGTTCAAGTGCAACGGTCAACATTGCCTCGAGTTTCTGTTCTAGAGAAAACTCATCCCTCATAACTGTCGACCTTTCCGTAATCGAATTCTTCTTGATTCTCAATCCACTCAATTTCCACTTCACCGAAGGTTGTTCCTTGGCCAAGTTCTACGAAGCCAAGTTTGCAAAGCTCTAAGAGCGCAAGGAAGTGAACAATCACTTCTATGCGTGTGAGTAATGCAGCGGTTAGTGAACGAAATGTAAGTTTTCCGAGTGACGGCAGACGTGTTGTTAGCGACGCCACCGTTTCTGCAACGGTTACCGAGTCCACTGTGACGTGGTTAAGTCGCACAACAGGAACTGGCTTCTCTTCAATACCTCGCAAATATGCCTGAGCGAGTTTTGCAGTGGTGACTCCTGCAAGTAGGTCCGGTGGAGTTACTACAAAGCCTTCATCAATTCCACGGATTCGAGGGAATGCACGACTGGCGCGTTCAAAGAGAGAAATGAATGCATCGCTAAGAGAGGCATATGTGCGAAGTTCTAGCAAGCGTGCGAGCAGCACGTCTCGCTCTTCCCAGCCAATGAATTCTTCATCTGGTTCATTGCTGTCCTTGCCTGGAAGAAGGCGGAAGCTCTTCATCTCAAGAAGGATCGAGCCAATCAGAAGGAACTCAGAGAGATCTTCTGCACTCAGGTTCGCCGTTTCGCTGCGCATTTCAGCGACGAAAGCGTCAACAATTGGAGAAAGTGGAACGTCGAGGATGTCGACTTCGTGGGCGCTAATCAGCCTTAATAAGAGTTCAACTGGGCCGCTAAAAGACGGCGTCGTCACGACGTAGGTCATGCGCCAACTCTAGTTCGACGGCACAAGTGAGGTGTGCACTCCTTCTACTATGGAGGAGTGCGAATTCTTTCTGGCATTCAACCTTCGGGCACCCCACACCTCGGTAATTATCTTGGCGCCCTGAAGCAATGGGCCGACAGCCAAAACTCTGAAGCCTTTTACTGTGTTGTCAACCTTCACGCCTTGACACTCCAGATTGATCCCGAAGAGCTCAGGTCTCAAACCATTGATGGAGTGGCGTGGCTGCTTGCCAGTGGACTCGATCCAGAAATCTGCACGCTCTTCATCCAGAGCCATGTGCCATATCACGCGCAACTCAGTTGGCTACTTGAAAACGTTGCCACATTCGGTGAACTCAGTCGAATGACTCAGTTCAAGGAGAAGGCTTCTCGTCAAGATGGCTACCGTGCAGGACTTTTCACCTATCCGGTCCTGATGGCTGCTGACATTTTGCTTTACAACGCACAAGAAGTTCCTGTCGGAGACGACCAGCGCCAACACCTCGAGTTAACGCGAGAAATAGCCGAGCGCTTCAACAACCGATTCGGAGAGACATTCACACTGCCCGTTGGCGTGCAACCTAAGTCTGCAGCTCGAGTGATGGATCTACAAGATCCTTCACGCAAGATGTCGAAGTCCGTTTCTAGTCCTCTTGGTTCGCTTTCGCTTCTTGACGACGCCAAGGAAATTGACAAGAAAATCAAGAAGGCTGTCACCGATACAGACAACGAGGTTCGATTTGACTGGGAGAATAAGCCGGGTCTGTCAAATCTTCTAGAAATCTTCTCTGCGTTTAGTGGTGAAACACCAGAAGCAGTTGCTGAGCGTTACACCCGCTATGGCGACCTGAAGGGTGACCTCTCAACGCTGGTGACTGACTCACTCGCGCCAATCACCGCTCGCTACCACGAACTGCGCAGTGACACGAAGAAGCTGAACGAAATCATCGATCTTGGTTCTGAAAAAGCATCAAAGGTTGCACAAGCAACGTACGAGCGTGCCGCCAAGGCCATGGGCCTTATTTAAAACAACCGGCTGATCCACCAGTTCTGCAAACTTCCAAGGAAGCCAGTTCCGATGTGTAAGAACATCGAATCAATAATGATGAAGCCTATGACGAATGGCAGCGCCTTAGCGCGAACGTCATAGTACTTACCTAAGTTTCGTTGAGGGATGAACCTCTCGAGAATTGCCGAACCATCGAGTGGAGGAATTGGAATCAGGTTGAAAACGGCAAGCGTGATGTTTACGAGGCCAAGATACTCACCTATGTTGAAGGTCATTTGACTGTGGTTGCTGTGTATTGCGTACTCACAAATTGCGAATCCAACACCCGAAAGCAATATGTTGACAAGTGGCCCAGCGAGAGAAACATAGAGAGACTGCTTGCGAGGATTACGCAGCCGCGAAATATTTACCGGGACTGGTTTCGCGTAGCCAAACATAGGTAAACCACTAAAAATAAGAAGTGCAGGAAGCAAAACAGTTCCGAAGGGGTCAATGTGCTTCAACGGGTTAATGGTGAGCCGTCCCTGCTGTTTTGCCGTCGGATCGCCAAAGTAATTAGCAACCCAGCCATGGCTCACTTCATGCAGAACAATTGAGGGAACAATTGCGAATAGATAGTAGAGATAGTTCACGTTTCCAACCTAATGGGCTCTCGGATGCGCATTCTTGTATTCCTTCTGAAGAGAGGCAATAGAGACTGCCGTGTAAATCTGTGTCGTAGAAATTGAAGAATGGCCCAACAGCTCTTGAACCACACGAATGTCAGCTCCGTGGCTGAGCATGTGTGTGGCGCAACTGTGTCGAAAAACGTGGGCACTAATGGCCGATTGCTCGATTCCGGCAGTTAAAGCGCGCTTATGAATAATGAGGTCAATCCCCTGACGAGTTAGAGGTCCACCGCGAGCATTCAGAAACAACCTTGTTGATTGCTTTGAATTGGAGAACTCACTCCTTCCGCCTTCACCTAAATATGATCGAAGAGCATCTTTCAAGGTCTGACCCATTGGAACGAGCCGTTGCTTGGAGCCTTTTCCGGTCACCAGGATCAACTCTTCGTCGAAATCCACGTCTTGAAGAGAGATTCCAACGACTTCACTAACACGTGCACCTGTTCCGTACAGCAACTCAAAGAGTGCTCTGTCGCGTAGATCTGAAGCACTACTAGAGGGCACTGAATCGAGGAGTTGAATCATCAATGATTCTTCGAGAGGCTTCGGCAGAGTTCTTCCGCGTTTGCCACCAACGATTCTGGTTGTTGGATCAAGAGAAATACTGCCTTCTTCTGCCATGAAGCCAAACCATCCACGAACTGAAGACATTGCTCTGGCAACCGAACTGTCAGCGTGCCCATCTTTACGGAGAAGATTGAAGTACTTTTCGAAGTCAGACTCGCCAACTTTTTTAACAGTGAGCTTCAGCGACGCCATCCATTGCAGAAACGATTCGATGTCGCGCTTGTACGCCTCAATAGTTGCTGAACTTCTTCCCTTTTCAATGCTCAACCATTG
This sequence comes from Acidimicrobiales bacterium, assembly GCA_036787355.1. Taxonomy (GTDB): domain Bacteria; phylum Actinomycetota; class Acidimicrobiia; order Acidimicrobiales; family RAAP-2; genus RAAP-2. The sequence goes on from DAIQPM010000020.1 coordinate 8,092, forward strand.
AAGGTAGTCAGTTAGTAGTTCCTCACTCGTAGCCAAGGTGAGTTCCAGACAGATCGTGGAACGAGAGAATCACAACGAAGCGTCAACGGAGGCAGGGTCGATGATGTGTGGCTCACGCCCCTCGCCTCTGGCAGCAGCTGCCTTAAGAAGTCCGTAGAACAATGGGTGCGGACGATCAGGCCGTTATTTGAACTCTGGGTGAGCCTGTGTCCCTACGTAATAGGAGTTTGTCGGAATCTCAGAGAACTCAATAAGGCGTCCATCTGGCGAAGCACCTGAGCACTTGAAACCAGATGCTTCGAATTGTTCGCGGTACTTTGCGTTGAATTCGTAGCGGTGACGGTGGCGCTCAGAAACAACAGTCGTGCCATACAGCTCGGCAACTACAGATCCTTCTTCGAGCATTGCTGGGTAAGCGCCCAGGCGCATCGTGCCGCCAAGGTCAGTCACGTTCATCTGTTCGTCCATTAATGCAATAACTGGATTTGTCGAACTCAATGAGAACTCGGTTGAGTGAGCATCGCTCATTCCAAGAACGTGTCGAGCAAACTCAATAACCATCACCTGCATGCCAAGGCAGATACCTAGGAATGGAATGTTGTTTTCGCGAGCGATTTTCGCCGTAGCGATCATTCCCTCGACCCCGCGTTCGCCAAAGCCGCCCGGGACAATGATGCCATCAAGCTGGCGAAGGCGTTCACTATCGATTTCTGACGGCACTCGCTCTGCTTCAAGCCATTCAATTTTTACGTTTGCACCAACTGCGAATCCAGCATGTCGAACGGATTCAGCAACTGAGAGGTATGCATCAGGCATAGTGACGTATTTTCCAACAATGCCAATGCGAAGTGTTTTTGAGGTGTTGTGGACACGGTGCACTACATCGTTCCAAAGCGTCAAGTCAATTGGGTGCTCTTCAATGTCGATGTTGAGTGTCTTGCATACCATTGTGTCGAGGCCTTCTTCGAGCATGACCAGTGGAATGTCATAGATGCTCGGAGCATCAACTGCGGAGATAACACCTTCAAATGGAACGTCACAAAGAAGCGAGATCTTGCGCTTGAGTCCATCAGAGATTGGTTGATCACTTCGACACACAATGATGTCCGGCTGAATACCCCGTGAGCGAAGTTCAGTGACTGAGTGTTGAGTCGGTTTTGTCTTCTGCTCCCCAGATGGCGCCAGGTACGGAACCAGAGTGAGGTGAACGTAACAGACGTTGTCTTTTCCAGCGTCACGACGGTACTGGCGAATTGACTCGATGAAAGGAACGATCTCGATGTCACCAACGGTTCCACCGATTTCAACGATTACAACGTCAGCTCCGAGCGTTCCTAAGCGGCGGATGCGTTCCTTGATTTCGTCGGTGATATGTGGAATTACCTGAACAGTTTTGCCTAGGTAGTCGCCTCGACGTTCTTTTGCAATGACGTTCGAATAAATTGAACCCGTTGTTGTGTTCGACATCTTGGAAAGCGATTCGTCGATAAAGCGTTCGTAGTGGCCAAGGTCAAGGTCAGTTTCTCCACCATCATCGGTTACGTACACTTCACCGTGTTCGCCAGGATTCATTGTTCCTGGGTCGACATTTAGGTAGGGATCGAGTTTGCACATCGTGACTTTGAGTCCACGAGATTTTAAGAGGCGACCTAACGAGGAGGCGGTAAGACCCTTACCTAAGGAGCTCGAAACTCCACCTGTTACAAAAACGAATTTTGTCATTCGTTACTAGCCGCATTCACGGAATCTCATACTAGTCGCCAGGGCCAGAAATTTCTTCTGATTAACGACGAGATTCGAGAAGTTGCGAAGCGAGCGCTCGCGATTCCTGACTTTGAGAGTCGCCGACCAGCATTCTGGCAATTTCGCTTACGCGTTCTTCGCCTTCAACCTTTTTAATCTTGGTCGAGGCTGTGCCGTTAATTATAGTTTTCTCAATTACAAAATGGTGGTCTGCTTTTGCGGCCACTGAAGCCAAGTGTGTCACCGCCAAAACCTGCTGACGATGGCCTAATTCGAGTAGGCAGTCCCCTATTTGTTGGGCAACCTGGCCACCCACCCCAGCGTCTACCTCATCAAAAACGGCCACCACGTCGTCGTGGGCTGTTTCTAGTGAAATAGCTAGCAGGACGCGACTTAATTCTCCGCCGCTGGCCAAGGATTGCAGTGGACCTTCTGGAAGGCCCGGGTTTGGTGTGAAGAGAATCTGAGCATGAGACCCATCATCGCCTCCGACATCAAATCTTAGTAGTGCGTTTGGGAGGGCAACTCGTGGCAGCTGCGCACGGACTGCTTCAGTCAATTTCACCGAAGCGTATTCACGATCCTTTTTAGCCTTCCGAGAAAGTTCAACTTCCTTAGACATCAGTTGGTCGATCTCACCATCGAGATTCTCAATTCGTCCAGCCTCGCCAGTGCGACGCTCTAGATCGGCTGAGAACTCGCTCAGTGCATGTAGGGCTTCTTCGAGCGAATTGTTGTATTTGCGTGCGATGTTTTGTAGTGCAGCGGCTCGTTCATCGAGTGCGCCGAGTCGCTCTTCGTCGAACGCATCTGAATCGGTAAAAGCTGAGAGCTCACGAATACTGTCTCTGGCTTGCTCCAAGGCGCTTCTCAGTCCATCTCGAGCGCCGTCGTATGTTTCACCGGCGGGTATCTCACCTATTGCTCTCGCAAGCCTTGTGAGTACGGCTTCTTCAGCATCCGAATCAAGTGTTTGTATGACACCCATGATGGCGGTCTGTCCATCACGAATTTCAGTCAATCTTGTCAACTCTTCTAGAACTTCTATCAGTTCATCTGCTGAAACAATTTTGACCGACTCAATCTCAGAGATTTGAAACTTCAGGAATTCAATTTCACGTTCTCTGTTGGTGCCATCTCCTCCGAAACCTTCACGCAGTTTCAGGGCCTCACTGAGTTGGCTTCTAACTTCTTGCAGTTCGCTCGTATCAACTTTGCCCGACGTGTCAACAAGACGTAAGATCTCAGAGCGGTTTTTCAAACTAAGTGAATCATGTTGACCGTGGATAACAATCAGTTCTTCTGCAAGCATTCGAAGCGATTCTGCGCTAGTGGTGGCGTTATCTAGGGCACTTCGAAGTCGACCACCTTGACTAGATTCGCGGAGCAGCGAAACTTCTTTGCCGTCTCGATTGATGAACAGAGCTGATGCTTTCATGTCAGTAGTGACTGCATGTCGAGCGTTACTGGCATCACCACCGAGGCAAAGGTCAAGGGCACCTAACAAGAGTGTTTTACCTGCGCCAGTCTCTCCAGTGATGACATTGAACCCTTCAGAGAATTCAACACGAGCTTCTTCAATAACTCCAAGCCCCTGAGCAAAAAGTTCGACTAGCTGTGATTTAGGCATGGCCCTCTCGAAGACCTTGACGTAAACGAACTCCCAGATCGAAGCTACGAGTTGCAACGACACGAACTGGTGTCTGACTCATTGAGACCTCGACAGAATCACCGGTGTTTAGTGCAGTCACTGTGTGACCATCTGCAACCACCAAAGCACGGTTGCTTTCAATAACGAAGCGAAACTTCTTTTCGGCCCCGACAACGATTGAATTTCCAATGGTGAAGTGAGGTGCTATCGGTGTGAGAATCATGAGTGGCAGCGTGGCGTCAACAACAGGCCCTCCGGCGGAGAAGTTGTAACCGGTACTTCCCGTTGGAGTTGAGACCATCACCCCGTCCGCGGAATATGAGAGGAATTCTTCGTTATCTACGAATGTTTTAACTCTGACCATGTGTCCTGATTCAGCGCGCTCTATGACGACCTCATTCATCGCGAATTCCGATTTATTACCTGAGTAAGAGATCTCGAGCGCAATACGGTGATCAACTTCGCTACTCACAAGTGCTTCATTAATGACCGTGACTAATTCAGAAGGCTGAACGTTAAGTAGAAATCCCAGACGTCCGAGGTTTACCCCAACGAGTCGAGCATTGTGCTGGTGAGCAATCCGTGCAGATCGCAGAAACGTCCCATCACCACCCAGGCTCACCACCAGCGTTTTGTCAGTCACGACTGGCAATTCTTCTGAATCAAGAATGTGGACTGAACTAGTGATTCCCGATCCTTGAAGCCGTTCAGCTGCTTCACGTGCAAGGTCCAGGGCATCAGGTCGATTACTGAAAGCTGTGAAAAGCAGTTGCGTCACGTTGCACCTCGTGGCTTAATCGTAGTAACTACTTGTGACCCTTACGTCACTGCCAATAATGGCAAAGGGAGTAAATCATTGGTGTCGAAGGCGGGACTTGAACCCGCACGCCCTTTCGAGCACTAGCCCCTCAAGCTAGCGTGTCTGCCATTTCACCACTTCGACGCGGAGTACCACTTTATACGCTGTGAACAGCAACCACTAATCCGCTAATTGTTGGGAGTAGTGACGACAGTTCCCCACAGTGGAATTTGATCTACGAAGCCCTGGACTGAAAGGCTCCCGTTGGTATTCGATAACGAATTCGACCAAATTGTAAAAGTTGGAATAGTTGCTATGGGCCTTACCCAAAATTGGCTTAGAACCGTTTGGTCGAAATTCTTCCACGTCACAAGTGCAGTTACTGGATTGAAATTCGAAATCGCGGAAGAAAACTGACTGTTCAGTAACGCTGAACGAACACCGCTGGAAAAACTATCAACGTAGCTTGGTCCATAGAAAGAGCGAGCCAATGCAGAGGGTGTCGTTTGGGCAGTTCGAGTAATCATGCCAACGTCGTATCTGTTGTTGGACACTTCGTTTTGAGCTGAGGCGTCATCAGAGAAGAAGTACTCGTAAACAACAATTCCAATTTTACGCCACTGATCCGCTATGAGATTTGCTGTCTTCTTCTCAAAATCAGAAGGACCGACAGCCATGTGAACAACAAGCGCTGCATTGGCACTATTTCTGTAAATCCCCCCAACGAGCTTGAACCCCGCATCCTTGGTCAGAGACGAAATCGCACAAGCAAGACAGTCGCTGACGGTGTTGCCTGTTGATGTTGGTGTTGTACTCGTGGTTTCAGAAGAACCAACGGAGGTTGTTGTAGAACTCTGTGTTGGACCTGGCCCAGATCCACCCGGATAACCACTCTGTCCTTGGGCTAACAGCATCGACGTAGCGGGAGCTGGCGAAAAGGTGACCGCGCCCCACAGAGCATTTAGGACGAGCTGGCGTTGAATTGAAAGTGATAGAGCCTTGCGAACATTGACGTTTCTTGTGGCGAAAGTGCTTGGTGCAAATGTCAATTCAAGGACATCATCAGACGTTCCGATATGACTTACATATTCGGGGTGGGCACTGAGTGTCATTGACAGAGACTTGCCCACCTGTGTTGTGTATCTCGCGTAATTTACATTTGCTCCAGGAAGTGTTGTTGATGCGCTGATGATGATGCGACCGAATCGATTTGGAGTAAGCGTCCACTTCTTGTTCATCGTCAAAACTATTTGCGAAGCACTGGCGGCGGTGACGTTGTACGCTCCAAGCGTTGGTCGCCTCAACAACGCGGACAATGAACAGTCTTGGCTACTAGGAACTGGTGTCACGTCGCGAAACAAAGTATTCCAAGCAGAATAGGGAGTGGCGAACGTCACGGTCACAGTTGTACCCGTTTTGCTCACATCAACAGACTTGATCGCTCGGTACCCATCGGTGGAGACGCTCGGAACTGATTTCGCGTACAGCCACCAATTACGAAGATCTTTTCCGCTAAAGGAATCACCATTTGACCATTTGAAACTTGGGTCGACGGTGTACACGACCGTTTCTGGAGCGAGCGAAGTGAGCTCCGCCGCTGCGATCGGCCCCCCTTCGCCGACAAGAACATCTGAAGTTGAGGTCAGAAAAGCAGAAGGTTGAATTAAATCCAGTACGGCCTTAGATGTTGCATTAGATCCAGCTTCCAGAAATCCGCAGCCGTTGAGAGGACCAGGCAACGAAACTCTGAGCGTGTTCGCATTCTCATTGGAGGTCGCGATTGGCTTTTTCGCAGCGGAGGTGATGACCGTTGGAGTGAAGGTCAGCGTTATGGCAATGCCCGTGATAATTGCGCGGGAAATTGACCCTCTAAGGATCATGGTGACTACTGCAAGCGCAGGTCGAGCGTCAACGTGGCAAAGGTGAATACCAACGCAACAGCAATTGTGATTCTGTCTAAATTTCGTTCAACAACGGTCGATCCAGCGGCGACTGCGCCCACCGAGCCACCCATCAAGTCTGAAATCCCGCCGCCACGTCCTGAGTGGAGGAGAACAAGAAATATAAGTGCAACAGCTGAGACAGCCTCAATTGCAACGATTAACCAAGTCAACATTTAAAACCTCCGGATTAGCGTTTTCCAGCGTAGCAGTCGTTGCACGCTTGAACTATTGCCATGAAGGATTCAGCTTTCAGACTGGCTCCACCGACTAAAAATCCGTCGACGCCAGTCTCGGTTACTAGTGATTCAGCATTCTCTGCGTTCACTGAGCCACCATACAAAACTCGTGCTTCACTGAGCCCCAGTAACGCCAGAGTGCTCCTGATGAAAGAAGTCATCTGTGAAACCTGCTCCGACGATGCAGTCAGGCCAGTACCGATAGCCCAGATTGGTTCGTAAGCGAGCGTTAGTAACTCACGGTGCTTCGGATCAAGCTTTACCAGTGCACTGTGAATCTGCTCCTTGACGTAGTTATCTTGATCGCCTGCTTCACGGACATCGAGTGGCTCACCGACGCAAAGAACTGCATTCATTCCCGACTTCACAACAGCTTGCAGTGTTTGCTCAACGACTGAGTCACGCTGAGCGTACATTGAACGACGTTCTGAATGGCCAACCAATACCCACTTCACGTTGAGACGCTTCAACATCGGAGCACTTATTTCGCCAGTGTGAGCGCCATTTTCGTTGGCGTTCACGTGTTGAGCTGCAACCTCCATAGTGATTCGCTCAGAGTCAATGATCGACGTCACGCTTCTGATGTCAACGAATGGAGGAGCGACAACAATGTCAACATTCTCCATTGGCTTGTTCTTTAACATGACTGCGAACTGCTGACTGAGGTGAACGGCCTCGACGTAGTCAAGATTCATCTTCCAGTTTCCAATTACGAGTGGCTTCGACGACATTTACTTGCTACTTTCACGCAATGCTTTTAGGCCAGGCAGATCGCCAAGCTCCACAAACTCTAGTGATGCACCACCACCAGTTGAGACAAAGCTGACTTGATCTTCCAAGCCGAACATCTGAATCGCCGACACGGAGTCTCCCCCGCCAATTACTGAGATTGCCGATGACTTAGCAACGCATCGAGCTACGGCTTCAGTTCCAGCGCTGAATCTCTCGTCTTCGAAAACGCCCATCGGACCATTCCACAGGACAGTTGCGGCAGAGGCAATTGCTGTTTCAAAATCGCTGACTGACTTAGGTCCAATGTCTAAACCTTGAAAACCATCTGGAATGTTTGCTCCGAAGTCGATCGGAGTATCACTCCCACCTTTAGAACCAAATGGAAGACCAACGGCGAGACCAATTGAATCTTGTGGGATGAGGACCTTGCCACCGTCCATCAACGTGGAGCACTCGTCTAAGAACGAACTGTCGAACAGCGACCCACCGATAGTTCGTCCCTGTGTTGATTGGAACGTAAAAGCCATTCCACCACCGACAATCACCGTGTCGGCTTGCTCACTGAGAACTTTTACGATTCCAAGCTTGTCAGCAACTTTTGCCCCACCAACAATCGCCACGAACGGTCGTGCAGGATTTTGAAGAATGCCAGAAAGTGTGGCAACTTCTTTTTGTAGGTTTGGCCCAGCCGCACTTGGGAGCAATACCGGTGGCCACATAATTGAGGCGTGCTCTCGGTGCGATGCACTGAAAGCTTCGTTGATGTAATAGTCGAATCCAGCAACTAATTGTTCGCCGCATGCACGGTCGTTCGACTCTTCACCTGGATTGAATCTGAGATTTTCCAACAGCTCAACTTGCGGACAGAGTTCCTTCAAACGCCGACGAACTGGAGCAACGCTGTACTTCTCTACGACAGCTCCCTGTGGTCTTCCAAAGTGAGTGCAGGCAACAACCGTTGCGCCACGGCTAAGAAGATCCTCAAAGAGAGGTAGCGTCGCCCTGATTCGAAAGTCGTCAGTGACTTCAAGTTGTCCATTGACTTCGTCAACGGGTGTATTGAAGTCAACCCTTACGAGAACCCGCTTGCCTTCAAGGCTTCCCCATCGCTCGTAAGACGGTAGCAAATCTGTCATTGACTACTTACCAATGTGTGTTGTTAGGTCAACCAGACGGTTGGAGTAGCCCCACTCGTTGTCATACCAACCAAAGATCTTTACCAATGACTTCTTGTCATCGATTTTTTGGACCATGGTCATCTGCGAGTCAAATGTGCATGAAGCAGGCTGGCCAACAATGTCAGAAGAGACAATCAAATCCTCAGTGTAAACAAGCACACCCTTGAGTTCGCCTTCGGCGGCCTTCTTGAAGGCAGCATTGATTTCTTCGACCGATGTTGAATTAACTATTGCAGTGAAGTCAGTGATTGAACCGTCTGGAATTGGGACTCGAAGTGACGTTCCGTCCAGTCGACCCTTCATTGCTTCAAGAACAAGACTTGTTGCGCGCGCAGCACCCGTTGAAGAGGGAACAATGTTTACTGCTGCGGCACGAGCACGACGAAGGTCACCGTGTTGAAGGTCAAGCAGATTCTGGTCATTGGTGTAGGCGTGGATTGTGGTCATGAGACCCGTGTCAACACCGAATGCGTCGTCCAATACCTTCACCATGGGAACGAAGCAGTTTGTGGTGCACGAAGCGTTGCTCACAATGAAGTGACTGCTTGCGTCGTAGGTTGAGTGGTTAACACCGTAAACAAAGGTTGCATCAACATCTGTTCCAGGAGCTGAGATGATTACACGCTTTGCTCCGGCACTGAGGTGAGCCGCAGCCTTTTCGCGAGTAGTGAACAAACCGGTCGATTCAATGACGACGTCAATGTTCAACTCACCCCACGGAAGTGCCTCAGGGCTTCGTTCGGCGTACACCTTGATGGTCTTGTTGCCAACTTTGATACCGCTGTCGCTGACCGACACTTCTGCATCAATCCGACCGTGGGTGGAGTCGTACTTAAGGAGATGGGCAATCGTTGCCGGAGGAGTTAAGTCGTTAACCGCAACAATGTCAATGTTTGGATTGTTGAGTGATGCACGAAGAAAATTACGGCCGATGCGACCAAAACCATTAATAGCTACGCGAGTTGACACCGGCATGCTCCTTCTCATTAGGGGAACTTCTAGTATCACACTTCAGCATAAATAAATGGTGCTTGTCGTCAGAATGCTTAGCCATCAGGAAAAACCTGAGAATTATTTAGCGAGCAATGTCGCGGTGGAACACAGCGTTTTCGATATTCAGTCGATTTCTGATCTCTTCAGAAATTGCAACCGAACGGTGTCGCCCACCAGTGCAACCGATTGCGATAGATAAATACGATTTACCCTCTTTGGCGAATTCTGGAATCTGCCATTCAAGTAGAGCGACGACATCCTTTAAGAAGTGTTGCGCGGCTTCTTGCTCGAGAACGTAGTTAGAAACAGGTACATCGAGTCCTGTTTGAGGGCGCAGTTCTTCAATCCAGTGCGGATTTGGCAGGAAACGACAGTCAAACACCAGGTCGACATCGCGAGGAATTCCATTCGAGTAACCGAACGAAACCAGAGACACTCGCATTGTTCCGCCGCCAGTGTTCTGAGTGAAGTGTTCCACAATTCGTGATCGAAGCTGATTGGTATTGATTGAGCCAGTGTCGATGACTAAGTCAGCCGCGTCTCTAATTGATTGGAGCAATGTTCGCTCGCCAGTAATTGAGTCAGCGAGCGTTGGAGCAGGAAAAGGATGACGGCGTCGGTTACCTTCAAATCGGTGAATCAAAACATCATCTGGGGCATCAAGAAAAAGGATCTTTGCGTTCTCGTGCATTTGTTGTAACTCTTTTTCAACTGCCAGAAGAGCGTCAGGTTGAATACGTCCAGATCTTCCGACAATGAATGCAACTCCCGCGTAGTCAAGTGAACCTGCAGCCGCAAGTTCACCAACACGTGCAATTAGTTCAAGGGGAAGATTGTCAATGACGAACCAGCCGAGATCCTCGAGAGCAGCCGAAACGGTGGAGCGCCCAGCGCCCGACATTCCCGTTACCAGCAATACCTCACTCATCGTCTGGACTCCCCTTTTTGGGCTTTGGCAGGCCCGGTGCCTGTAAGTGATCGTAGATGCTGCGAGCCACCTCACTCGGCAACCAGGCAAGAGCGTCAAGCTCTTCATACGTTGCATGCCTTAACGCGTCAAGAGAACCGAACTGCTCCATGAGCCGGTCTCTTCGCGCTGGCCCTAGGCCCTCAACGCCATCGAGTGATGTCGCCACCATTGATTTGCCACGCTTTGACCGGTGGAAGGTGATCGCGAACCTGTGCGCTTCATCTCTAATTCGCTGCACAAGATAGAGCGATTCCGAACCGCGATCTAAGACAATGGGTTCACTGGTTCCAGGAACATACAGAAGCTCTTCACGTTTCGCGATTGCAACAAAATTGACACCAATCGCTCCAGCAGTTTTCGCTGCCTTCTCAGCCGAATGAAGTTGTCCAAGGCCACCGTCAATAATTATGAGATCAGCTCGTCGAAACTTTGATGTTGACTGTTCTTCATTCCAATATCCAAGACGACGTCGAACAACTTCTTCCATTGCCCCAAAGTCGTCATTGCCGAGAATTTCCTTGACATTGAAATGTCGGTATTCGCTCTTCTTGGGAAGTCCGTCTTCAAATACCACCATTGAGCCCAC
>DAIQPM010000098.1:0-3661 GCA_036787355.1 Acidimicrobiales bacterium
GAAATGAATCCAACGGTGTCGGTAAAGAGGACTGTTTCACCACCAGGTAATTGGCGTTGGCGGGTTCGTGGGTCCAACGTTGCAAAAAGTCGGTCTTCTGCAACTACGTCTGCGTCGGTAAGAACATTAAGCATTGAAGATTTACCGGCATTGGTGTAGCCAACGAGCGTAACTTCGCGGTGACGACCTCGGTCTCTACCTTGGCGCTGGATGTCTCTGGTGCGGTCGATTTGTTTGAGCTCGCGACCAATTGCGTGGATGCGATGGATGAGGCGGCGGCGGTCAACTTCGAGTTGTGTTTCTCCAGGACCCCTCGTTCCAATTCCACCCGCCTGCTGAGAAAGAGATCCGCTGTCTCTACGTAGTCGAGGAAGCCGGTACTGAAGCAGAGCGAGTTCTACTTGCGCCTTACCTTCAGGAGTACGAGCGTTCTGAGCGAAGATGTCAAGAATCACCGCCGTCCGGTCAATTGCGGTACGACCAAGAATCTTTTCTAGGTTTCGCTGCTGTGCCGGAGAGAGGTTGTGCTCAAAAACAACGGTGTCAGAGTCAACAGCAAGGCATATCTCACGAAGTTCTTGTACTTTTCCAGAACCAAGGAACGTTGCAGGATCTGGAGAATCGCGGCGCTGAACAATACGTGCGACGACGTCGGCGCCGGCCGTATCTACCAGCAGTGCAAGTTCATCGAGTTGACGTTCTAACTCTTCAGATGTAACCCCAGGGAAAAGAACTCCTACTAAAACAATGCGCTCTCGAAACGTACGATCGATAAGCGTGGTTGGAATGTACGTCAAGCTTCGAGCCACTCCACATTGCCAATGAACTGCACTGGGCCGCTAAGAACAGCGTTCGACCCATTCAACTGAACTCGAAGGTCTCCGCCTGGGTTTGAAATAACTACGTCTGCATCACACTTACCGAGACTGTGCGCAACGGCCGCCGAGGCACATGTTCCTGTTCCACAGGCCTGTGTCCAGCCAACACCGCGCTCAATGACTCGCAGTGACATGTGCTTTTGGTCAATGAAACGAATGAACTCAACGTTTGCCCCACCAACTTGCGCCGCGAGCTCTCCAGCAAGTGATTCCCTCTCGGAATCAGACCATGCATCATTATCTTCAACAACGATGTGAGGGTTGCCAACGTTTGCAACACCGAGCGTTCTAGGGAGCGCATCTTTCAAAACAACTTGCCCCATGTCAACACTGCCAGTGCCAGCGTCACCATTCATGGCTAGCGTGACAGTTTTAATTCCAGCCTGAGTTGAAACTTTGAGTTCACTCCAGGTCGCATGTGTTGCACGATGCACTGCTGCAACAAGGCAGCGGATTCCATTGCCAGACATCTCAGCGATCGAGCCATCAGCGTTGTAAAGAACCATAGAAACTTCAGAGCCCACTTCAGCGAGAAGCAAACCGTCTGCTCCTATGCCAGTGTTTCGATTGCAGATTTCCTTAGCTCTCTCAGGAGTCCACCACTTTGCGGTTCCCTGTTCAATGACGTCAACAATGAAATCATTGCCTGCGCCATGCCATTTTTGGAGAGAACGTAAAGCCATTGCTTCTAGTCTCGCACGAACCCATCAGGCGTTGTTAACACCTCGCGAAGTCGTTTTGCAGCGTCCTTAGGGTCGCTAAACCACTCAATGCGTGGGTCACGGTAGAACCATGATCGCTGGCGACGCGCGAGTCTGCGCGACTGGGTGATTGCGTCAACAACACAATCCTCAAGTGGCTCGCCCTTTTCTATGTGGCGAAGCAGTTCGCGGTAGCCAACTGCTTGACGTGCAGTTCGAGACATTCCAGCGGGATTACTTGCCAGTTTCTGCACTTCTTCTAAGAGACCTTGTTCCATCCAGATTCGAAAGCGTTCTTCGATTCGAGCACTCAGTAATTCAACGTCAGGACTCAGCCCTACCTGCACAACTCGCACGGGACCGTATTCGCGAAGTCCAGATCCAAAGGATGAGAATGGCTTTCCGCTCCCCAACGTCACCTCGAGTGCCCTAGTAATCCTTCGCTCATTGTTAGGTTCCATTCGACTCGCCGCGAGTGGATCAAGCTCTTGAAGTTGCTTGTAAAGAACATCCAGCTCGGTTTTTGCTCGCTCATCGAGCTCAGCACGCACAGAAGGAAACTGCCCTGGAATTTCTAGATTGTCGAGTACGGCCCGACCGTAAAGTCCGGTACCGCCCACATAGAGCACCGCTCCTCCGAGATTGCGCACCATGTCAGCTGAATCGCGCGCTTCAGATTGAAACTGAGCAACATTGAATTCTTCATTTGGCTCAATCAGATCAATCAGGTGATACGGGACTTCTTTTTGCTCCTGCTTCGAAGGCTTTGCTGTTCCAATGTCCATACCCTTATAAACAGTCATCGCATCGACACAGAGAATTTCGACGTCGCCCATCTCGAGGGCCAATTCGTGTGAGAGGGCTGACTTTCCAGATGCCGTTGGCCCGACGAGTGCGACAGCCATGCCGCCATGGTTCATCATGAGACTTGAAGCGGAATTCTTACTTTGTGCTTCGGCGCTCGTAGGACAGATACGAGTTCACCCTTCAAGTGATACGGAGCGGCCTTTAGAAGCTTTACGGTGACCAAAGATCCAGCGCGCACTGGCTCATTAGTAACTGGGAAATGTACGAGTTTGCCCTGGCGAGTGCGTCCAGAAAGAACTTGGTCGTTCCTTCTTGATGGCCCTTCAACCAAAACTTCCTCGGTGTTGCCCACTCGAGCTTCGTGTTTCTCGAGTGCAGAGCGGTTGAGGACTTCTTTCAGGCGATCAAATCTCTCTGCGACGACCTCGTCTTCAATGAATTCAGACTGCATTTCTGCTGCCCTTGTTCCCTCTCTGGCTGAAAAAATAAATGTGTAAGCGGCGTCGAAGTGAGCTTCAGCAACGGCTGCAAGAGTTTCCTCAAATTCAGCCTCCGTCTCTCCAGGAAAACCAACAATGATGTCGGTGGTTATTGCCAGGTCATCAATGGCTTGCCTTGCGGCATTGAGTTTCTCCATGTAGCGCTCAACGGTGTAGCCACGTCGCATCGAACTGAGGACGCGATTTGAACCCGATTGCAGCGGCAAGTGAAGCTGATTGCAGACGGCTTTTGTTTCAAGCATGGCTTGGATGGTGTCATCGCGGAAATCCTTGGGATGAGGACTAGTGAACCTGATTCGCTCAATACCTTCGACAGTTCCAATTTCGCGCAGTAAATCGGAGAACAATGGACTTCGACCCGTAATGTCACGTCCGTAGGAGTTCACATTTTGACCAAGCACGGTTATCTCCGTGACTCCAGAAGCAGCAAGCATTCTGGCCTCTTGCATGATGTCTTCGACCGAACGACTCACTTCGCCACCACGAACTGAAGGAACGATGCAATACGCACAGGTGTTATCGCAACCAGTCTGAATAGTGATCCATGCGGCGAATGGAAGCTCTCGCACCGCATAGAGCGCTGGAGCCATGTCCTTGTGGGCCTCAGGGTCTGGTGCATCAAGAATTTCAATCTGAGGACCGTCGGTTAAGGCCTTCTTGAGAAGACCAGGCGCTGAGGTGAGGTTGTGAGTACCGAAGACAACATCGACCCAGTTCGCACGACGAAGAATGTCATCCCGGTCTTTTTGAGCCATGCATCCGCCAACCGCAATTT
>DAIQPM010000021.1:0-18610 GCA_036787355.1 Acidimicrobiales bacterium
GCTGTCTCCAGCGCTCAATCGCCACGGCCTGACGTTTTTGTACTTCTTAAATCCGCTGACGCCAGTTATCTTGACGTTCCAGCGTATTTTTTATGGCGATACGTCAGTCCATTCTCTCGTGGCCCCACACGCGCTGATGCAAGTCTTGCCAACGTGGTCGATGACAAAATTCTTTGAAATCAATGCAGGCCTCGTTGGGATCATGATTATCTTCTTCCTCGTGGCAGAAGTCATCTTTGGTCGTCTTGAAACCAACTTTGAGTCGGAGCTCTAATGGCGAACGTTATTGAAGTTGACAACATTTCCAAGAGCTTCAAGATTCATCATGAACGTCACCAGACGCTTAAAGAGCGCCTTCTTCATCCAAAATCTGGCACAACAGAACTCTTTAGTGCACTCAACAACGTCAACTTCACAATCGCAGAAGGTGAAACAGTTGGCATTGTTGGACATAACGGATCTGGAAAATCGACACTCCTGAAGTGCATCTGTGGCGTCTTGCAACCTTCGTCAGGTGAGATTCGACTTCGCGGAAGCCTCGCTGCGTTGCTCGAGCTAGGAGCAGGATTCCAAGGGGAACTGTCTGGTCGCGACAACGTCTATCTCTATGGCGCCATGCTCGGCTTTTCTCGCAAGATGGTTGATCGCATCTTCGACGAGATTGTGGCCTTCAGCGAAATCGAACAATTCATTGACACTCAAGTCAAGTTCTACTCGAGCGGAATGTATGTTCGTTTGGCCTTTGCCGTTGCGGTGAGTGTGAGCCCTGACATTCTGGTGGTTGACGAGGTGCTTGCCGTTGGTGATGAGCGTTTTCAGCAAAAGTGCATTGATCGCATCAAGAAATTCCAAGAAGAAGGACGCTCGATTCTTCTAGTTACCCATAACGCGGATCAGGTCCGCGCACTTTGTAATCGTGCCATTGTGCTTGATTCAGGACTCATGGTTGCCGACGGCCCGGCGAGTGAGGCACTTCGCGTATTTCGTGAGCATCAGTTAGAAGATAGCCATGCCAATGATGTCGCTGGAACGCAGGCGAACATCAACATTGATTCAGTGACCACACCAAGCGGTTCATTCGAAGTGAGAAGTGGCGCTGGTATTCACCTTGACGTGAATCTAAACGCTGAGCAGGCGTACAGCGGAAACTTCATGTTTGAAATTTTTACTCGCACCGGACTGCTGGTGAGTCGAAGCGACCCACAGGGTTCGCCAGTCAATTTGAAGCAAGGGTCAAATCGCATTGGTCTTGATATTGCCCAGCTTCCATTGCTCGACGGTGTCTACGACATCAACGTTGGCATTGTTGACCAACGTGGATCAACCGTTATTTCTTGGAAGGAACAAGCTGCTTCGATGCAGATTATCTACGAAGGTCGCGAAAGCGGCATCGTAGAAATTTCTTCTTCAATCGAGCAGTAGTTACGCCTCGAGGCGACTGAAGTTCTTCAGCGCACCGAAGCGACCGAGCTTGCCGCAGTCGTAGCCGTGATCAGCACTGGTAAGCATCTTTAGATCGCCCCGTGAGTTTCCGTACGCGTAGACCACTGGCTTAGAAGCAAAGCCCTGCTCTGAAATCCATTCGTTGAGGCGGCGAATTTTCTCTGAGCCACGACAGTTCTTCCCTAAATACATTCCGGTCAGTTTGTTTCTCGCGTCAACTCCAAGTCGAGTTCCACATCCGCCGTTCGCCCCAAACGTTTCGCCAACAACATCGACGTAGAGCTGTGGTGATGCAGAAACAATTACCACCTTGTGGCCTTGATCGAGGTGCCATCTCAAGCGTGCAATCACGTGAGCGCGGCCATTGGTTTCTAAGTGGTGAAGAATGAACTCTCGAGACCTTGCCTGAACTTCAGTGACATCTCTACCCGCAAGAAGTTTGTGAAATAAACGTTCTTTTGCGTTGTCGGCGGCTGAACCACTTTTGATTGCGCCAATAGTGAGGGGAGTGATAAGTGAAAGTCCGGCTGAATAGGTGGCACGTGTGCCCGCAATAAAGCGCAACCAGTGAACGACGCTCCCACCTTCGCTGAGTGTTCCATCTAGGTCAAACGCGGCAACAGTCGGGTTCTGCGATTCGGACATTCCTCTAGTTTCACAGGGTTTTGAGGCTCTGCGTGCAATAACCTACAAATCCCATAGACATTTGCAACAATTCAGATATATCCACTACAGTAAAGGAACTCAGTCAAAGGACTGAGTTTTTCACTCGAAGGAGTATCAAATGGCGATTCGTCTTGGTGACGTGGCCCCGGACTTTACCGCGGAGACCACCGAAGGAACAGTCAACTTTCACGAATGGCTCGGCGACGGCTGGGGCATCTTGTTCTCACACCCTAAGGACTTCACACCTGTCTGCACTACCGAACTTGGTGGCTTTGCAGCTCGTAAGGCTGACTTCGACAAGCGCAACACCAAGATCATTGGTGTTTCAGTAGACGATGTTGCTTCACACGACAAGTGGAAGGCAGACATTGCTGAGACTCAGGGCACAGCTCTTAACTTCCCACTTATTGGTGACGAGTCAAAGACTGTTGCAAACCTTTACGACATGATCCACCCAAACGCAAACGACACACTCACTGTTCGCAGCGTGTTCGTTATTGGGCCAGACAAGAAAGTAAAGCTAACTCTTACCTACCCTGCATCAACTGGTCGAAACATCGACGAAGTTGTTCGTGTACTTGACTCACTTCAGTTGACTGCAAACTACTCAGTAGCAACTCCAGTTAACTGGGTTGATGGTGGAGATGTAATTATCGTTAACTCAATCAGTGACGAAGACGCTGTAACTAAGTTCCCTAAGGGCTTCAAGAAGCTCAAGGACTACTTACGCGTAACACCACAGCCAAACAAGTAATTCTTTTACCAATAAAAAAGCGGCCGCTTTCGAGCGGCCGCTTTTTTATTACTCAGAACAAAATTACAGCGCTAGGTGTATCCGAAGGGCTTCGTCGATTGCTTCCATGACGTTCTGGGGCACTTCACCAATTGGCGAACCGAGTCTCTTCACTGAAATCGAGCGAACTTGTTCAGCTTGGGCTTTTGAATCAACACTCAAGCCAGTCGCTTCTGCCATTAACAGCACCTGAAAAGGGTGAATTCGAGTTACGTTGGAAGTTACGGGAACAACACTGATCACACCAAAGCCATTTCGCTCAGCAGAACTGTTGGCTCCGTCGTTACTGACAATGACAGCTGGGCGTTGCTTGTTGGCTTCACCACTTAGCGCTGGCTCAAGATTTACTAAATAGATTTCGCCGCGTTGCACTTAGAGAATCCCGTCACTGGATGTTGCGTCCCAGGATGCTTCGTATTCTTCATTCCACTCCAACCATGCAGATTCATAAGCAGAAGCAAGCCCATTGGCTCGAAGTAGGCGTACAGCTTTGTGGAGCGCGGCCGAACGAGAGGCGAGACCCTTTTCTTCTGCATAAGCGTCGAGGAATCGGACATCTTCATCTGGCAAGCTCATACTTATTTTCATACTTTAATACTACCACAAGTAGTATTAAAGTATGAATCTTTAGTCGAGAATGCTGTCGCGTAGTTCTCTCTTTAGAACTTTGCCCTGAGGATTACGCGGAAGTGGTTCGGTTCGAAAGATCACCTTTGTCGGAACTTGGAACTTCGCAAGGCGTTGGGCCACGTGGCGTGAGATTTCTTCACCCTCAATAACCCTTCCAGGTCGAAGAACAATCACTGCAGCGACTTCTTCACCAAGTGATGGGTGAGGAACACCAACTACTGCGCAGTCGGCAACATCTGCGTGCTCAAAGATTGCGGCCTCAACAATTACTGAGTACACGTTTTCTCCACCACGAATAATCATGTCCTTCGCACGGTCAACAATGAAGATGAATCCCTCTTCGTCAATACGTGCAATGTCGCCAGAGTGCAACCAGCCCTTAGTGAAGGCCTTGTCGGTTGCTTCTTGCTTGTTCCAGTAACCACGGACAACATTTGGACCCTTGATCCATAGCTCTCCACGAACCTCTGGACCCTTTGGAAGATCTGCGCTTGGCTCGTCACCTTCAAAGTCTTCAGGCACGATTGCAACTTCACACGTTGGAACTGCCGGCCCGCAGCTCGCAGGCTTGGCAATGTAGTCAGCGCCATTGTTTAGAGCAACCGCAGCCGACGTTTCAGTGAGGCCGTATCCATTTCCAGGCTGGGCCTTAGGGAATGCGGCTCGAATGCGCTTTACAAGTTCAGGTGGTGGTGGTGCTCCACCGTATGAAACTGAGCGAATGGATGAAGTGTCGTAGTCAGCAAAGTTTGGGTGATCGAGCAGTTGCATTGCAATTGCCGGAACGCCACCGATTTGAGTGATCTTTTCGTTCTGGATCATCTCTAATGCCAAGGTCGGATCGAAGTGGTGCGATAGAACGAGCTTTCCGCCTGAAGCTGTGTTCACGAGCATTGTGGCTAGACACCCTGTTGCGTGAAAAAGCGGAATGTTTAGCATTGCTGAACCCTGCACCGGATTGCCATCATCGTCAAGATTGGCGTTGCCATAGCGAAGTGTGGCGCGCTGTCCAACGAAGAACAAGCTCATCATGTTGGAAAGAGCATTGCGGTGTGTTCCTACTGCACCCTTTGGCTTGCCGGTTGTACCAGAGGTGTAGAACATTGTCGCGTCGTCATCGGTGTCCATAGGAACTTCTGGAGGGGTTTGTGCTGGATCAACAGTTCCGAGTACTTCTTCAAAGCTCTTGACTGCCACTCGTGAATTTGTGTTGGCGAGGTTTAGCGGCTTTTTCGGATTGTCATTGAGGACAATCACGGTTGTGAGTTCTGGAAGTGAATCCATAAAAGGCGAAATGCGTGCAAAGCGCTCTTCGTCGACAATGGCGATTGAAGTTCCTGAGTCGCTTAGTCCGTATTCCAACTCGTCTGTGGTCCACCAGGCGTTGAGGGGAACCACCACCGCACCAGAGAGAATTGCACCCCAGAAGCTCATGACCCACTGGGGCAAGTTGCGCGATGCAATGGTGATGCGGTCGCCCTTCTTAATTCCAAGATCAATAAACCTCTGTGCGAGTGTTGCTGCTGCGCGGTAGTGCTCTTCGAAGGTGTAGCGCTGATCTTCGTAAACCAAGAATTCTTTAGCACTGTGGTTGAGCGACATCCCAAGAACCTGAGCCATTGTTTGTGGTGCGTTCTTCCAGACGTTCATCTCAACGCCCTTAACCGTGGCGCGTTCTATTTCGAACATTTGACCGGCAGCGGTCATTTGAGCAGTGGCTTCTTGAATTGAAAGTACGGTGTCTGACATTTTTATTTCTCCGGTGTAGGGAACATGGTATTGCGATAATGGACTAGTTCAGCAATCGATTCTCTGATGTCGTCGAGAGCTCGGTGAGACGTGGCTTTATCAGGAACTGATGCCAGTACTTCTGGGTGCCAGCGTCGAGCAAGCTCTTTAAGCGTGGAAACGTCAATGTTTCGATAATGCAGGAACGCTTCAAGCTCGGGCATGTACTCCTGGAGGAATCGTCGGTCGGTTCCAATTGAATTTCCGCATAGGGGAACGCTCCGTGGTTCGCTGATGTGCTGCTTTATAAAAGCGAGAGTTTGCTCTTGGGCCTGGGCCAAAGTGACTGTCGAGGCTTCGATCAATGGAAGCAGTCCAGATTTCTTGTGCATCTCTGTTACGAAGTCGCCCATCTCACTGAGCTCTTCAGGTGATGCGTGCAGCACGAGATCTGGTCCCTCAGCGACAATGTTTAGGTGGTCATCGGTAATCAATGTGGCAATTTCCACAATGACGTGGCGCGAGGGCTCAAGCCCCGTCATTTCTAAGTCCATCCAAACCAGCACATTGCGACACTACTAATAGTTGACAACCCCAAGGGTGCGGTGACGGGTAGCCTTCGCCCTATGGAAATTCTTGCCAAGGCACTTCACCCAGATGCCGTTCTTCCTAAATACGCAAATGAAGGTGACGCTGGATGCGACCTCGTTGCGATTGAAGACGCAGTGTTAAAGGCAGGAGGTGGCAGGGCCATGGTCGGAACAGGTGTCGCTATTGCCATCCCACAGGGCCATGGTGGCTTCGTTCTTCCTCGTAGTGGTCTGGCTTCAAAGCACGGGGTTACGTGTTCGAATGCCCCTGGGCTCGTGGACTCTGGCTACCGCGGAGAGTTAAAGGTTGCAATGGTCAACCTTGATCCAACAAATGACTACGAAGTTAAAAAGGGTGACCGAATAGCGCAGCTAGTAATTCTTGCGGTTCCGAGTGTGTCGTTTAGCCTTGTCGATGAACTCCCCGAAGCAACACGGGGCGAAGGTGGATTTGGGAGCACGGGACGATGACACAATTTCTTGATCCGCTCGACAGCGCATTTGTTCTTCTAGAAGTTCCTGGTTCGGCAATGAACATCGGAGCCATTGTTGAACTCGAATTCGGTGACGTTGCCGACCCCAAGGAACGCTACGAATTAATCCGCAACAACATCGAAGCTCGACTTCACGAGATCCCTGTCCTTAGCCAGCGACTCGTACGTGCACCATTTGATATGACCTGGCCAATCATGGTTAATGAGAAAAAGATTGAAATTGAAAAGCACGTAATCAGAGTTGCGCTTCCAGCACCTGGTACTCCTGATCAATTTGATGAGTTGATTTCTCAGTTCTTGTCGCAACAACTTTCGCCAAAGAGACCTCTCTGGCAACTTCTGGTCATTGAAGGCATGCAAGACGGCAGGGCAGCAGTTGCTCTGAAAGTTCACCACGCCCTCGCCGACGGAGTTTCAGGTGCAGAAACATTCGCAAGTTTGTTTGATATTTCTCCAGAAGTGCGACCACCAGCTCCAAAGCCAGAAGAAGTCGAAGACGAAACGGTAACTACTTCCTTTGGACTGCTTCGCCAAGGCATAGGAAAAATTCGCAAAGATCCAACGCTCGCCATTAGAAACGTTCGCTCCTGGTTTGCTCGCCTCTACACAATTGTTCGTGCAGTAGTCAGGGTTGCAATTCTTCGTCGAAAGAACAAAGCAACTCCGGACCAGCCTTCACTATTTGAAGCAAAGAGAACGTCACTTAATGCAGCATCTGGAACCGAAAAAGAATTCCACCGCCTCCAGGTTTCACTGGCTGATTCGAAGAGGGCGGCAAAGTCAAGAGGGGCATCGGTCACTGACTTTGTAATGGCGGTATCGAGTGGTGCGCTTCGTAGATTGCTAGAAGATCGCGGCGAAACGCTCAAGAAAGATTTGATTGCATTTGTTCCAATCAATGTTCGTGGAGAAGGTGAAGCTGCAGCGCTGGGAAATCAGATTTCAGGCATGCTGGTGCGCCTGCACACCAACATCGATGATCCTGAAGAGCGAATCAAGGCAATTTCAGCCGACTCGAAAAAAACTGTAGGAGTGCAGCGCCAAGCCGGAGCGCAGATGTTGCAAAACATCACTAAATCTCTGGGGCCAACGCTTCTAGCGATCGGTGGAAAGCTGATTCATAATTTCGGACTGTTTAACAAGATTCCACCAATGGCCAACGTCATGATCTCTTCAGTGCCTGGGCCACCTCTTCCTCTATGGCTGAGTGGTCACCGTGTCGCCTCGGCAGCTCCGGTGGGTCCGTTATTTGGCCCATTCGCACTCAACATCACCGTTCTCGGATTTGAAGAATATTTAGAATTCGGAATCTATGGTTGCGCTGAAGCAATGCCAGATATTTCTAAGCTTCGTGATTATTTGCGAGAAGAAGTCGAAGCGTTTATTGCCTCTTCGCCAGCCCCGTAAAGATTTTTCCTTTTCCTAGTTGGTCGGCTAGTATTGAACCCACCACGCGGACGTAGCTCAGTTGGTAGAGCGCGACCTTGCCAAGGTCGAGGTCGCCGGTTCGAGCCCGGTCGTCCGCTCCAATTTGGAGTACTGCGTTGCTCAGTGAATTCTTGAAGCAGGCTGATAATTCGGCCCAGCCGTAATGTCCACTCGCTTAAGCAGATCAACGCATGGCGGTTCAAACAACTCAGCGAATCGAACTGAGTTCTCTTGACCAACTAGTTCCCAGACGAGAGACGTTTTGGTGTCGGTCTCGTCTTCGATCTCTTGACGCAGCGCTAAACCTTCTTTAGTTACTACGCGCTCAGCTGCGAGCCCTCTTTCTTCAAGGAGCTTCCACGAAGCATCGATGCTTTCTTGTGAATTACCTCTCGACAGTGAGAGCCAGTCACCCTCGTAGCCGAGCCATGCATTGTGAAGTACTGACGCTTCTCCAGCGGAAAGTTTCTTTTCTTTGGTGATGTTCCAGTGAACGTCACCTCTCCATTCGCGAACAAAATTCACTGCGTGCCAACCAGACAGAACGCTGTCACTTGGAATGCTCAAAGTGTTGTGACTCGCAGCGAAGCGACAGTTCTCTATCGGAAGCTTTGGCACAACGTTCCATAGAAGAGGTCCAAATTCAATCAGTGGGTCAAGTATTGCTGGAGCGAATTCCTTTAGCCCTTCGAGGACTGCTTCGTTCCTCGCATCCCAAAACTTCATGAAGTTGTCTCGTGTCTTTAGTACTTCAAACACGAGCGAGATTCCCAGTGGCGAAATTGAACCAAAGACCTCCGTGAGCGCATCTGGGCCCGCATCACTGAATGGTGCTGCTCGTGATGCAATGTAGCCACCACCCGCTGGAAGTCCGAGAGCTTCGTAGCGCGCCACCGCTCCTGGATCCCAGAAGATCCACCCGATTGTTGTCTGCACACTTCGAGCGTTGCGCTTGGAGATTGCGGACCAGTCTGGGGTAGGAGAACTCATGGAC
Source organism: Acidimicrobiales bacterium (assembly GCA_036787355.1). Taxonomy (GTDB): domain Bacteria; phylum Actinomycetota; class Acidimicrobiia; order Acidimicrobiales; family RAAP-2; genus RAAP-2. Next base: position 8,767 of record DAIQPM010000021.1, read on the forward strand.
ACAAGGTAGTTGGTAGAAATGCGTCTCATTGCGTAGGCTCAGTTCTATGGTTCATAAAGCCCTTGAGGCAATGGTGACGTACGTTCGAGAGCACCCCGCCATCATGTATTCGAGCGAGACCATTGAAAAACGTCGAAGTGACTATTTGAATGTCGCTGAAGCTATTCGCGGCGATGAGATTGCCATGGAGTCCGTGACTGATGTGGTAGTTCCACTCGAGGGAAGAATGCTTCAGGCGCGCCACTACGTACCGCTTGGCGATGAATCCAAAGCACTGGTCGTTTACTTCCATGGTGGCTCATTTTGTATTGGCGACTTGGAAACACACGACTGGCTTTGTCGTGCATTAAGTACCACTACAAAAATGAGGTTTCTTGCAATTGAGTACCGACTGGCACCGGAACACCCGTTTCCTGCTGGAATTAATGACACGATTGACACGCTTCGCTACGTTGCTGCGAACCTTTCAAAATTTGCCCATGAAGACGCAAAATTAATTGTCTTGGGTGATTCATCTGGTGGCACGTTTGCCGCGGTGGGTGCAGCGCAGACGCGAAATGAGAATCTAAACATCGTCGCCCAAGTACTCATAAATCCACCAATGGGTCCAGAAATTGTGACTGAGTCTTCGAATAAATACGGCAGTGGATTTATGTTGGACAATGACCAATTGCGTGCTGACTATCTTCAGTATCTAGACGGTTACCAAGACCACACGGACCCACGAGTTTCACCGCTCATGGCTGATGACCTAACGAATTCACCTCCGGCCATCATGGTTGTTGCTCAGTGCGACCCACTACGAGATGAGGGGGTTGCCTACGCCGGCCTGCTTGAGCACTTTGGCGTTGAGGTTGAACTACTCGAAGCCGAAGGAATGACTCATGGATTCTTGAGGCTTGGTTCAATCATTCCTGAATGCTTTGAAATCGTCACAGACCTCGCTGAGCATATGCATCGTTTCGTCGAGACTGCCTGAGAATCGTATGACTTGGGAAATTGCAGCTTGCAACAGTGGAACTGGACTTCCGCTTGAGGGAGTCCGTGTGCTTGATTTTTCTCGTGTGCTTGCTGGGCCGCTTTGTGCAATGGTCGTCGGAGACCTTGGCGCTGATGTCATAAAAATTGAAGGACCAGAAGGTGACCCCGTACGTGGGCTTGCCCCTCCGCGATTTGGTGATGATGCCACGTATTACTTGGCAGTGAACCGGCACCGTAGAAATGTTGTCGCTGATCTACGTGATGCGAAAGATTTTGCTGCCGTTGGAAAGCTTGTGGAACAGGCAGATGCGGTGGTTGAGAATTTTCTTCCGAATCAACTCCGTGCACTCAACATTGACAAACTGAAAGCGCTCAACCCAGATTGTGTTTGGATAAGCATTACGCCTGCATCATCGGGAGGACCAGTTGCGAACGACCCCTCATTTGATCTACTCGCCCAAGCACGATCGGGAATTATGGGAGTTACTGGAACGGCTGAAGGGGAGCCGACCAAGATTGGCGCACCGATAGCTGATGTGCTGTCGGGTCTCTACGGCGCAGTCGGCCTGGCAGCTGGGCTCTTTGCCAAGTTGTCCGGCAAACCTGGGAGACACTTTGAAGCACCATTGCTTGAATCATTGATGAGTGGACTTGTTAACCAGGCGCAAGGATATCTAGCAACCGGCGTGAATCCAATGCGCCTCGGCAATGATCACCCGAGCATTGCCCCCTATGGACCAGTGAAAACAAAAGATGGTTACTTGCTGCTGGCGGTCGGCACCGATTCGCAGTACGAAAAACTTGTCACGGCTCTCGCTAGTCCTGAGTTAGCTGCTCATGTTGAATGGAAGTTAAACGACAACCGGGTTACAGAGCTCACTCAACTTCGAAGTGTGCTCAATTCCATTTTTGAAAAGTACACAACTGATGAGTGGTTAGAAAAACTCGACCACTCAGGCGTACCCATGTCTCCGATTTTGGATGTGGCTGGCGCATTTGGACAAAAACAGATTGCAGACGGTGACTTCCTCGGAACGATGAGTACTCCTGGTGGAGATGTTCAGGCAATGCGTACACCGCTACTCATCGACGGTAAGCGCCCTGAGATTAGATCTGGTCCTCGTCGCCAAGGTGAAGATACCGAAGAAATCTTGGGTTCTTAGTTCGTAAAGACTTCACCATTGAAAGTGTCAATGGTTGTGAAGTCTTCAACGCGCTTTCTGGTCAACTTGGTGTGACGTTTCACGGGGTGGCCCATGGTGACGATTGCAGCAACCGCAAATGAACTTGGAATCTGAAGCACTTCCATCAGCGCCTTTTCATTCTTGATTCCAACTGTGGTCATCACTCCGCCGAGGTCATGTGCTCGACCAGCGAGCAACAAGTTCCAAACAAATGGGTAGAGCGAAGCGCCACCAACGATTTTGTAGCGATCCAAATCGCGGTCAAGCGCAGCAAGTACTTCTAGGTCGGCGCATATCACCATCATGACTGGAACATTCTGCAATGTTTCTGGATAGCCATCAGGCTTGGAAATTGCTTCTGCGGCACTTCGTTGCGCCAGGGCAGCTCGTCGATCTTCGTCACTAGCCAGAGGCGAGAAGGGAATGAGTCCAGCAAGAATGTGGCTGATGTAGTCGTGCCAAGCATCGAGATAAAGGTCACGTATCTTCTGGCGTTGCCCAGGGTCTTTTACGACAATTACTTTCCACGCTTGGCGGTTACCACCTGATGGGGCAAACCTGGCTGTGTCGATGATGTCAAAAAGTATTTCGTCGCTTACTTGCTCATCGGTGTAGTCACGAATTGAGCCAGTTGTCTTCAGTGCTTCGCTAATTTCCATTTCGCCACCCTAGAGCGGTAAATGCCTAAGCGTCACGACGCTGAAACACGAAGATTCCACAAACCCAAAGAACGGCTGTGTAAATCACCAGAATCATCGCAGCCACCCAAGGCGAGAAACCATTCGCGATGGGATTCACCGACATCATTTCTCGTCCTAAGTAGGAAGGCTCAAACTTTGTCAGCGAATCCTGAATGCTCTGGGGAAAGAAGAAAAGGATTAGTGGAATTACAAGAACCACTCCTACATACGTGCTGATCGTTGCTGCGCTTTGGCGCAGAAGCATTCCAAGACTGAAGCCGATCACTGAAAGAAGCGTCAAGTACAAGCCTCCAAGCACCACGGCACGTAGGTCAGCGCCATTGCTGAGCGTGTCCGGAATTGACGGGTCCATGTTTCCGTAAATTGCTTTGCCAATGAAGAATGCGGCAAAGCAGACTGCTTCACTGGCGATCAACATTGAAATCTTCAATACACCAGTTTTGGCAATTATTAGTTTCCAGCGATTCGGTACGGCTGCCAATGTGGTTCGTATTGATCCGGTCGTGTATTCGGTAGTAATGAATAATGACCCGATTACACCAACCGCGAACTGTGCGAGTGCGGTTCCAACGAGACTCGTTGATACTGGATCAAAAGTGAGATGGTCACGCTGGGAGCCTGGTGAATTCCAGTGAGCGTGAATCAGTGATGTGACGAGAATGCCAAGTCCAATAGTGAGGACAATGAAAACAATCATTCCAAGGATGGTGGAGCGAACGCTTCTGAACTTGATCCATTCAGCCTTCATTGTTGAAACAAGAGTGACGCCGTTAGTCATGAGCAACTCCGATTGTTCCGCCACCGTACTCAACACTGTCAGCCGTGAGATCCATAAAAACCTCTTCGAGTGATGCACGTTGAGGAGTCAGCTCCAAGATTGTGATGCCTTCTTTAAACGCCAATCCACCCACTTGATCAGAAGTGAGGCCACCGACAGTCAGGCCCTGGTCATTGATTTCGTGAACTTCAGCCCCGCTAGCCGTGAGTAGTGATCTGAGCTTATGAATGTCGGAGGCACGCACGAAAACAGTCCCGTGGGCTGTTGCAGTTAAATCATCGACTGAGCCTTGAGTAATAAATTTTCCTCGGCCAATAACAATGATCTGGTCTGCGCTAACTGCCATTTCACTCATCAAGTGTGAACTGACAAAGACGGTGCGACCTTCGTTGGCGAGGCTCCGGAAGAATTCTCTAATCCAGCGAATACCTTCAGGATCCAGACCGTTCACTGGCTCGTCGAACAACAGAACTTCAGGGTCACCAAGTAGTGCACCAGCAATGCCGAGGCGCTGACTCATACCCAGAGAGAAACCACCGACTTTTTTATTTGCAACAGATTCAATGCCAGCGAATTCAAGCACTTCATCAACGCGCGACTTTTTAATTTGGTTCGATGCAGCCAGGGCGAGAAGATGATTACGAGCTGTGCGTCCTGGGTGGATTGCTTTGGCGTCAAGTAGCGCTCCTACCTCTCGAAGCGGAGCTTTAAGTTCGTGATAGGTCTTTCCATTGATTGTGGCGGACCCCTTAGTGGGGCGGTCAAGCCCCAGAATTAGTCGCATAGTTGTTGATTTACCCGAGCCATTTGGTCCAAGGAAACCGGTTACAACGCCAGGCTTCACTTCGAAGTCGAGATCATCGAGGGCCAGAGTTCCGTCGTAACGTTTCGTTAAATGATCTATTTTCAGCATGTCCACGTAGGTTAGCCCTGATAAATGCTTTAGGTCACAAATTTTTTTGTGTCTTAAGGAACTACTTGGTGATAGTTCCCATAATCTGTTGATATGCATTCACCAACTGAGATGATCTCCGAAGAAAAAGCCCTCAAGGGACGTTTCAACCCGATTGAAGTCTCGATGCCACATCTTGTTTTTAATGTCTCGCTCCTTGATGAAATTCCAGGAACTGAAGTTGCTTTTGTCGCAATGGGCTGCTTCTGGGGGGCCGAGCGTAAGTTCTGGGAACTTCCTGGAGTTGTGAACACCGTTGTTGGCTACCAAGGGGGATTTACCCCTAACGCGACATATGAAGAAGTCTGCACCGGCAAAACAGGCCACGCTGAAGTTGTAAAAGTTGTTTTTGATCCGAGCAAAGTCTCTTACGCACAAATCCTTAAGTGCTTCTATGAGAATCACAATCCAACTCAAGGTTTTCGCCAAGGTGGAGACATTGGAACGCAGTATCGAAGTGCAATTTATTTTGTGAATGAGCAACAAGAGAAAATTGCTCGAGAGATCACGAGTGCATTCCAAGTCACGTTGAATGAAAATCACTATGGTTCAATTACCACTGAGATTGCACCAGCTAAAGAGTTCTTTATTGCTGAGCAGTACCACCAGCAATACCTGATTGCTAATCCAAATGGGTACTGCGGTCTAGGTGGAACTGGTGTGAGCTGTCCCGTAGGAATCAGCGCAAATTAATCGCGCGGCAGTTTCGAAATAACTGCTTGCGCTTCTTTCACCATCGAGCGGACAATGTCCCCAGCTGGGATGAGTGAAGTAATTGCGCCAACCGCTTGACCAGCGGGGTAGCCCTCGAGGTCTGGGTCGACACCAACTGCGTCGTTACCTGCTCCAAGGTGGAATGTTCCGTTTCCGAGTGACTGCATGAGCTGCTCAGGGAACTTCTTGAGAAGCGATGGATCGGCTTCGTACATGTCAGACGTCTTGTTCTTCATCACACGCATTGGCTTTCCACTAAATCCCTTAGAGATAGTGGTTCCGTCTTCCTTGCTGGCGATCATTTTGTCCTGGTAGCCAGGAAGTGCTCGAGCTTCTGGTGTCGCAATGAAACGAGTTCCGACCCAGATGCCATCAGCACCAAGACTTAGTGCAGCAGCCAGTCCTCGTCCATCAAAGATTCCACCAGCAGCTACCACCGGGATTGCGCCGTTCATTGCATCAACAATCATTGGCACTAGTGGCATTGTTGCAACAAGACCGGTGTGGCCACCTGCTTCGGTTCCTTGCGCTACGACTACGTCACAACCAGCATCCAGTGCGCGCTTGGCGTGTTCAACTTTTCCGCACATTGAAACGACCAGAACATTACTTTTGTGACACATCTCAACAACGTGACTAGGCACTCCGAGTCCCGCAACGAATGTCGTGGCTCCACCTTCAATAAGGATTTCCACGTTGCGAACGAGGCTGTCGGGAAATGCGGTGAGAAGGTCAACACCGAAAGGCTTTGATGTGAGTGCTCTGGTGGCGGCGACTTCTTCGGCGAGGAGTTCGCTTGACATTGTTGAAGCACCAAGGCATCCGTAGCCACCAGCTTCTGAAACAGCACCAGCGAGTGCCGAGTAGGAGACCCCACCCATCCCCGCGAGCATGATGGGGTACTCAATGCCTAGTAGTTCGGTGAGCTTGGTTTTCATATGTCCTCAATCTTGTCTTCTAAAGAGATTACATAGGTTGTAACAAATTTCACAAGGGTGTTCTAGACTGTCTCTAATCTCAAAGGATTAACCAATGACTGATCAGACGCTCGTCCCAATACTTCACAAACGTGACCTGAACTTTGTTCTTGGCGCACTGATGATGGGGATGTTTCTTTCAGCACTCGATTCAACAATTGTCTCGACAGCCCTTCCAACCATTGTTGGCGACCTTCACGGTGCTAGCCACCTCAGTTGGGTAGTTGTGGCGTACTTGCTCGCAACAACTGTCACAACGCCCCTGTGGGGCAAGCTTGGCGACCTGCACGGTCGTAAAGGTTATTTTCAGGCTGCGATTGTTATCTTCTTAGTCGGTTCGATGCTTTGTGGCATTGCCCACAGCATGTTGCAGTTAGTTTTTTTCCGTGCATTTCAAGGTCTGGGCAGTGGTGGGCTCATGGTCGGGGCTCAGGCAGTGATGGCCGACGTAATTCCGCCTCGCGATCGCGGAAGATACGCCGGTTGGTTTGGTGCAGTGTTTGGAACTTCAACAATTGTCGGACCACTGCTTGGAGGAGTGCTTGTTGACTACTCCTCATGGCGCTGGATTTTCTTTGTAAACATTCCGCTTGGAATCGCCGCACTTGCCGCATGCGCAGCCTTTTTGCCAAGTTCAAAAGCGCGAGTTCAGCACACCATTGACTACGCCGGAATTTTTACACTGAGCATCTCCGCAACCGCGTTGATCCTCTTTACTTCTCTCGGTGGCATTTCATTCCCGTGGAGTTCTTGGCGTTCGATTGCTCTCGTGGCCCTTGGCTTGCTTTCAGCAGGCGCTTGTGTCTTTATTGAACGTAGATCAGTCGAGCCAATTTTCTCTCCACGACTCTTCAAGAACAAAGTGTTTCTCTCAGCTTCAGCGATTGGTTTTGTCGTTGGCTTTGCCATGTACGGTGCCATGGTTTTCTTGCCGCTCTACTACCAAGACGTGCGATTGATTTCTCCAACTATGTCGGGACTTCGACTGGTGCCAATGATGGCCGGACTGTTTACCACCTCAATTTTTGCTGGGCAGATGGTTTCGAAGGGAAAGAGATATCGTCCATTCCCAATTACCGGAACAGCACTCATGACATTGGGGCTATGGCTCTTCTCATTTATTGGTGTCAGCACTTCGTCGTGGATGATTGCATTCTTCATGGTCGTCTTTGGCATGGGCCTCGGTTTAGTTATGCAGATTCTCACAACTGCTGTTCAGAACGCTGTGCTTCCAGAAGACATTGGAGCCGGAACCGCCGGTTCAAACTTCTTTAGGTCAATCGGCGGGTCATTTGGAACTGCAGTATTTGGCGCCCTGTTCGCTAACCAACTTCCTAAAGCACTCGCAGCAGACGTCCATGGACTTCCGCCAGGAGCGGCCGCAAGTTCAGCCGCGAGCTGGACTCCACACTTTCTTCAGCACCTTCCAAAGCAAGTGTTTAATGAAATTGCCCACGCACTTTCTACAACGATCGCCGGAATGTATATCTGGTCTATACCTTTTGGCTTATTAGCGCTAGCTCTTTCATTTACTTTGCCAGAGTTGCAGCTTCGAAAGAGCCTTACGCCACGCGCTGACGAAGTACCAATGTCAACTGACGGACACATTCTGTAAGTTGCGCTAAGCAGTCGTCAAAATCTTTGTCGGTCCCGTAATACGGGTCAGCCACGTCAAGGTCACGAGGGCCATCGAGAAGGTTTCGAGCAAGGACAACTTGCGTACTTGGATTAGTCAAGCGATGTTCAACATCGCGCACGTGCTCTCGGGTCATAACAAGAACAATGTCGTGTTCATTTAGATAGTCACCACTCGCGAATTGCCCGAGTGTTCCTTCCTGGGTGAGTCCTGCACGGTCAAGCGCCGCACGAGCACGTTCGTCCATTTCGCTGCCAACGTGCCAGTTCGCGGTCCCAGCACTTGTTACGTTCACGCGGCTAGAGAGAAGGGCGTCTTTGGCGATGAGGTCTCTGAGCGCTACTTCGGCCATGGGGGAGCGACAGATGTTTCCGGTGCAGATCACTGCAACATTAAGAGTCTGTGAAGTCACAATTTTCCTTAAAAATAAAAGTGGATGAAGGCTAGCCCCATGACTCGAAATGTGCGAAATGCTTGATTACACGGTACGATACGTAGGAACTAGTCAGAAGGAGTCGCGATGCCATTATCAGAGCACGAACAGCGGATCCTGGCCGAACTAGAAGACTCCCTTTCAAAGCAAGATCCACGCTTCAAAGAAAAGGTTGAGCAAACCAACATTTATTCGCACGGTGGACGCCGAGTTCGCTGGGGGATTGCTGGCTTCATTGCCGGTCTCGCCCTTTTGCTGGTCTTTCTTTCTACTTCGATGTTGCTCAGCCTCGCTGGCGTCGCGCTGATGTTCTTCTCAGCCGTTGTCGTTGAGCGCAGTGCGCGTCTTATGGGTCGTGCCTCTTGGCGCGACATCACTCGTCCTGGACGTGGTGATGATGCTCATGCGAGTGTGGGTCCTCGAATTGACTCTCTTCGTGACTGGTTGTCACGCCAACGCCGCAGAAGCGAATGAGCCCTACCGGAGCCGGCGACAACGCCGCTCCGTGCCTAGCGCTTGACATTGGTGCGTCCAAAATAGACGGAGCCTTAGTTGGCGCTGATGGAACAATTCTTATTCGAGAGCGACTATTCGTCAATGACCTTGGAAACGATCTAGTTACACCAATTGTTGCAATGTTGCAGCAACTTCAAAAATCTAAAGATGTTGCTTATCTCGGAGTTGGCTGCGCTGGACCAATGACCAGAGGCGGCGAAACTGTTTCACCACTAAACATCACTCAGTGGCGTAATTTCCCTCTTCGCTCTGAACTTGAATCTAAGACTGGAGTCAAAACTTTTGTTGATGGCGATGCACGCGCCCTCGCACTCGCAGAGGGCGAATACGGTGCAGCGAAAAATGACGCTTCATACATTTCAATGGTTGTTTCAACCGGCATTGGTGGTGGCATTGTTATTGACGGAAAACTGCTCGACGGTGAAACAGGAAACTCTGGACATGTTGGCCACATAAACGTCGTTCCAGATGGAAATCTGTGTTCCTGTGGTGCAAGGGGATGTCTAGAAGCAGAAGCTTCAGGATGGGCCATTGAAGCCATGACGGGCAAATCTCCCAAGGATGCCAGCAGCGAAACTCGTGCTCGGACCGCAGAACTGGTGGGTCGAGGAATTGGCTCACTGTGCTCGGTGCTCGATGTCTCGAGTTGCTACGTCGCAGGATCTGTGGCGCTCGGATTTGGAGATGAATTCTTTGACGCGGCGACCAAGGCTGCACGCTCAGTAGCCAGACTTCAGTACAGCGATCGGTTAAAAATTGAACGCTCAGGACTAGGTGATGAGGGCCCACTGCTTGGCGCCGCACTCGTTGGAAGAAGGGCAAGCATATGACTTCGTACTGGCCACGGGGCCTCGGTCGCTATCTGCTTCGCCACCCCCTAGACACTGTGGTCATTGCGCGCGCAGGACTTCGACTTCGAAGGAAGGGCTGGTGGCGCCGTGCGCCGTTTCTTCCACTGCCAGACGCCAAGTC
>DAIQPM010000022.1:0-18399 GCA_036787355.1 Acidimicrobiales bacterium
GCGTCAGCCACAAAGTTATTCATACGTATGACCTTACTTAACGGAAAATGAATAGGAAAACTCCGGTAGTAGAATTTAAAAATGCTTCGCCACGTTCTGCCTCCAAACCAGCAAGAGCTTGAGGCTGCACGGCGCGTTATCGCCGATCACCTGGTTGTGACGCCCACGGTTCGACTTTTACTTAGAGGGAGACCGACGTACGTAAAAATGGAAGGCCTCCAGCCAACGGGTGCATTTAAAGTCCGTGGGGCACTTGCGGCAGTAGACGCATCCAAACGAAGCGATCCAACCGGCGCAGTAATCACATCCTCAGCTGGAAACCATGGCCTAGGCATTGCGTACGCGTCAGAAGCACTTGGTGTTCGCGCAACAGTTGTGGTTCCTACGAACGCCTCTGAAGCAAAAGTAAAAAAACTAAAAAAATTCGACATTGAACTCATTCAGTTTGGAACTTCATACGATGATGCGCAGGAACACGCACTGGAACTAGCTGAAGCCAGGTCAATTAATTACATCTCCCCATTCAATGACACCAATGTGATGGCCGGTCAGTCAACAATCTTTGATGAAATGCTCCTCCAGGCACCGGACTTAGAGCACATTGTTATTTCGGTGGGTGGTGGGGGACTTATCTCGGGTGTCTTGCTATCAAGAGAAGCTCATCAACGCGGCGACATTGCGGTTACGGGGGTGCAGCCAGTTGAAAGTTCCGCCATGTACTTTGCACTTCGTGGAGTACCAATGTCAGAGATCATTCACAGACCAACAATCGCTGACGGTCTCGCTGGCGGAGGCGACGAGGGTGCTGCCACAAATGAGCTAATTGCCAAGCATCAAGTCCCGCTGGTGTTGGTGGAAGAAATTGAGATTCGACGTGCAGTTCGCGAATGTGTGGAAAACCACGGAATCGTGCTCGAGGGATCAGCTTCAGCTTCCTATGCGGCAATAACGTCAAATCTCATGCAGGATGCAGCATCACGGATTGGCTTCATTGCCTGTGGCCGAAACATTGCTACAGACCTTCTAGCGACAATTCTTAGCGAACCTTTGAGTTAGGCCATATTTCGACCGGTATGGTTGTTCTATGGCGTCATCACAGCGAGTTGGAGCAGTAGCACTGGCAGCAGTTGCTCTGGCCCTGAGCATTTTTGGCGTGGTCCTCGCAGCGACAGATTCGAATCCAGCAGGCACTTCAAGTCAAGCACTAGCCCTCAATGGCTATCCACCGAAAACCGTGGACATGCAGCTCACGATTACTAGTAACGGTGGATCGTCACTTCTTGCTGATGCAAAGATTGATTTCCAAAAGCAGTTGATGCAGATTTCAATGGATGTTCCTTCAGCTTTTTCTTCAACACCGGTTGAAATAGTTCTGACGAATTCTGACCTCTATGTTGGATCACAGGGTCTAGTGAGCCTTGCGGGAAAGCCTTGGATCAGTGAGGCACTTTCTTCAAACCCACCATTCTTCGGTCTTTCACTTGAAATGACTAAGCCAGACATTGCACTTATAACTTCGTATCGAAGACTGCTCACTCAATATGACGGAGAGTTTACGACGTATAACTTTGGACGTGGCATGGTTCTTCGTCCACTCACAAATGGTCAAATCAAGAAACCACTTGCTGGTTCAATGAACTTCAGTATCACTACCGGCAAAGAAGGCCAAGTGACATCGGCGAACGTAACCTTTAGCTCACCCTCACAATCAATCTCGGTGACTTCAAAAATTCTTAGCTACAACCAACCTGTGGAAGTAGCGATTCCACCAGCATCGCAAGTTGCATCAAACCAACACACGCTGATTACGAGCCTTTGGGATGCTCTACCAGTTGCAGAAATCCTCTCACCAACCAATTTGTTTCAGCCTGCAGGAATTACAGTTAATTAAATGATTCCTCACCACGAACCTAGGTGGCCAGCTGGACTTGCGTTACTTTGCTGCACCGCGCTCTATGTTGTGCTTCCTGATCGATTGGTAGTGGGACCAAGGTGGCTATTGCCAGTATTGATAATTTTGCCGCTCCTTCCACTTTCGGCACGTAAACATCATCACCCTGATGAATCGCCATGGGTTCGTCGAACAGTGATTGTGATGCTCGCGATAATTACCTTTGCCAATGTGGTGTCCGTTGGCTTGCTCGTTGATCGACTTCTCACCACCAACGTCTCTGGTGGTCGAAGTTTGATTTACTCGGCCGTGGCTATTTGGTTAACCAATGTGATTGTCTATGGAATTTGGTTTTGGGAGATAGACGGTGGTGGACCTCATATGCGCGCTGGAGGCACTGAACTTGTTGACATTCAATTTCCTCAGCTTGAAAATCCCTCACTAGCGCCAGAAAATTGGCATCCACGTTTTCATGACTATCTCTACACCGCATTCGCAAACGGAACAAGTTTCGCGCCGGCCGATGCGATGCCGCTGACGCTACGAATTAAAATTCTCTTCGCAACAGAGTCGATGGTTTCTCTTATCGCCATTACCGTGGTCGCTGCACGGGCAGTAAACATACTTCGCTGAAGTTAACCAAGCAGACGGCCAAGTAGGGAACTGGCCTTACTCACCTGTCCCTTTTTGTTTTCTACCTGATCTGCACGCTTCGCTAGCGCTAGCCCAGCATTCACTCCAAGCCAGCGCAACGGTTCTACTTCCCATTTCTTCGAATGGTGTTGCACGAAGGGGAGCCGAGTGAAATCAGTGGTTGTTTCGGGACTCGTTATGAGGTCAGCCAATGCATTGCCAGCAACATAACTAAGTGTGACCCCGTCACCGGTATAGCCACCAGCCGATCCAATGCCAGTTCTATAGTCAATCGTCACTGATGGCATTAGGTCTCTTGGCATGCCAAGTGGCCCTCCCCATTGGTGGGTAATTTCGCCGCTCAGGTTTGGGAATAGTTCGCGAAGTGTTGTTCCCAGCTCACGAAAAACCTTCTGATTGGCATCAAAACGCTCTTCAACAGTTGAACCGAAATGATATGGCGACCCTCGACCACCAAAGGCAATTCGGTTGTCATCGGTTCGCTGTCCATAAATGATGAGATGTCGGTCGTCAGCGAAGGTTTCATATTTTGAGAATCCAACTTCACGCCAGAAGTCGTCACTCTGAGGTTCGCTGGCAATCATTAAAGAGTAGATAGGTGCAACAGTTCTGCGTTCACCTGAAAAAGTGGAAGTGAATCCTTCGGTTGCTCGAATTACGAATTCTGCGTGGATTGAACCTTGTGGTGTTATTACCTCTGGTTGACTTCGGCGCGTTTTTGGAACAATTCTCGTAACGGTGCTGTTCTCAAAGATCTCCACACCTAGCGCTTCGCAAACATCGCTAAGCCCCCTTGCAAGTTTGGCTGGGTGCACACGAGCACAGTGTGGCGAGAAAGTTGCTCCGAGAGAACCATGAAGGTGTCCACGTTCTTTAGCCTGCTCTTTGTTCAGCCACATAAGGTCATCAGGACTACTTCCTGATTCGTGCGCACTGGAAACTGCCCTCTGTAACCTTGAAGCCTGCACTTCGCTTCGTGCGAAGGTGAGTGTTCCACCCTGACGGAAGTTGGCATCAATCCCGTCAGCGCTCAAAGAGTCGCCAAGATGTTGCACTGACTTCTGAAGCAGGCTTCGCTGGTGGTTGAGGAGTTCAACACCGAAGTTGCGAGAAATCTGCTCGTCACTCACTGGGAATAAGGCAGAAACCCAGCCTCCGTTGCGACCAGAAGCGCCAAATCCGCAGACTGCTTTTTCCAGGACCGCAATGCGCAGACTCGGATCCCTACGCTTCAGTTCACGTGCAGTCCAAAGACCGGTGTAACCACCGCCAACAATGCAGACATCAACGTCCATGTGAGCGTTCAGCGAACGCCTAGGCGTAATGGGGCTAGTTAGTTGTGACCACCACAGCGAAGCAGGTGGGCGCACTAGAGATGCTTGACGGCTCCGGTGAAGACCTCGCGAAGAGTACCGACCATCCAGTCGATATCCGCACGCGTGGAAATCAGTGGAGGAGCGAGTTGGACTACTGGGTCGCCTCGGTCATCAGAACGGCAAATGAGACCACGACGGAACATTTCAGGTGAAATAAATCCACGAAGGAGACGCTCAGCTTCCGCACCCTCCCATGTTTCCTTGGTCACCTGATCCTTTACGAGTTCAACGCCCCAGAAGTAACCAGCACCACGAACGTCACCAACAATTGGAAGGTCCTTAAGCCCGTTGAGAGACTCACGGAAGTATTCCTCGTTCTTTTGAACATTGCCGAGTACGTCTTCACGCTCGATGATGCCAATAGAAGTCAGCGCCATAGCAGCGCTGAGAGGGTGACCGGCCCATGTGAAGCCATGGATGAATGAAGTGTCATCGTGCTGGAATGGTTCAGCAATACGATCAGAAACAATCATGGCTCCCATTGGAGCGTAGCCAGCGGTGATCCCCTTGGCGCAGGTGATGATGTCTGGAACGTAGTCATACTTCTGACCACCGAACCATGTTCCAATGCGACCGAATGCACAAATAACTTCGTCAGTTACAAGCAGCACGCCGTACTTGTCGCAAATGCGCCGAACTTCTTTGAAGTAACTCTGTGGTGGTGCGAAGCAACCACCAGCATTTTGTACTGGCTCTAAGAACACAGCGGCAATAGTTTCTGCGCCTTCTCGAAGAATTGCTTCTTCGATCTGCTGAGCAGACCAAAGTCCAAAAGCTTCAAAATCATCAGCGTGCTCGGTTGCACGGTAGAAGTTCACGGCTGGAACTTTGACTGCTCCAGGGACCAGTGGCTCGAAAGGCTTGCGGTAGCTCTCGAGTGAAGTGATTGTTAGCGCTCCAAGGGTTGTTCCGTGATAGGCAACATCACGACTAATGACTTTGTAGCGATTCGTGTCTCCACGAAGGCGGTGATACTGGCGAGCGAGCTTCCAAGCACTTTCGTTAGCTTCACCTCCACCAGTTGTGAAGAACACCTTGTTGAGGTCTCCGGGGGCCAAACTCGCGAGCTTTTCAGCAAGTTCAATTGCCTTGGGATGTGAATACGTCCACACCGGGAAAAATGTCATTTCTTTTACAGAGTTAGCCGCTGCTTCTGCAAACTCTGGACGTCCGTGGCCGAGCATGTTTGTATACAGGCCAGAGATTCCGTCAAAGTACTTCTTGCCGTTCGCGTCGAAGACGTGTACACCTTCTCCACGAACGAATACTGGAACTTCGTTAGTCTCCGAGTAGGAGCCCATTCGCGACATGTGTAGCCACAAGTTGCGTCGTGCCCGCTCGGAGTAAGTATGGCTTGGCTCCTCAGAACTCGAAACGGCCATGCCGTCTGAGTAAATTTCATTGATAGTCATTTTGTTCCCCATGCGTAGGTCTGCTTTGAAAGTTTCAAATACAGAAATGTTTCAACTTCGGTCACACCCGGAATACTTCGGATGGAGTCGTTGAGTAGTTGTACCAGCGCCGCGTCATCAACTGCAATGACTTCGGCGATGATATCGAAGCTTCCGGCGGTCATAACCACGTAGTTAGCTTCTTCGATTGCTGCGACTTGGTCGGCGACCTTTCGAACGTCACCATGAACGCGAATACCTACAAGCGCTTCACGTCCATACCCCATTTGCAGTGGATCAGTGATTGCCACGATCTGCATAACACCAGTATCTTTGAGGCGTTGAACGCGACGTCGAACTGCTGGTTCAGATAGCCCGACGTCTTCGGCAATTGCTCCGTAGGCTCTGCGACCATCACGCTGGAGGTGGGCAATAATTTGACGGTCAACCATGTCCAGAGCGCTGGTGGTGGAGATGAGCTCAAGGTTCGCTATCTCTGCGTTCTTTTGCTGCTGTTGGTTTGGTTTGGCTGACATTGGGTATCACCTAGTTTCGGGACTAAAGCCCTCAACTGCGGATAGGGACAGTATAGCGCCATATCACGCCGATATGAGTCGTCAAATGCCCCCTAGGGGACTATTTACAACCCCAGTGTTTGCATGGGGTTTGGCTATCTGGCAGAGTGGAGGCATAGACATAGCAGTTGCAAGCAAGGGGAAAGACAGTGCGTCGTTTAGCGAACTTTATTAACGGGGAATTTGTAGCTCCAAAGAGCGGTAAATACATTGACCTGATTAGTCCGGTCACGTCACAACCATTTGCAGAGATGCCAGTTTCAGATTCTGCAGATATTGATGCTGCACTCGAGTCAGCCAGCACTGCATTCCAGTCATGGAAGCGCACGACTCCCTCTGAGCGAAGCTTGATGCTTCTAAAGATTGCCGACATCCTGGAAGCAAACGCCGAACAATTGGTAGCAGTTGAAACTGAGAATTGCGGAAAAATTATTGCCGTGACACTAAGCGATGAAATTCCACCAATGGTTGATCAAATCAGATTCTTTGCGAGCGCGGCTCGACTCCTTGAAGGTCGCTCCGCTGGCGAATACATGTCAGGCATGACAAGTTACGTGCGTCGTGAACCAGTGGGTGTGTGCGCTGCGGTAACGCCATGGAACTACCCACTCATGATGGCTGTGTGGAAATGGGCACCAGCCCTCGCTGCAGGAAACACGATGGTTCTAAAGCCAAGTGACACGACACCAGCTTCGACACTTCTCATGGCAGAGCTCATGGCACAAGTACTTCCACCGGGTGTGCTCAACATTGTTTGTGGTGACCGCAACACGGGACGACTACTGGCTGAGCACCACATTCCAGCAATGGTTTCTATTACTGGATCAGTTGGAGCAGGTATGCAAGTTGCAGAATCTGCTTCCAAGACTCTTAAGCGCGTACACCTCGAGCTAGGTGGAAAGGCGCCAGTTATTGTTTTTGATGATGCTGACATTGCCAATGCTGCAGAGAACATTGCAATAGCTGGCTATTTCAACTCGGGCCAAGACTGCACCGCAGCAACGCGAGTTCTCGTTGCACCGAAGGCGTATGGAAACTTTGTCGATGCAATCGCCGAGCAAGCAAAGAACATGGTCATTGGTGCGCCAGACAACGCAGATGCATTTCTTGGACCGGTAAACAACATCAACCAGTTTGAGCGAGTTACTGGTTTTATTGGTCGCGCTCCTAAGCACGCCAGTATTGCTGCAGGTGGTGAGCGAGTCGGTGACGTTGGTTACTTCATCTCTCCGACTGTTATCGCTGACATGCAGCAAAACGATGAAATGATTCAGAATGAAATCTTCGGACCGGTTATCACCGTTCAAAAGTTCAGTGATGAAGCTGAAGCACTGAAGTGGGCCAATGGTGTTGACTACGGACTCGCATCTTCAGTCTGGACCCAAGATCACGGTCGCGCCATGAGATTTACTCGTGACCTGGACTTTGGATGCGTGTGGGTTAACACCCACATTCCGATGGTTGCTGAAATGCCACACGGAGGCTTTAAAAAGTCTGGTTACGGTAAGGATCTTTCGGTGTATGGATTTGAGGATTACACCCGCATCAAGCACGTAATGCACAATCTGCAGGACTAAGCAACACTTCTCAAAATGCAAAGGTTGGACAATGTCAAACCAAGAAGTTGAAGGCCCCTTTGGCGTTCCGGTGCCAGAAGCTCAAGTACAGGCAGAACTACGCCACGAAGAGCTGAGTCTCTTCGACTCAACTGCAGTTGCTGTGTCATCGGTAGCTCCGGCGTATTCAATTGCGTCGACGCTTTCGGCAGTATTTCTGATTGCAGGAGTAGGACTCGCGGGACCAGCGGTACTGATTGTTTCATTCATTCCGGTGATGTTCATTGCGCTTTCTTATTTTCATCTGAACCGTAAGAATCCAAACTGTGGTGCTAGCTATTCGTGGCTAAGTGAAGTCATGCACCCAACGGTTGGTTGGTTCAACGGCTGGGTCCAGGTCTGGACCTCAGTGTTGTTTTGCACTACAGCCCCGCTACTCGCGGGTGGCTACACGTTGCAATTTTTACACTCTGCCTTCAATCTCTTTGATGCAAGCACGATTGACAACACTAAAGCAGTCGCATTAGTGGCATCAATTTGGCTTGCGCTCGTGACAATTATTTGCATCTACGGCATCAGGTGGACAACAAACGCACAGTGGGTCATGGTCATCATTGAATACATATGTGTTGCTGGTTTTTCAATCGGCGGCATCATCAAAGTCATAATTGCTCGTCCAGTGCATTCGATCAACTTTTCAATGAGCTGGCTAAACCCATTCAGTATTCATGGCTACAGTGCTCTCGCAAGTGGCCTCGCACTTGGTGTGTTCTACTTCTGGGGCTGGGACACGAGCGTGAATCTGAATGAGGAGTCAAAAGATAGCGCTCGACTTCCTGGAAAAGCCGGACTCATCTCTATGTGGTTACTGCTTGGAATCTTTGTCCTAAACACAGTGGCAGTGCAGATGCTGCTCGGACCTAAAGCAGTTGGTGCTCAGGATGTTTCAGTTCTGTTTTATTTCGGTCAACAACTATTTGGTAAGTGGGCGAGTTATTTGATGATCTTTGCTGTTCTAACGTCAACTGTCGCAACGACGCAAACTACGGTGCTTCCCGCTGCGCGAATTACTTATTCAATGGCGCGTGATGGAGTTTGGCCAAAGATGTTCGCTCGAATTCATCCAAAATTTCAGACTCCTGCAGTTGGAACATTGGTTGTAGCTTTGCTGAGTTTTGCGGGAATTATTCTGACCACATTCTCTAGTTCGAGTTCAAGCGTCTTTAACAATCTGGTTGCCAACATTGGTGTACTTGTTGCCTTCTACTACGGTTTCACTGGGATTGCGTGTGCGTGGGCTTTTAGAAAGACGCTAGGACAAAATTTCAGGTCGAATGTCACTATGGTCTACCTTCCATTGATTGGAGGAGCCTCACTACTCTTTGTTTGTTATCAAGTGATGATTAGTGGAGGAGCATCTGCCTTGCCCGACATTGTTGTTTTGGCATCAGGAATCCCATTTCTATTGCTCACTATGTTTAAAACGCGTAACAAAACAAACTTTTTCAAGCAACCTCGTGTTGCGTACGACACAATTGACTAATAACTAGAAAGGATGATCAAAGATGATCATCGGCGTTCCGAAGGAAATAAAAAAGGATGAGGGCCGCGTTGCGGTGACTCCAGAAGGTGCACTCGCACTTGCAAAAGCAGGCCACGAAGTTCTTATTGAAAAAGGTGCGGGAAGTGGATCTGGCATTTCTGACGAGCAGTACGTTGCTTCTGGGGCAAAGATAATTGACTCAGCTGATGAACTTTGGGCGTCTTCGGAAATGGTGATGAAGGTAAAAGAACCGGTCGCGGCTGAATACCACCGGCTCAGCCTTCGCAAAGATCAAATCCTCTTCACGTATCTTCACCTCGCCTCAGGTCGTGAGTGCACAGAAGCCCTGCTAAAGGCAGGCAATGTTGCGATTGCCTATGAAACAGTTCGACTCCCAGACAATGCTCTACCGCTACTTCGACCGATGAGTGAAGTCGCTGGGCGCATGGCACCAATGGTTGCTACACATCACTTGATGGCACCACACGGCGGGGGCGGAAAGTTGATTAGTGGAGTGAATGGGGTAGAGCCAGCAAACGTCGTTGTTATTGGAGCAGGAATTTCAGGTTTCGAGGCAACGCTGATTGCTCACGGGATGCAGGCTCATGTGACAGTGCTCGACCGTGACCCAGCTCGTCTTGATTATGTAAAAACGTATTTCAAGGGAGAAGTCAAAACTGTTCTTTCGGATGCAGCATCACTTGAAGCTGCTTGTCTTGAAGCAGACATTGTGATTGGCGCGGTTCTAGTTGTTGGCGCCAAGGCTCCAAAACTCGTAAGCAATGAGCTAATTTCTCGTATGAAAAAGGGATCCGTGCTTGTTGACATTGCAGTCGACCAGGGCGGATGTTTCGAAGCAACACACGCAACAACTCACTCTGAACCAACTTTTAAGGTTGCTGATTCAATTCTCTACTGTGTTGCGAACATGCCTGGTGCAGTCCCTTACACCTCAACGTATGCCCTCGTAAACGCAACACTTCCGTATGCGCTGAACCTTGCAAATAATGGGTGGAGAAATGCAGTTATGAGTGATGACGCACTTGCTGAAGGTGTGAACATCGTCAATGGCAAGGTCACTTACGAGTCAGTCGCTGAAGCACTAGGACTTCCTTACACTGCACTGAGCGAACTTCTGTAGCTACTTCTTTACGTAGGGACAGTGGCGACATCCACTTGCGCAACATGTTCCTCGAGCGATGTGGGCACTGACGGTAAGCACAGTGAGTCCAGATGAAGGGTCGATGTAAGAATCATGACCGGCGGTAACTGCTTGGTCGTGCGCTGCGATAATCGCGTCGTAATCGGGCCTTGACGGCGAGAGTCGAGATGGGTGAGGCCTTTCAATCATTATGAAATACTCAACATCACTTTTCCGAATTTTCCACGTTCTGAGAAGAATTCGTAGGCCGCTTCAACTTCTTCAAGCGAATACGTTTTGTTTACATGAACGTTGAGTTGTCCATTTTGCCAAAGCGGGAGCAAAACTGAATTGACGTGGTTAATCACTTCCGCCTTTTCTTCGCGTGACCTAGCGCGAAGAGTTGAACCAGTAAGCGTCGCTCTAGAGCTCATGAAATTAAGGAGATTGAGTTCAGCAGTGCTTCCTCCTCCACCCACTCCGATGACAACAATTCGTGCGTGCGGCGCGAGTACGTGCTGGGCAGCATTTAGGTGAGCGGCACCTACTAATTCGAGAACTACGTTTACCCGTTCAATGGAAGCGACTTCTTCAATCGTGATTGTTTGCGATGCGCCTAGTTTTTTGAGTTGCTCATGATGCTCATCAGTTCTAGTGACCGCTACGACATGAGCTCCAAGGGCGTGGGCGATTTGAATTGCAGCTGTTCCAACACCACCAGATGCTCCAGAAATAAGAACACGTTCGTTGGCGACCATTTTTCCTTGAAGAACAAGTGCATCGAATGCAGTCGTGAACGCTTCAGCAAATCCGCCAGCTTCTTCGTATGAAACATGTTCAGGGATAATTGTCAAGTGCTCTGCTGGGACCACGCAGTGTGTGGACTGCGCGCCGCCACCAACAATCGCGCAGACCCTTTTATGTAGAAGTGACTTCTCGACACCCTTGCCAATCGCGACCACTTCTCCAGCAAGTTCAAGGCCCGGAATGTCTTGTGGCCAACCAGCAGGTGCGGGGTAGAAGCCAAGTCGTTGCATTAGATCTGCCGCGTTGAGGCCAGCTGCATGAACCGCAATGAGCACGTCACCGGCTCCAGGAGTGGGGGTATCGCTGTCTTTAAGGACGAGGGAACCATTGTCAATTACTACTGATTTCATAGGCTCAGCCTACGGCTGGCGAGGGGGTCTCAAACGCAGTTATGTTGTCGTCATGACTATTTATGACATTGCAGTTAATTCCCTCGATGGCAAGCCATCTTCCCTTGGAGCTTTCGCTGGAAAGACCGTCCTCGTAGTGAACGTTGCTTCAAAGTGCGGCCTCACGCCTCAGTACACCGGACTTGAAGCACTTCAGAAGAAGTACGAGTCCAAGGGCTTCAGTGTTGTTGGATTCCCATGCAACCAGTTCCTCGAACAAGAGCCAGGAAGTGCTGAAGAAATTCAGACTTTCTGCTCAACGACGTATGGTGTGACGTTCCCATTGATGGAAAAGATCGAAGTTAACGGTGAAAACCGTCACCCTATTTACGCAGAGCTCACCAAAGTTGCTGACGCAGAAGGCGTGAATGGCGACATTCGCTGGAACTTTGAAAAGTTTTTGATTACAGCTGATGGTTCAGTGCAGCGCTTCGCTCCACAAATTGAACCTGAAGACGCATCGATTGTTTCTGCAATCGAAGCTTCTCTTTAATCAAGCGCTGCTCGTAGACGTACATACGTCGAAGTAAATCCGTAGTCCAGCCAAAAGGCTTTCGCCTGAACGTTGGTGCTGCGCCAATTCACCTCAGCAAACCGTGCGCCTTCTTCTTGCGCATTACGGAGCGCTTCGTCAATCAATGCCGTTGCAATGCCTTTCCGTCTGTGGTCCGCAAGTACAACAACGTCACTTAGGTGAGCAGTTTCGTCGTGCGAGCTTCTCCTCGGAAGAAGCGGAAATGAGACACAGTGCGCAACTGGGTCACCTTCGTTTTCAACAATGAAGTAACTGGTATCAGGATCTTCAATCGTTTCAATGAGATCTTCTTCTCTTGACGCTCTGGATGTTTCGACGTCTCCGCCTTGATACTGCTCAAGCAAATCATCAAGGGCGAGCGCCGTAGGTAGGTCCTGTGGCCCGCCGAGTCGAACGCTGTACTCGAGTGGAAGTGATCTCGACTGTAAGGAATCAAGTTTCATGACGCCATGCTCATGAACAAGTTCGAAACCCAAATCACTCCATGGTTGAAGTGACGACTCGGAGTTAAGTACCCAAACGAATACTTCGCTAGCTCCTCGAGATTTCCACTCAGTCGATGCGACTCGATACAGTTCTTTGAGATCACTGGGTGAGTCAAAAGAAACTCCGTCAGGGCCGATCCAAACGCCAGTCTGCTCAGATGAGCCCTGGAGCACCGCGCCATAGATGTGTCCCATGAGACTGCCTTCGTCGCACACCCACGTTCCTTCTCGCGCACCAAAAAGTGCGGACTCAAAAGCTTCCGCGTCAAAGTCCGGGTTAATCAGTGGATTTTGCTGAGCCTCATAGCGAAGTCGGCTCGCCACTCGTGAAGCAATGAAAGAAATGTCTTCTACGTTGAGGTTTCGTATTAAAGCCATGTCTCAACCGTACTGTTTTGATGTGCCAGAGTTACAGAGTGAGATTGCGCGCAACTTTGTTCGATATGGACGGTCTCTTGATCGACTCAGAGATTCTTTGGCATAAGGCCGAGCTGGAGATTTTCCCATCGCTCGGAGTCCAGTTCGATGACGGTGCGGGTCGCCAAACCAAGGGAATGTACGTCGAAGAAGTAGTGGCGTTCTGGTTTGCAAAGTATCCATGGAGTGGACCATCAACGAGTGATGTGACCCAGATGCTTCTAAACCGTGTCGGTGAACTTGTAGAAAGTGAGGGTGTACTTCTCCCTGGGGCTATTCGTGCAATTGAACTCGCGAGCGAATACGGACCGGTAGCGATAGCCAGTTCTACACCGACTGCTCTTATTCATCGCTGCCTCGACAACTTCTCACTTCGTGACAAATTTGTAAGCATTAATTCCGCTCAAGATGAAGAATATGGAAAACCTCACCCCGGGGTGTTCATTTCTGGAGCAAAGTCGCTCGGAGTTTCGCCAAAAGAGTGCTTGGTTTTTGAAGACTCCGCCGCAGGGGTGCTCGCAGCCAAGGCTGGGAGCATGAGCGTTATCGCGGTACCCACAAAAGAAGACCGTGAATTACCTGCCTTCAAACTCGCTGATGCAGTGCTTTCATCACTGGAAGAACTTTCTCCTGACTGGTTGAGCGCCAAATTCGCCTAAACGGTTCTTCGTAGTCGTGCTGGTTAGTACGATTGAGTGATTATTTAAGGAGACCCGTGGTATTTCGCCCCGTCAGTGCCGAACTTGATTTTGTGGCCATTGAGGAAGCCGAGCTTGCTCGGTGGGAGAAGAACGACGTTTTCGCACGCTCAATGAGCCAGCGTGAAGGAAAAACTCCATGGATCTTTTACGAAGGTCCACCAACTGCCAACGGTATGCCTGGACTTCACCACGTGTGGGCGCGTGTTTACAAAGATCTCTTCTGTCGCTACCAGACAATGAACGGACACTTCGTCGCACGAAGAGCCGGTTGGGATACTCACGGTCTTCCAGTTGAAGTACAAGTAGAAAAGCAACTTGGTATTTCAGGAAAGAAGGCCATTGAAGAAGAAGTCGGCATTGCTGAGTTCACACGCCTCTGTAGAGAGTCAGTTCTTACGTACGTTGGTGAGTTCGAAAAACTCACCAACCGTATTGGTTACTGGACTGACATGGAGAACGCTTATTACACCTACACCCCGCAATATGTGGAGTCAGTTTGGTGGCAGCTCCAACAACTCTTTGACCGTGAACTTCTCTATAAGGACTACAAAGTTGTTCCGTACTGTGCACGCTGTGGCACAGCACTTTCTTCACACGAACTAGCGCAACCTGGTGCCTACGCTGATGAACTCGACGAGAGTTGCTACATCAAGCTCCGTATTACTGACGCCGATGCGCACGGTGGGCTGAAGGGCGCAACGCACCTTGCGGTCTGGACCACTACGCCGTGGACACTTCCTTCAAACGTTGCAATAGCTGTGAACCCTGACGTTACTTACGCAGTTGTTGACGGCGTTGTTGTTGCTGAAGCCTTGATCGAATCAGTATTTGGTGAAGGCGTTAAGGCCAACGCCACGCTGAAGGGAACTGATCTTCTGAACGTTCATTACGAGCGTCCATTTGATGATGTGAAGTACCCAGACGATGTTGATACTTGTTACGTCATACCTGCTGACTACGTCACAACTGAAGATGGAACCGGACTTGTTCACCAGTCGCCAGCCTTTGGTGAAATCGACCGAGTCAATTGCCGTCAGTTTGGTCTTCCAATTGTGAATCCAGTTGGACAAGATGGAAAATTCACTGCTGACATTCCTTGGCTAGAGGGCCAAGGCGTTCGTGAAGCAAACGCTGGAATCAACAATGAACTGGAAAAGCGTGGGATTCTTTTACGTCGCTTTGACTTCACTCACTCACTGCCGCACTGCTGGCGCTGTGGCACGGTAATTATTTACTGGGCTAAGCCAAGTTGGTACATCGCCACGAGCAAGTTCAAAGAACAACTCATTTCTGAAAATGCTGGCATTGACTGGCACCCCGGACACATTCGTGACGGGCGAATGGGCGAGTGGCTAAATAACAACGTTGACTGGGCACTCTCTCGAGACCGCTACTGGGGAACCCCGCTTCCTATTTGGGCCTGTGAAGATAATCACTTCACCTGCGTTGGTTCACTCGCAGAACTTTCTGAACTCACGGGAACAGATCAGTCAAAGCTCGATCCGCACCGTCCAAACATTGACGACATCAAGATGAATTGTCGCACGTGTGGAAAAGAAGCAGTCCGCGAAATCCCTGTAATCGACGCCTGGTTCGACTCTGGTGCAATGCCTGCAGCACAAGTTGGGTTCCCTCACGTGGCTGGCTCAAAAGAAGCGATGCAGTTCCCGGCACAGCTGGTTGTTGAAGCAATTGACCAAACGCGTGGATGGTTCTATTCACTACTTGCTGTCAATACGCTTGTCTTCGGTCAGTCTCCTTACGAGCACGTTTTGTGCCTCGGACACATTGTTGACGAAACCGGAAAGAAGATGAGTAAGTCCGTCGGAAACGTGATTGATCCGTGGGAAGTGCTCAACACTCGTGGAGCAGACCCTCTTCGCTGGTGGATGTTTAGCCAGGGATCACCGTGGACTTCTACTCGCGCAGGGCTTGGCGCGATTGACGCTTCACTTCGTGACACGCTCGCAACGCTATGGAACACGTTCAGCTTCTTTACAACGTATGCATCACTCAACAACTTCGACCCTGCTGACCCTGAAATTCCAGCACCGCAGGACCGTCAAGAAATCGATAAGTGGATTCTGTCTCGACTCGAGAGCGTGACCGTTGCTGTAACGGCTGCGCTCGATGGCTATGAACCACTCAGTGGTTGTGACGCACTGCACGACCTGATTGATGATCTGTCGAACTGGTATGTACGTCGGAGTCGTCGTCGTTTCTGGCGCACTGATCCAAATGTTCCACGTTCAGACTCACTCGCAGCACAGGCAACCCTGCTCGAAGTCTTGCAGCGCATCACGTTGATCATGGCTCCATTCATTCCGTTTGTTTCTGAGCGCATGTACGCAGAACTCTTTGACGTAAAAGAAACCGACTCTGTTCACTTGGCTGACTGGCCAAAGAGCAACCCTGAGATGAGGAATGCTGCTCTTGAAGAATCAATGGACGTCGCTCGCAGGCTCACATCTCTAGGTCGTGCCTCACGCGCTGAAGCTGGCGTTAAGGTTCGCCAACCACTCGCTCGCGCACTGGTTTTCTTGCCAGTTGGTGCTCCAATGCCACCGGAAGGAATCGTGGAGGATGAGCTCAACGTTGACGTTCTTGAATATGGTGCCGAGCTCGCCGACGTACTCAGCTTCGAACTTGTTCCAAACTTCCGTACCGTTGGTCCACGACTCGGTGAAGCAGTGAAGGAATTGAAGCCCGCGCTCTTGAAGCTCGATTCAGTCAAGGCTGCAGAAACACTCGAAGCTGGCGGAAACGTGGCAATCACACTTTCGACTGGCGTATTTGAGCTCGGAAGTGAAGACATTGAACTTCGCGTTAAGAGCCAAGGCGGTTTTGCTGTTTCGAGAGAAGGTGGAGAAGTCATTGCTCTCGATCTAACTCTGGATGACGGCTTACTGCGACGTGGCTACTTGCGTGACGTAGTTCGCCAGGTTCAAGATCTTCGAAAGAATTCTGGACTCGATGTATCTGACCGAATTATCCTGCACGTACAGGGCATTGATGACTTGAGTGATGGATTCGAATTGCTCGGTACTGAAGTACTCGCTACTGAAGTAATAAGCGGTGCTGGCTCTGGGGAAGGAACGGTTCTTGAACTCGACGACGAACGAGAAGCAAAGGTCTGGGTCGCCAAGGCCTAAGGCTTTGCGATGTTTCAAGTAAACCTTGTGACGTTTGTCCCGATTGAAATTTAATTATGACCTTTATAGTCATGATTACACAAAAGTGTTCCAATCAAAGGAAATTTCAATGAGCAACCTCCCAGCTTCAGGCGTCTACACCGTAGACGCAGTACACAGTTCAATCGGTTTTACCGTCCGACACCTTGTAGCTTCAAAGGTTCGTGGCACGTTCACTGACTTTGAAGGAACAGTAACAATCGGCGAAACACCTGAAACGTCATCAGTGGAAGCAACCGTTAAGGCAGCTTCAATTTCAACCAATAACGAAATGCGTGACGGTCACCTTAAGTCGTCAGACTTCCTTGAAGAAGAGAAGTTCCCAACCCTTAACTTGAAGTCAACTTCAATTAAGTCAAAGGGCGGCGATGACTACGAGCTTGTGGCAGACCTCACCATCAAAGGTGTTACCAAGCCAATTACGTTCGCACTTGAGTTCCTAGGTTCTGGTCCATCAATGACTCCAGGTGTATCAGTTGCTGGCTTTGAAGCAAAGGGTGAGTTTGACCGCCGTGACTTCGGAGTTGACTTCGAAGGTGCTCTTGAAAATGGATCGCTCGTAGTTGGCCACAAAATTGGTCTTGAATTCAACATCGAGGCTGCTTCACAGGCCTAAGTCGGTTGTTTTGCTTGATGCCGGGGGCTTTTTGTCCCCGGCATTTTGCTTACTACGATGGAACCATGAGTGAAAACGAAAAGGGCAAGCACAAAGGCGTTAAGGCGTCTCTTGGAATTGTTGGAATTCTCTCAACGATTGTTTCGGTCTGGTGGTTCGCACTTCGTCCTCGACGCAAAAAAAATCAAGAATAATTTCTTAAAGCACCATTAACGCTGCACACTAAGTAGCGTTGTGTTCTATGGCTTATGTTGCGCTCGCACCACTTCGACACCGAAGTTTTGCGCTCGCCGTAATTTCAAATTTCACTTCCTCAATTGGAACATGGATGCAGAGTGTTGCGCTTGGTGTTTATTTCACTGAAACCACGCACAACCCTGTTTGGCTCGGGCTCCTGACATTCTGCGGATGGTTGCCAGCAATTATTGGTTCGCCCCTAGGTGGCATTGTTGCGGACCGATTTGATCGACAAAAGTGGATTCAGCTCAACAACTTCATCATGACTATTACTGCGACACTGCTGGCTGTTGCACTTTTCATGCATCACTTAACGCCATTCGTCGCCTGCTCGCTCGCACTCATTGAAGGTTTATCAAGTTCTTCATCGTGGGCGGGGTGGCAGTCACTGCTTCGAGACCTCGTTGATACCGATGAAGTAGTCGCTGCGATTTCGCTCTCCTCAGCTCAATTTAACTTGGGAAGAATCATTGGCCCAGTGCTGGCAGCAGTGGCACTCGGATTCGGGTCTCCCGCAATCTGCTTTGTGGCGAACGCTGTTTCTTTTGCGGTCGTTGTCACCATGTTCTTCTTCGTTAAAACCAAACCTCGAGCCAAAGTTCTTACAAAAGTTCAACCACTAAAAGAACTCGTGGTTGGAATGAAGCAGGCGTGGCGAGTTCTTGGATGCCGGTATCCAATTATTGGCGTTGGAATTGTTGGACTCATCATCAGTCCATTCATCACTCTTATCCCCGCAATGGCGATTGACGTTCTTCACTCAGGAAGAGTTGGAACTTCTTGGCTGGTGACCGCTCAAGGGGTGGGTGCCGTTATTGCCGCTTTTACACTTCCTGCCGTTACACGTAGAACTTCACGAGCGAAAGTCATTAAGTATTCAATGGCGATGCTCGC
>DAIQPM010000099.1:0-3551 GCA_036787355.1 Acidimicrobiales bacterium
TCCAATTGGACCCCAGATGGTGGGCGAGGCGGGACTAGCGACGCCTCTGGGGTCCAATTGGACATTTGGAAGCAGGAGAGCCAAGGCTGCTACTCCAGTTCCCCAGGTAATTCTGGTGGCGAAATCACTTCTGGTAAAAATGTTCCAAAACATGGGAAGTACTTAGTTAGGTAGTCCTTCAGGCGCTCGTCAGGCGCAGGAAAGTGGTGTTTACCAAATGTTCCTGAAATGATCAAGTGGTCCATTCGACGCACCCGTGACAGTGCGGTGTAGGCCATGCCGGGGGAGAAGCTGTCGCTTACATTGATTCGAACCTTGCCGATCGTCTTCCCTTGACTCTTGTGAATCGTGAAGGCCCAGCCAAGAGTCAACGGAAATTGGACAGCTTCAAAAATGAGTTTCTTTTCAATCCAGGGTTTCTCGCCAGGTCGAGAGTGCCTAATTGACTGGTGCTCCTGGAGGATTTCGCGTTCAACCTTTACTACGCGTCCGCCATCGAGCCGGACTTCAACCTCTGTAATGAAGGCGCCATTTTCTGGTGTGAAGCCTGTCACTTCGCCAGTGCTTCCGTTGGTCCATAGGAGCTTCTTGTTCTCGTCATATTTATTCTGAGTAAACATGACTCGGGCCCCTACCTTTAGTTGGAGCACTTCTTCAAATTGATTTGGAACCTTACGCCCAGTTTCCTCACCAAAAGTCCAGTGGATGCGACTTTCGCGCAGCGGCTCGTCAATCCTGCGAAGTTTCTCTTCGTTCATTCGGCGACGAAGTTCATTGTCGTGAGTCAGGTTGACAGCGGTCGAATCATCATCCACATCGAGCACTTCCTCTCGGCGACCGTGGAGAGTGGGGTGATGTGTGTCGAAGTTGTTTCCATGTCGAAGATCATTCAACAATGTGACAAAGTCTTCGTCGTCAACCTGGCGAAAAGGCTTCGTGAAACAAAAATGCTGAAAACGACCAGGTTCGTAGTCTTTTGCATCAAACCAGAAGTGGCCCGGGTATCCCTCGCCATGAAAAATAACTCGATCCTCGGCGGTGACAACTGGTTCAAGTTGTAAAGGGTCGCCAACCAGAATGACTTGTCGGCCCCCAAAGTGTTCCCGGACAGCATCATTGTTCCATTGGACGTTAGCTGGAAATTGCTGGCACCTTGCCGAAACTGCATCCAAGAGTCTGGAACTGAGCATCGAGTATTCGTCGATAATCAGGGTTGTTATTCCCTCAATCCGTTCGCGAGTCTTCCAGTGCACTGAGGCTCGCGGGTCAAGGATGTCCACGCCGGGACGAAAACCAAATACCGAATGGATTGTCTTGCCCCCAACATTCTCAGCAGCTGATGCCGTAAATGAAACGACCTGAACCCCGACACCTTTGCTCGTCAAGAATTCGTCGATTGCTTTGATCCAAAGGGATTTACCGGTGCCGGCCTGTCCAGCAATTATGACGTTCTCGCCTTGAAAGACGCTTTTCCCAGCTTCAGTCCATTCTGATGTCCACTCGAGTTTTTCGGTCACGATGCTTTACCATAGCAACGATCAAGTATTTTTGAAAGTAGAACCTCTAATTTTCCTGAAATAGCCCTTTAACGAAGCTGAATCAGGTCATTTTTAGCGAAGATTAGTTTGTGGATTGGGGAGAACAAATGGCACACCTTCAGGCAAATTCGAGCCCAGTAGACCTGTCCTACTGGGTTGACTTTTGGAGCCAGCAGTACGACATCAAATCCGACGCGGTGATTGACGAGATCTCAGGTCGCGAACCCGAGTTTCTCACGGAAGATGACGTTCGCAGCATCCTTATCTGGAAATTGCAAACGGAGGTGCACTACGCCGAGCGGTTGCGAGAATTGGATGAGTTCGTAATTGACCAACCAGGGATAATTGAGCGAAAAACCAGACTTGCTCTTGAGTCGAGTACCGATCATCAAGCTCTTGAACACCTTCGCGGCTTACCTGGGATGAAGGCTGAAGGATCGGTCGCTGTTGCCTCGGCCTTTTTGATGACGCTGAATCCAAACCGATGGACTGTTATTGATCGAAGGGCGAACCGGTCGCTTGCGTCACTCCGAAATGTTCTTGAACCCATTTCGGTGAAACCCGGCCCATTAATGTCGCTCTTTCACATCCTTAGCCACTACTACCCAGTGCCACCTTCGTATACCGCTGTTGATTCAGATTGGGGAATCTACATGGCCGCGTGTAGAGAGATTGGGCGGTTCACTGGTAAGAGCTTGCGCACGATCGATAGAGCCCTCTATCAGGCCAAAGGGCAAATGGATTACGAGCATCCGAGAGAGTCTGAAAGACCGGAAACTGTGAGCCCCAGTGAAAATCGGCGTCCAAAGGTTGGTATGTCCGGCATCGACATCGAAGGGCTGTTGGGGCGCAGCGCTTCACAGTCGGCAGGGATAGGAAATTCTGGCCAACCCGAGGGGAAAATGAACAACCCTCACAATTCTTGGGTAGCTCTCTTGGCTAACAAATACGAAGGGCAAACTTTAAGGAGTTCCCAATTGAAATCAATGTTCGTTGCTATCGGCTACGAAAAAGGCTCATCAATCCCAGGAGATCATGATCCGGCGGAGGGTGACGAAACCTACTGTTCATGCAATCACAACGGGATGCACATTTTTACTCATCCTAGAAAAGGCTCTTGGAAGGTGCAAGAAATTCTGTTTTGGGATAACGGAGATCGCGCCACAAGAAAAGGCGATTAATTCCGCCTTCGCTTCTATCGAATGTTCCGGATGCTCTCGGGCGACCACCGGAACACGCGAATTTGTTTGACGGACTCGCCACCAATCCGAATTAGTGCAAAACCAGGCGGATTGGTCGGTAGGTCTGCCGCTTCGCGCATTCCT
The DNA here is from genome assembly GCA_036787355.1 of Acidimicrobiales bacterium. Taxonomy (GTDB): domain Bacteria; phylum Actinomycetota; class Acidimicrobiia; order Acidimicrobiales; family RAAP-2; genus RAAP-2. The sequence goes on from DAIQPM010000099.1 coordinate 2,864, forward strand.
CCCCCGAGTATGGCTTCACTGGCAGCGTGATCTCCGACAGTTGAGTGGGCGATTTTTGTCGGCAGGTTCCCTCGTGTTGAAGTTCTAATTACCTTTGTTGCGGTGGGCCTTTGAGTCACAGCGATAATGCCGCAATGTGCCGAACGACCTTGAGCCGCAATTGTGTCAATGAGGTCAAGCAAGTCTGTGCGCTCGGGAAGCGCAGCCCACTCCTCAATCACCAAGAAAATAGGCCGATGGAGCTCTGAGGGGTAGCGGTGCCTATCCATCATTTCCGACCGAAGCCATTCAAGTAATTCGACCGCGGCGGCGGGACTGTTCACCGGATCAACAAATGGCTTGGCCAGATGGCATTGGAATTGGCTAAGCGTCTCACCGCTTTTTGCATCCAGTCCGATCAGGTCAACCTTGCCGCGAAGACCCTCGAGCAAGACCGCCAGCGTATTGCTCTTTCCACCACCCGTGGTTCCACTGATTAGGACCGACGCAGTTCCGCGTTCCGGCGTAAAAAGTTCGAGGCTGAAGGGCCGGCCAGTCGATTCTTCGCAACCCAGTGGCACGACAATTGAGTCGCCACTCCACCCCTCCAAATTCGTTGGAGGCAGGTCTCCGGCGACAAGGGGCTGGTCCTCTATGAGAAACCGATGCAAGTGTGGGGTGTACGGATCGGACCCAAGATCAACAACTC
>DAIQPM010000023.1:0-17991 GCA_036787355.1 Acidimicrobiales bacterium
AAAAACAGTCTCGCAACGTGTTCACAACGTGCGCACCTAGTCGTCGCTACTTAAGTGTGACGACAGATTTAGGTGCTGAAGCCTTACCCGTTCCGCCAACACCAACGGCTCGAACAATCACGCTGTAGATCTTGGACTTTGCGAGCTTAGAAACGCTGACGGTTCCCTTTGAGGTGAAACTCACCCATGTGGTGCCACCATTAATTGAGTACTGATAACTAGTTATTGATCCTGACGAAGGTGGGGTCACAGTAAGTGAGAACCCACCAGAAAGTGCTTTAAGTTTGCTGATGGTGGGCACTCCAGGTGCAGCTGCAGTCATAGCAATTGTTGTTGAGCCGAGTGTCACGCCAGCTGATGTTGCGCTCACGCTAATAGTTCCAGGGGTAGTACTTGAAACGTCAAAAGAAATAGTGCCATCGATGCCTGTTGTCACCGTGTCAGTGGCGTTGCCGCTCGAGGTTGCTGTAGTTGGATCTCCATTAAGAATTACAGCTCCAGTAGATGCCTCTGCACTCACTGCAACTGGATAATTAATGACTGGATTACCATTGACGTCCTTGAGCGTCAATGTCACGGTGGCTGCAGTTCCAGCTGCCACTGACGTTGCTCCAGCCACTAATGAACTTTTCGCTGCACTGACTTTTGGTGGGCAGAGACCGTTTATGAAGGCTGCGCCATTAGGGCTTCCGAGTCCCGACGCTAAGTCGTAGCCAGTTCCCGCACTGTAACTTCCCGTGCTGTAGAGGTCATTACTTCCGGTAGTCACGTCAGCGAATCCAATACCCGCTGCACTCATTTGATACAGCGTTGGATTAATGAATCCGAGTCTCGAAACGCCACAAGCCTGTGCCGAAACGGCGACGAGTGCGCTCATAAGAGGCGCTCCAATTGACGTCCCACCAATGCTGCTCCAACCACTCGAACAGTTACGGTGACAGACAACTACGCCACTGTTAGATCCCGTGAAGTATTGAATGAATCCAGTATTCGGGTCAGCCATTACCGACAGATCAGGAACCATGCGCATTGTCTGTGACGCAGTAGCGCCAGTCGTCTTTTGCCATGTTGGTCGTGACCAAACTTGTGAAACACCACCACCACCAGCACCACCATTGGAGTTCCATACAGTTTGATTGAGTGGGCTGATGTTGTTAACGCTAAGCCCACCAACGCTAGTCACGTAGGGTTGCGAAGAGGGGTCATCAACAGCTGGAGTGTTGGTGGTAATGCCGTGACAGTCTGACGAACCGTTGTCACCAGCGGCACTCAGCACTGTTTGGCCCTGGGCGGCCATCTGCTCGAAAATAACTTGCTCGGTGCTTGGATTATTGGCCGGGTCGACTTCGCAGTCACCCCATGACGTCGTCACGACTGTTGCGGTGTTGTCGTCAGCGATCGCTTGATACACGTCAAGTGGTCCAGATCCACTTGAACTGTTTGGACCGGTGTACACCTGAATTTTTGCACCGGGTGCGAGTGCAGCAGCTTCTTCAATGTCGAGAGTTGCCTCGTCGGAGTAGCCACCAGTTGCTCCTCCGTCAATGTTGGTGTTGGTAATTGATGGTGAAAGCCCATAACAGCTAGAGAACATGCTGAGGTCAGCAGAGTTGTACGCCCCAAGTTCGTACACACCAATGGTTTGACCGGTGCCGAAGTTTCCGCTGGCGTAAGCACCACTAAATCCGTACAGTGAGGCTTGTTGTTGCAGTGTGTAGCCACCAAGTGAATTAGGTGTGGTGCTCGAAGATGACGCCCCGGCCTGCGCGCTGGAGCACGTACTTGGTGCTGAGGTTGCGCTGGCGTGAAGAAGGTGGCTTGTTTTTGGCACAACTGTCGAAAGTCCGTAGATCCCTTGAATCTGCTGAGCGATGTTTGCGGGGAGCGTGGCATGGTTGGTGAACTGTGCACCAAGATCTCCTGAAGATGAGCGAACGGTTACAACGTTTGCTTCAAACGCATGAGCGATGTTGTCGGTACTTCCACTCACGTGAAGTAACACGTGCCCAGCAGAAAGTGATGTAACGCTGAGTCCGAAACTCTTCATGTATGAACTAACTGCTTGGACCGTGGTGTCATTTGCACCAAATCGTTGGGCAAATTGTTGCGTAGTCAGGTAGTGACGGTAATTTGGCGAAGCAGGGTCCGAAAGACTGGCTATGAAATCGTTCAGCGCCTGCTTGTTGGGCTGAGCGAGTGCGATGTCGAAAGTTGTGTTGATGGTAACTGGAACAATTGAAAATGTCTTAGGAATTGGCGCGCCACTCGCAACCTGAACACGAGGCTGAGCTGCGGTTGCGCTTACGACGGGCAACATAAGTGCCACCAGTGCCAGGCACAGTGCGACAGCAGGAAGTAGGAGACGAACTCTTAAATGTTGCATGATGACAGCCTAGGAAACCTTGAGGCCAATGTTTTCAGAACTAGGTAAATTTTCAAATAAGTGTTAGAAAATTCTTAATTCTGGGGGTATCCAGCGGCGGCATAGCGCTTAGAAAGGTCCGCACACTCAACACAAATGGACTCCGGGATTACCCCGGCTTTCATGAGCCAGCCAAAGATTGTGCATCCAAGGCAGTAGCCGAGGAATCCTTCCAGGGATGCGGCGATAATGAGTGGCAACAAGATCCATTTTGCTGCTGACCATCCTGCGCTCAAACAAACCACTGAAGCGCTGACGCTAAATGCCGCTCCTATGCCTTGGGCGAAGCGCTTAGGTGGCCCTGGAACAAATTTTTGCCATGCCTTGATGCGAGGACCGCTGACACGAACTGCAAATTGTCCGAGTGGCGAGATTGTCGGTCCGGCAATCACTCGTGCCAGGAATCCGTACGTAAGTGGGATGAGGGTCCAGGAAGTGTTGGTAAAAAATGCAACCACGGACATTGCTACAACGCCAAGGGCAACGGTTCGCGCCGCAGCGTCATTTACGGGATTGGGGAATGAGAAGAATTGCTTCATCTCTATATCCTACCAATTAAGTAGGAAATGTCTACTTGGCTTTTAGAATCAGATGAATTGTTGTTACGCCACCAATAACCACAATGATTGCGCGCACAACGTTTGGCGAAACTTTTTTAATAAAGAAAGTCCCAATGATTCCACCAATAAGTGTTCCAATGAGCAGCATTGAAACGGCTGTCCAGTTCAAATGACCTCGAATAAGAAATACTGTCGCGGCCATGGCGTTAATGATGATTGACAAGAGATTGCGAAGTCCTTGCAGTTCTTGCATTTCAAATGGGAGTGAAACAGCCATTACTGCGAGCAACAAAATTCCGAGGCCAGCACCGAAGTAACCGCCGTAAACAGAAATCAGAAATATCCCAATAAAGAATGTCCACTTGCGCCCAACGTGGTCATGCTCAATGTGGCTTAGCCGCTTAGTGATTAGCGGCGCACAAGCGAAGATGATTGTTCCAAAGCCAATGAGATAAGGAACAACTTGGGAAAACGTTGCTGATGATCCGGTTAGTAGCAATGTGCAACCAGCACCTGTACCTAAAAAACAGTAGGGAAGTGTGGAGCGAACGAGCTTTCCGTGGTTTTTGAGCTGATCCTTGAATCCTCTGATGCCGCCGATGTAACTAGGCACGACCCCGACGGTTGAAGAAACATTCGCAACGAGCGATGGTATGCCCATGCCGAGCAATGTAGGAAAGGTGAGGAAAGTTCCTCCGCCCGCGATGCCATTCGAAATTCCTGCCGCGATACCAATGCCGAGAAAGACGGCGAGGCGAACAAGTAGCGGTGCGGTGGTGGCAAACATCTTTACTACTCTACGTAGGTGGCGTTCATCATAAATTCATCTTCTAATGCCATTGGTTCAAAGAGTTTTCATCTACCTTTGTCTGTGTGCAGATCTTGAGCGGTGAACTAGTAATCCCAAAGGATGCACCTGATGACCTCATTCGGGCTGCGGGTGGCATCATTACCCGTACTGTCCTCGGCGGTCGAGTGGAAGTCGCTTGTATTTACCGTGAATCTCGCGGTGACTGGACTTTTCCGAAGGGCAAACTCGACGAGGGTGAAACATTCGAGCAAGCAGCGATTCGCGAAGTCTTAGAAGAGACTGGAATGAAGTGCGAAGTAATTCGATTCATTGGTTCAACGAACTACATTCACCGCAAAGGCAAGTCAAAAATTGTCGCTTACTACCTCATGGCCGCGGAAGAAGTTGAATTTATCCCCAACGATGAAGTTGATGAACTTGTGTGGTTAGAACTTGACGACGTACGCGAACACCTGACATGGGACCGCGACAAAGAACTCTTTGACCTTCTTGTTGAACTACCAGAAGTAAAAGCGCAAGCTTCTTAAGCGCGCTCTAAAAACTTTCTCGTCGCTTCGTGCTGCGGGTTGGAGAAAATCTGTTGAGGAGTTCCTTGTTCTACGAGGACACCTTTATCGAGATACACAACTTGATGTGCAACATCCTTAGCAAAACCCATTTCGTGGGTGGCTATCAACATTGTGGTGCCACTGCTAGCGAGGTCGCGCAGTAGGTCGAGAACTTCACCAATAAGCGTGGGGTCAAGGGCGCTCGTAACTTCATCAAGTAGCAGGAGGGCTGGCTGCATGGCGAGTGATCGAACAATGGCAACTCGCTGCTGTTGTCCGCCCGAAAGACGATCTGGAAATTCGTTTGCTCTTTCACTGAGTCCAATGCGTGAAAGTAATGACATTGCTTCATCAATAACGTCGGTGCGCTTTCGCTTAAGTGCAAAAACTGGTCCAAGCAAAATGTTCTCAAGCACGCTGAGGTGGGGGAAAAGATTGTAGGACTGAAAAACCATTCCTATATTTCGTCGTACCAAGTCGGGATCAATTCTTGGATCTTTAAGCGATTGATTGAATAACAAAATGTCGCCGTCGTCAATTGTTTCGAGCATGTTGGCGCATCGGAGCAAGGTTGATTTTCCAGAACCCGAAGCTCCAATCAGACAGACAACTTCATGGCGGTGTAGCTGTAGCGAAACACCGCGCAGCACTTCGTTTTCGTCAAAGCGCTTGGTGACTGACTTCAGTTCAAGAACGACATCACTCATCGCGACGCCGCCAAACGTTTCATACGGTCTTTGACAATGAGACGATCAGTAAAGCGAGTCATTGGAATTGTTAAGAGCAGGAATAGTAGTGAAGCAACAACGTAACCACTGAAGTTGAATTCTGTCGACGCATAAATCTGGGCGGCACGCGTTGCTTCAATCGCACCAAGCGTTGAAACCAGTGCAGTGTCTTTTTGCATAGAGATGAAGTCGTTTAGCAACGGTGGAATAACCGTTCGCACGGCCTGGGGAAGAATTACTCGTCGCATGGTTGCAGAGCTCGTAAGGCCTAGTGACCGTGCAGCGAGCAACTGCCCATTGGGCACCGAGTTGATACCCGCGCGGTAGACCTCGGCCACGTAGGCGCTGTAGGTAATGGTGAGAGAGATGCATCCATAGACCGCCGGTGATTGCGATGACAAAAACCCAAGTCCCAGTGCCGGAAGTCCAAAGCCGACCATGAAGATCACTAGCAAGATGGGAATTCCTCGAAATAAGTCTGTATAAATCGTGGAAAGCACTCGAAACGGGAACAAGACTGCCGACGTACTCATTCGCACCCAGGCAATAAGAAGTCCAAATATCAACACCATGACTTCACAGACACAGAACATCCATATGTTGGTGAAGATGCCCGTTCCCACCGAGCTAAGCCCTTTGGATGGATCTCCGGTGAATGACTTCCACATCTCGTGAGGATTAAAAAAGAAATAGCGGACTGAAGCCCCACCGGGGGCAAGGTAGAACACCGCAATAATGGCGCCAAGAATTAAGAGACTAGAAACAACACTGGCAACAATTGCACGACGACCAGTAAAAAGTTGTTTGCGGCGTGGCACAAACAACGTAGGTGTTTCCAGCGCAACTGCGCTGGCGTCATGCGACATGATTCTTATGGCTTAAGAGCAGGAACGCTGGTGTAGATGCCCAGCCACTTCTTGGTGAGAGCACTGAGTGTTCCATTTGTTCGAAGCGTGCTGATTGCAACATTGATGCATGCCGCAAGCTGGTTGTCCTTCTGGAACAAGAGACCGTAGTGTTCGCCAACGCTTGGGAACTGTCCAACTTGGGTTGCGATTGGCTTGTTCTTCTTGTCAACAATTTGAGCTGATGCCATGTACTGACCAGTTGGTGTATCGACTGCGATTGCATCAATTTGTCCACTCTGCAGAGCTGCGACCGCTTGGTCGAGTGTTGAATACACGCGAGCAGGCTTGTTTGGCTTGAGGTACGTGTTGATGTACGCAAGACCTGTTGTTCCAATCTGGTCACCGTATTGGTATGTCTTCAGATCAGCGGGTGAGTGGTTGGTAACAATCTTGCTGGTCTTAAGTGCAACGAGTGATTGGTTCACGTCGTAGTAGCTCTGTGAAAAAGTAACTACTTTTGCGCGGTCTGGTGTGTCAGAAATTTCGTTGATGTCAAAGTCGAATGACTTCTTGCCAGGGGTGTAGCTCGAGTCGAATGGAACAGAGACCCACTTCACGCTGCTCTTAGAAACTCCAAGAACATTCGCAATTGCGTACACCATTGCTGATTCGTAACCCTTGCCGCTGCTCGGCTTGTTGTCAACGAACCACGGTGTGTAGACCGGGTTGTCAGTGGCAACGGTGAGCGTGCCTTTTTTGAATTCTTGTGAGGTGATGGTTGATTTGCATGAGTCGAGTGTTGGTGCGCTGGTGGCGCTGGCGGCACCAAGTGACACAGCACTGAGTAGTGATGCACCGAGAACTGCGGCTAGAGCAATACGAATTGAACGCATGGGGTTCCCCTTCTGAATGTTGAAATGAGTGTAACGCTGGTTCGTAGGGCACGTTTTGGACGATTTCTCGCCGTGGCCCAAATTCACTAAGATGGCCTTGCTGGGAGAGGTGGGTGAGTACGGTTTAAACCACATTCCTGCTAAGAATGCGGCCTGGGAAACCGGGCCCGAGGGTTCAAATCCCTCCCTCTCCGCCATTAACACCGAGCGCCCAGCGCTCGGTGTTGTTATGTCAATAGGAGACACGCTTGAGGTACTGGATAGAAACACTCGGCTGTCCCAAGAACCACGTGGACTCGGACAAGCTCGCGGGACTTCTTGTGTCTCAGGGCTACACCCTCGCTGACAGTGCAGAAGAAGCCGAACTCGTTGTCGCCAACACCTGCGCATTTATTGAAGCCGCTCGTGAAGAATCAATTGAAACCGTCCTTGATCTTGCTGAGCGCAAACTTGGAAATGCCCGCCTCGTCGTAACTGGTTGCATGGCTGAGCGCTACGGCGATGAACTAGCTGAAGCACTTCCTGAAGTTGACCTTGTTGCGGGATTCGGCGAAAGCCTCACCGAACAAATTGTTCCTTCAACTCCGGTTGCACTGCGCAAGCGTCCAACCCCAGCCTTTGACTTACTCAATCTTCCTCGCCCCGCATCAAAAGCTCCATGGGCTTACGTAAAGATTGCTGAAGGCTGTGACCGTCGTTGTGGGTTCTGTGCGATTCCAACTTTCCGTGGTGATCAACGTTCTCGCTCGACTGATGAAATTCTCACTGAAGCGCGAGCGCTCGTTGATGGTGGAGCAAAAGAAATAGTTCTCATCGCCCAAGACCTTGCGAGCTGGGGACACGACCGTCGTCGCGCCGCACTTGGCGAAGCAGTCGAAGTCCTTGATGAAGGCGGAACGCAACCCCTCATTGATCTCACCAAAGCACTCAGCAAAGAAGTTGAAAGAGTCCGCCTGTTGTATCTCTACCCGTCTGGTCTGACTAGTGGACTCATTGAAACAATTCTTGAAACTGGCGTTCCGTACTTCGACCTTTCATTGCAGCATGCATCGCGTCACATGCTTCGCGCCATGAAGCGTTGGGGCGATGGGGACCGCTTCTTAGAGAGAATCGCTGCAATCCGTTCCGCCGAGCCAGATGCCACATTTCGTTCGTCGTTCATTCTCGGGTACCCGGGTGAAACAGAAGACGACCAGCGCGAGCTGCTCGAATTTATTGAAGCGGCACAACTTGACTGGGCCGGCTTTTTTACGTTCTCCAAAGAAGAAGGCACCCATGCGAATGGACTCGGAGACCAAGTTCCTCATGAACTGGCCCTAGAGCGCCTGCGTGAAGTCAGCGAACTCCAAGACGCAATTACCGCACGACGCCGAGATGCACTCGTGGGTACTCGCCAACGTCTGCTCATTGACGCACCCGGCATTGGACGTAGTGTCAGAGAATGCCCTGAAATTGATGGCATTGTGATGGTTGATTCATCACTTAACGTTGGCTCCATGGTTGAAGTTGAAATTGTGGCGAGCCATGGAACGGACCTGGAGGCAGTGCAGCTATGAGCAGCGAGAAGAAAAGCTACGGACCAACTGCGCTACTAACACCGGCGAACTTGATGACAAGTTTTCGTATCGTTGTTGCCCCACTCTTCATCTACCTACTTATTGCCCACCGAATTAATTGGTGGACCTCGCTCGTTGGCACTCTCGCCGCGGCGTCTGACTACTTCGATGGCATTGTCGCCAGACGACACGGCACAACAACGTCTGGAGCTTTCCTCGATCCTCTCGCGGACAAGATCATTGTTCTCGGCAGCCTCTACGCGCTGATTGTTTCAAGGGGCCATCACCTCAATTTCTTCATCATTCCCGCTGTGATTATTACGCTCCGCGAAATGTGGATGAGTGTCTACAGATCCAAAGCGTCGAAGAAGGGAATTTCCATCCCAGCCAGTCAAATTGCAAAATGGAAAACATTCGTGCAGGACCTAGCAATCGCTTTGTGCGTACTTCCATTTACTGCGCACCACACATGGCTTGCATTCATCACCATTTGGATTGCAGTGTTGATGACGGTGTACACCGGATGGAAATATTACGTGGACGGCAAAAAGGCGATCTAAATGCGTGTTGAGATTGTTGCAGTTGGAACCGAACTACTCCTAGGACAAATCCCTGACACCAACTCGCAGTGGCTGGGCGAGCAGCTAGCAGCGAACGGTATTGCCTCTCATTTCCACCAGCACGTTGGTGACAATCACGACCGTATTGTTCTGGCGTTTCGCACAGCGCTCGCACGCTCCGACGCAGTAATTGTCTGCGGGGGACTCGGTCCCACACAAGATGACATCACTCGAGCTGCAATTGCAGAAGTAATGAATGTGCCACTTATTCGTGACGAAGCAATCGTTGAAGCGATCAGAAAAATGTTTGGTTCACGTGGCCGTGAAATGCCCGAGAATAACTTGTTGCAGGCTGATGTTCCAAAGGGTGCATCAATCATTCCTCAAACTCGTGGCACAGCTCCTGGCCTCATCTGTCCCGTTGGGCAAAAAGTTGTTTTCGCGGTGCCTGGCGTTCCGTATGAAATGACTGACATGTTCGAGCGAGCAATTTTGCCTGAGCTTCTTCGCCGCGAGCGACTTGCGGGAAATGAGTCAGTAATTCTCAGTCGAGTACTTCGCACATGGGGAGCGAGTGAATCTGGACTCGCTGAAGCAATTGGCGATGAGCTTTCGTCACTTGATGACAATTCACGGCTCACCATTGCTTTCCTCGCGTCAGGAATCGAAGGCATCAAAGTTCGCATCACCGCCAGAGGCGATAGCGCAGAGCATGCCAAAGAACTCATAGCTGAAGAAGAAGAAAAGATTCGAAGCATCATTAACACCAAGCTCGGCGAGATCATCTTTGGTGTGGATGATGAAACCATGGAACACGCAATTGCAACTCGGCTCGTTGACAAGGGCCTAACGCTCGGAGTCGCCGAATCAGTTACTGGTGGGCTCATTGCGAGTCGACTCGTGAATGTCATTGGTGCCTCAAAGTGGTTCCGTGGTGGTGTTGTGAGCTACGCATCTGAAGTTAAGTTCGACGTCTTGGGCGTCCCAGTTGGTCCAGTAGTGAGCCCAGAAGCAGCAGAAGCAATGGCTGTTGGCGCTGCCAAGTTGCTCGGGTCTGATGTCGGACTCAGCGTGACTGGCGTGGCTGGCCCCGAAGAACAAGATGGTCACCCCGCGGGGACGGTTTTTGTCGGTATTGCTATTGGTGACAAGGTCTCTCACGTTGCGCTTCGCCTACCTGGAGACCGACCACGAATTCGCGCGTACAGTGCTATCAGCGCACTTGACGCTCTACGCAAAGCACTAGATGGATTGAATAAATAATGTCAAAACTCGAAGTTCAAATTGACCCCGCATCACTTGGATTTGATGAAGTTCGACTTGAGCGAATCAAAACACACTTCAATAAATACGTAACTGATCAACGACTTAGCGGCTGGCTCGCAACTGTGTCGCGCGGTGGAGAACTTGTCTGGACCGGTAGCGGCGGTCACCGCAATCGTGAAGAAGGACTTGAGGTAACCGACGACACAATTTGGCGAATCTATTCAATGACTAAAGCTGTTACGACGGTTGCCGTGATGATGTTGCACGAAGAAGGACTCTTTGACCTCAATGATCCTGCCGGCAAATGGATTGATTCACTAAAAGAAAGTCGCGTTCTCATTGGCGGTACCGCCCAGGACCCCAAGACCGAACCAGCAAAGAGTCAGGTCACAATCCAGCACCTCTTAACGCACACGAGTGGCCTCAGCTACGACTTCCAAGCAGATGCAGTTGCTGAGATCTACAAACTCAACGGATCTGGAGGCACTGGGTACCGCAAAGATGCGAGCCTCGCTGAACTAGTTGATGACTGGTGCAATGCTCCATTGCTATTTCATCCTGGCGAAAAGTGGAACTACTCCTTCGCAACAGATGTCCTCGGACGTCTCGTTGAGATCTGGAGTGGCATGTCGCTTCGCGAATTCTTCATGGAAAGAATTTTCACACCACTCGGGATGAACGATTCAGATTTCTACTGTCCTGAAGAAAAATTAGATCGATTAGCAATGCTGTACGTTCCAGGTAGAGACGGCGCTGTTCCTTATGTCGACCTCGCTGTTAAGGCAGAAAAATTGCCATCTGGTTTTTCAGGTGGAGGTGGACTTCTTTCAACTGCGTATGACTACAACAGACTCACCGCGATGCTCCTAAACGGAGGTGAACTCGATGGAGTTCGTCTTTTGTCGAGTCGAACAGTAAGTCTCATGGCGCAGAATCATCTTCCGAACAACACCGATCTCGCAACACTTGCCATTGACTCTTGGGCTGAAACAGCATTTGATGGCATTGGATTTGGTTTAGGTTTCGCAGTTTTGATTGACCGAGCCAAGAACAAAAATCTCGGTAGTGAAGGGTTGTACAACTGGGGTGGTGCCGCATCAACTGCCTTCTGGATTGACCCAGAAGAGGACATTACGGTGAGCTTTTTCACCCAGCTAATGCCGAGCTCAACGTACCCAATCCGCCGCGAACTTCAGACCTTGGTGTACCAAGCACTTACTGATTAGCCTTTAATTGCTGACTTTTCAAAGATTTTCACAAATAATCCTTGATACGAACACTTGTTCGTAGTACCGTGAAATCAGGCAGGAAATACCCAATGTCACAGCAGCTTCCTAACTTGGCTGCATGACAAAAAACAAGGAGAAACCAATGGCAACCGATGACCGTGCAAAGGCCCTAGAAGCCGCACTTGGCCAGATCGAGAAGCAGTTCGGTAAGGGATCAATCATGCGTATGGGCGAAAACCTACACATGAACATCGAATCAATTCCAACCGGTGCACTCGCACTCGACATGGCACTCGGTATTGGTGGTCTTCCACGTGGGCGAATTATTGAACTCTACGGACCTGAATCTTCAGGTAAGTCAACCCTCGCAATGCACGTTGTCGCTGAAGCTCAGCGCAACGGTGGAGTGTGTGCCTACATCGATGCGGAACACGCAATGGATCCGGTCTACGCACGAGCCATTGGCGTTAACGTAGATGACCTTCTCATCTCACAGCCAGACACTGGTGAACAAGCACTTGAAATTGCCGACATGCTTATTCGCTCCGGTGCACTTGATGTACTCATCATTGACTCAGTTGCAGCCCTAACACCTCGTGCAGAAATTGAAGGAGACATGGGGGACAGCCACGTTGGTCTCCAAGCTCGTCTTATGAGCCAAGCACTTCGCAAGCTCACTGGAGGACTTTCTAAGTCAAACACTGTTGCCGTGTTCATTAACCAACTCCGCGAAAAGATCGGTGTTATCTACGGTTCGCCTGAAGTTACGCCTGGTGGACGTGCGCTTAAGTTCTACTCATCTGTTCGTCTCGACATTCGTCGCATCGAATCAATTAAGGATGGAACTGACGTCGTAGGTAACCGTACCCGCGTGAAGGTTGTTAAGAACAAGTGTGCCGCACCGTTCAAGCAAGCTGAATTCGACATCATGTACGGACAAGGCATTAGTCGTGAAGGATCAGTTCTCGATGTTGCTGTAGAACTTGGCTTTGTAAAGAAGGCCGGTGCTTGGTTTACCTACGAAGGTGAACAAATGGGTCAAGGTCGTGAGAATGTTAAAAACTTCTTGCGTGACAACCCAGCGATCATGGCTGAAATTGATGGCCGTGTTCGTGAACGTATGGCAGATGCGCTTTTGCCAGACGTTGTTGGAGCAGTCGAAGTCGACATCGACGCGCCAATCACTTTGGACTAGTTCAAAGTTTCATAAAAGAGTGCCCGCCGCTGGGAAGCGACGGGACTTTTTTATTTATACGGTGATGTCGTGATCCTGCTTTTTAAAGCCACGAGTCAACGTACGGAATTTGAACGTCTGATCTGGCCACACTGTTGTGTTCTCACCGCTGGCGTTTAGATACCAACTCTTGCAGCCTGTTCCCCAAACCGTGCTTGGAGTCTTGGCTCGAATTGCATTTGTCCATTCAATTGCTTTGGATTCCTTAGGGCTAACAACAACCTTCTTCTTCAGTGAGTACTTGATCGCTGGGACAATGTAATTGAGCTGGCTTTCATGCATGAAGACAATCGAGTTATGTCCAAGTGACGTATTAGGTCCACCGAGCATGAAGAGATTTGGGAATTTAGAAAATGAGCTTCCAAGATAATTAGCCATGTCACCTAGATATGAGTCAGCAAGAATTGCGTCATCAAGTCCGTGGACAAGTTTGCCTACAGGGCTATCTGTGACATAAAAGCCAGTTGCGCAAATGAGAACGTCCGCTTCGTGCAGAACGCCGTCGTTGGTCCTGACGCCATTTGCCTCGATACGGTCAATCCCTTCAGTAATGAGGTCAACGTTTGGCTGAGTCATTGCGGGGTAGAAGAAGTTTGATATCAGAATACGCTTACAACCCATTGTGTAATCAGGAGTTAGCTTCGCGTTAAGAACTGGATCTTTAATCATGAGATCGCGAAATTGTTTTGCCCCATCCATCCCGACCTGCAGACGTTCAATCTTTTTCGTGAATGCAAGACCGAGAAGTTCACGCCGCCAGTATCCAGCCCAGCGAACCAACCACTGCGCTCCCGGAACGAATCGGTAGACCAGAGTGGTCCACTTCTTTACTGGGTGGCCCTTCATGTGAGGAAGTATCCACGATGCAGTTCGCTGGTACACATCAACGTGAGATGCAATAGGAACTATTTCAGGAATCATCTGAATTGCACTGGCACCTGTTCCAATGACAGCGATTCGCTTACCCTTGAGGTCAATCGAACTGTCCCAACGTGCAGTGTGCATTGTTTGGCCAGCGAATGATTCGATCCCGTCAATGTTTGGGAGTCTGGCTTCTGCGAGACCACCAGCGGCGAGGATGACATTCTTTGCTTCGAAGTCGCCCTGATTTGTTTTTAACTTCCAAAGTTTCTTTGACTGGTCATAGGTAATGTCCAGAACTTCATGATTGAACTTAATGAGGTCACGAAGTTTGAACTTCTTTGCGACGTCTAGAAGGTATTGCTGAATTTCTGGCTGATAGCTAAATGAGTTCGACCAGTTTGGATTTCGTGCAAATGAAAGTGAATAGAGATTGCTCGCCACGTCGCAACGGCACCCCGGGTAGGTATTGTCTCGCCAAGTGCCGCCAAGCTCGTCTGCTCGCTCGAACATCGCGAAATTGTCAATCCCGGCATTTCGCAGCTTCACTGAAGCAGCAAGCCCACCGAAACCTGAACCAATAATGGCAACATTTAATGTCATGTCATGACGATACACAACCCCTGAGGTCGAGTCACCGCGCCCCTACTAGCGTTAGCAAAGTGAGTTTGCGTTTTAAATTTCGTCAGTTTTTAGGTGCGAGGGTTCGCTCAACACGTCGGTACTTAAATGAAGTGGCGACCGTTGGGCCAAGTGATCCTTATTCGAAGAAGTTCTATTACTTCGGACGCAATGCTGCTCTCATGGCGCCCCAAGGTGTTGTCTATAACGAGCGGTTTCTCTCCATTGGTGACGAAACGCTTATCGGGCCAAATGTTTGCCTCACCGCAGGGATAAGTGGTGAACAAGAAATGTTGTTGACCCCGACGGTAACCATCGGGAGGAAGTGCATTATCGGTCGTGGATCACACATCATTGGTCACTGGTCAATTGAGCTGGGCGATGAAATCCAAACTGGCCCCTATGTGTACATCACGGATCAAAATCACAGCTACGAAGATCCGAACGCTCCTGTTGGCTGGCAAACGCCAGTTGAGGCCGCAGTGAAAATTGGCTCAGGCAGTTGGATTGGCACAAATGCGGTGATCCTCCCAGGCACAACACTCGGAAGAAATACTGTTGTCGCTGCTGGTGCAGTCGTGAGAGGTGAATTTCCCGACCACGTTGTACTAGGTGGCGTGCCCGCAAAAATTCTTCGTCACTACAGCGAAGCAAATGGTTGGCAGGCTGGAGCACCTGCGTGAATCTATTAGTTGACATCGCGCCACTACGTAAGTCCAAGATGTATCGGCGCCTTTATTTTGGAGGTGCGTTTGGCGCCCTCGGCGGCCAAGCAACATTTGTGGCGACTGCGTTTCAGCTCCGAGAAATTACTCATTCTGCGCTCGCCGTTGGGGCACTCGGACTCGTGGAGCTCATCCCGCTAATTGTTGCTGGCCTCTATGGCGGAGTTATGGCCGACCGGTTTGATCGTAAAAAGATCATTATCTGGACTGAAGTTACTTTCATGTTCGCCGCACTTGGTTTGATGTTCAATGCTCTTAGCGGTCACCCTCACGCCTGGGTGATTTATTTTCTAGACGCCTTCATTGTTTCCTCTGCCTCTCTACAGAGTCCAAGTTGGTCCGCTCTTAATCAGTCTTTGGTCCGTCATGAGCACCAAAGTGCTGCCGCGGTTCTTGGCAGCATAAAGATGACAACTGTTTCAATTGTTGGCCCCGCACTCGGCGGCCTATTAGTGGTTTCCGTTGGACCAGCGTGGGCGTTTGGCTTGAACGCAGCGATGTACTTAATCTCGTTGCCAGTGTTTATTTCTCTACACTCACTCCCAGAGTTGGCGAGCACCGACAAGAGTGATACAAAACTTTTTAAAGAAGGAATTCAATACACGAGAAGTCGGCCAGACATCATCGGGACATACTGCATTGACTTGCTGGCAATGGCATTTGCGTATCCCGTAGTGATGTTGCCATTTGTTGCAGCCAAATTTGATAACCACTTCGCACTCTCACTCTTATATGCAGCGCTTCCGTTTGGGGCACTCGTCGCAACACTCTTGTCCGGCTGGACCAAGAAGGTGCACTTCTACGGGCGAGCCCTGGTCGCGAGCGCGATTCTGTGGGGACTAGGAATTGCGGCATTTGGCATCAGCACCCAGCTTTGGCTGTCATTTCTTGCTTTGGCCTTCGCCGGTGGGGCAGACGCCATGAGTGCAGTGTTTCGCCAGACGCACTGGAATCAGTCAATCCCTCCAGAGATACGGGGTCGCATGGGAGGCGTAGAACTCCTTTCGTACGCAATCGGGCCAATGACTGGATCGTTTAGAGCAGGCGCCATGACCGCCTGGACGTCTCTACGTTTCTCTCTAACGTTTGGCGGGCTTGGATGTGCTGGGGCGGTTGGTGCGGTTGCGCTGGCGCTACCAGCACTGTGGAGTTTTGACGTGCGCACGAACGAAAATGTTGCACTTGTGAAACAAATCCGCTCCGATGAAGGGCACCTCGAGCCCTAGGCTATTTGCATGGCTACCGCAACGTATCTCGTCACTGTAAGTGGCCCAGACCGCGTTGGTGTTGGTGCAGAACTTTTTGAGGCGGTATCGACGCTTAGTGCCCATGGTGGAAAAATTTCTGATGTTGCGCAAATCACAATTAAGGGTGCATTAGTGCTTTGCTGCGAAGTGACAGTCGATGGATCGATTAGTGAAGCTGAGATTGAAGCAGCAATTCTAAAACGCGACATTGTTGCCGATGGAATCACCGCAACTGTGCTTCCAGTTGATACTTGTGAAGTAAATGCGGGTGGTCGACTGCTCGTTACTTTGCTGGCTACAACAATTAGTGCCGAACAGCTCTCGGGTATTTTTAATGCGATCGCTGCTAGTAGCGCAACGTGTGAACGAATTGTTCACTTAGCGAGCTACCCAGTTGACTGCTACGAACTTGTGGTTCGTGGACTCGATCACAGTGTGCTGAGAGAGAATGTAACGAAAGTTGCCAAAACAATTGGCTTAGATCTTGCTGTTCAAAAAGCAGGTCTCCACCGACGCGCAAAGCACCTCGTGGTGATGGATGCAGACTCGACGTTGCTACAAGACGAAGTTATTGACCTTCTTGCAGATGAATGTGGTTGTGCTGAAGAAGTTTCGAAGATAACTGCATCGGCAATGGCGGGGGAGATTGATTTCTCTGAGTCGCTACGACGCCGGGTGTCTCTTCTTCAAGGACTTGATGAATCAGTTCTCGCAACGGTACGTTCAAAGATTCGCCTAACACCTGGTGCCAAGACGTTGCTTCGCACCCTGCAACGTCTCGGCTACGTCCCTGCAGTTGTGTCAGGTGGATTCGAAGAGATTCTCGAACCTCTGTTGAAAGAACTCAAAGTCGACTATCTGAAGGCCAACCATTTGGAAGTTAAGGATGGGAAGCTCACCGGAAATGTCCTTGGTGAAATTGTGGACCGCGCTGGTAAAGCTCGGGCCCTTGAGCAGTTCGCGAGAGAAGTAGGCGTGCCCCTCGAGCAGACGGTTGCCGTTGGAGACGGCGCTAATGACATTGACATGCTGTCGGTGGCTGGACTCGGGATTGCCTTCAATGCCAAGCCCGTTGTCCAGGAACATGCCGACGCGGCCCTATCGGTGCCTTACCTTGATGCCGTCCTTTATTTCCTGGGCATTAGCCGAGAAGAGATTGAAAACAATTAACCCCATTCACCAGTAATTGCGGGTATCTACTGGGTGGTAAGTTTCAAGTAACTACACAAGGAGGGGTTGTGAAAGTAACAATCGACGCTGAACTTTGCCAAGGCCAAGGACGCTGTTTCGCAATCGCACCAGATCTTTTCGGATTTGACGACATGGGTAACGGCATTGTGATTGGTGATGGTTCGCTTGATGAGTCATCACTCAAGCTTGCGCAACTTGCACAAGCTAACTGCCCTGAGCACGCAATTTTTATTGAGGAGTAGTCATGACTGACCAGCCGCTCGTAAAAGACTTCGCAACTGATTTTGATCACCTTGACCCACAGTGGGTTAACGATCCGTATCCAATTTGGGAAGACCTACGTGGCCGCTGCCCAGTAGCGCACACTCAAAGATTTGGTGGTGCATGGTTCCCAGCTACTCACGAAGGTGTTTCTGCCGTTGCTAAAGACACTGAGCATTTCACCAGTCGTCAAGTAATCATCAGTTACACCCGACCTACGGAGGAAGATCTTCCTGCTCCTATTGGACTTGCTCCTCCAATTACTTCGGACCCTCCGTTTCATGTCGATGCTCGACGTCTGATTCTTCCGGCCTTCGCGCCAGGACCAATCAATGCTCTCGAGCCGGCAATTCGTGAACTCTGTAATCGCCTACTTGACAACTTGGGTGATCACGAAATAGTCAATGCCGGTGAAGAATATGCACAGTTC
>DAIQPM010000100.1:0-3488 GCA_036787355.1 Acidimicrobiales bacterium
CCATTGAATTTGACACTGAAGAAGAAGCACTCGCGATTGCTAACGACACTGAATACGGTCTTGCTTCTGCAGTATGGACTGCTGACCTTCGTCGCGCTCACCGTGTTGCTAGGGAACTTCGTGCAGGAACGGTTTGGGTTAATACCTTTGACGCCAGTGACATCACCACACCGTTTGGCGGAATCAAGAACTCAGGATCTGGTCGTGACAAGTCGCTACATGCACTTGATAACTACACCCACTTGAAGACCACCTGGATGGACCTAAGTTAGAACCAGCAGTTGAACGCAGTCGGGGGACACATGAAAATAGTTGACGTAGAGACAATCGTTGTTGCTCCACCTCCTCCAGCGTTTGGAGGCAGTTACTGGATCTTTGTTCGACTCACAACAGACTCCGGCATTACTGGTCTCGGTGAGATCTACGGTGTTCCATTCCTTCCTGACGTTGTGAAGCTCATGGTTGATGAGATTGCTGAGAAGTCAGTTATTGGAAGCAGCCCTTTCGACATTGAAAAAATGTGGCGTGAAATTTATTCACGTAACTTCACTCAGCGCCCAGATGGATCAGTTGTTCCAATCATCAGTGGAATAGAGACTGCGTGCTGGGACATCATGGGCAAAGAGACTGGCCAGCCGGTCTACAACTTGCTCGGTGGAAAACTCCGCGATGGTTGCCGTTCATACACCTACATCTATCCAAATGAGAAGCTGGGCTCAGAGGTTTACAGCTCGCTTGATCTTTCAATCGAACGTGCGCTTGTTTATAAGGAGATGGGATTCTCAGCTCTTAAGTTTGATCCTCTCGTTAACTACTCAGCATTCGACCCACATTCACCAACCGCAGAGACGCTTGACTACATTCACAAATTTGTAGGTGGCCTTCGCGGTGCGCTTGGCCCTTCAGTGGACTTGTTGATTGGAACGCACGGGCAAATGACCCCAGCGGGTGCGATTAGGTTCGCGAAAGTTGTTGAAGAATTCGATCCACTGTGGCTTGAAGAACCAACTCCTCCAGAGATGCCAGAACAAATGGCTCAAGTTGCCAGAGGAACTTCAGTTCCTGTAGCAACTGGTGAACGCCTTGTAACTAAGTACGAGTTCGCCAGAGTGCTCGAGAACCGCGCAGCGGCAGTACTGCAATTCGCTATTGGTCGAGTTGGTGGAATCTTGGAGGCGAAGAAAATTGCCGCCATGGCTGAGCCGTATTACGTAGACATCGCTCCTCACCTTTACGCCGGTCCTATTGAAGCTGCGGCGAACGTTCACTTAGCGACAGCTACTCCAAACTTCCTTATCCAAGAGAGCATCGAGACAATGGGGAACTTCCACTCAGCAATTTTGAAGAAGCCACTGAAGTGGGAAAACGGTTATCTCTACCCATCAGACGAGCCAGGCCTCGGCGTTGAGCTCAATGATGAAGTTGTGAAGGCTCACCCGTACACCGGTAAGGATCTTCACCTCTCAATGACCAACATTGAAGGTTGGCATTACCGAAAAGTCATGAACAAAAAATAAGCGAGGAACATAGTGTCAGCGAATACTCAAAAGATTGGTTTTATTGGGGTTGGAAGTTTGGGTGGCGCGATTGTCACCAACATGCTCAACGCTGGGTTCTCGGTAACTGTTTTCGACACAAATAAGGATGTCGCACAGCCTCTTCTTGACCAGGGTGCCAAGTGGGCGAGCAGCGTGCAAGAAGCTGCGCAGCAGTCAGATGTTGTTATTACCTGTCTTCCACGCCCAGACATTGTTGCGTCCGTGCTTACAAACCCAGACGGAGTGCTTGCGGGACTCGCCAAGGGCAAAACCTGGATTGACATGAGTACGTCTGACTCCAACGAGATCAAGCGACTTGGCGCTATTGCTAATGAGCATGGTGTGAACGTTCTTGAGTCACCAGTAACTGGTGGAGTGCATAAGGCCGCATCTGGCGCCCTAACAATTCTCGTCGGTGGTGACAAGGAAGTATTTGACGCCAACCTAAACATTTTGGAAACCGTTGGAAACCGCGTAATGCACATTGGTGTTCTTGGACAAGCTTCAAAAATCAAAGTTGTAACCAACATGCTTGCCTTCATCCACCTGGTTGCGGTTGGCGAAGCATTAATGATTTCTGGACAGTCGGGCATTGATCTAAAGACTGCATGGGAAGCAATTCGCTGGAGTTCTGGCAACAGCTTTGTTCACGAAACTGAAGGCCAGCTGGTACTTTCAGGAAGCTACGACATCAACTTCACGATTGACCTAGCCCTTAAAGACTTAGGACTAGTTAACGATCTCGCAAAGAGCATGGGTGTTCCACTCGAGCTCTCGAGCATTGTGGAGCAGCGTTACATTGCGGCGAAGGCTCGCTACGGCGGCCAGGCACAGTCACCTCGAGTTGTTCAAATTCTCGAAGATGACATGAAGTTCCCACTTCGCGCTGATGGTTTCCCAGAATCACTTATTGGCTACGACGGCGTCTAAGCAAAAAACTATGTCTTTACTCCGTGATGTTGGACCTCTTTTCGACCCTAAGCGCCTAGTAATCATTGGCGCATCAGAGCGTCGTGCTGACCTTATTCACATGGCAACACGACGTGGTGAAACTGTCTACCTAGTGAACCCTCGTCGAGATGAAGTACTCGGTCAAAAGTGTTACCCCGACGTTGCGTCACTTCCAGAACAGCCAGACGTTGCACTCATTGCTGTTGGTCACACGCTCATGGAACAAGCGGTGCGTGACGCAATTGCTGGTGGTGTGAAGGCGCTTGTTATTCCTGGAGCTGGCGCCGAAGCAGGCGAGCAAGGACCAGTTGTCACCAAGATTGTCGCCGCAATGGCCGCAGAAAACAATGTTGCGCTGCTCGGAACAAACTGCATGGGGTACGCGCAGCCTGAAGGCCGTTCGCTTTGGCTTGGAACACTCAGTCCTTCGCTGCAGGCTGGCCACGTAAGTGTTCTCAGCCAGTCCGGATCAGTTGCAGATGCACTGCTGTCGATTGGACCACGAATTGGTTTCAGGACAGTTATGTCTACTGGCAATGAATCAGGTCTTGACGCTGCGGACTTCGTGAATGCGTTTGCCAACGATGAAGGAACTAAAGCAATTGGACTATTTCTCGAAACGGTTCGCCGACCTGAAGCGTTTGCTGAAGCACTTCGTAATTGCGCAGAAAAAAACAAGCCAGTTGTTTGTCTAAAAGTTGGTAGATCAGAACTAGCTGCTCAAGTCGCTCTCACTCACACTGGCGCCATGGTTGGATCCGCCGAAGGTTTCTCTGCTTTCCTCGATTCTTGCGGTGCCATTGAAGTCTTTGACATGGCCGCATTTGTTGAAACACTCGATGTTCTTGGTCTTAAGCGCTGGCCTAAGGGAAATCGCCTCAGCGCAGTCTCAGAATCAGGTGGACAGGCGGGCATGCTTGCTGACAGTTGCGAAGTTGCGGGACTTGAAGTTTCTCCACTACCGCCACAGACTGCAAAAAACCTTGAATCAGAATTTCC
>DAIQPM010000024.1:0-17526 GCA_036787355.1 Acidimicrobiales bacterium
CCAGAAAGATCAAAGGCAACAGCCAAAGCGCGAGGGTTTTGCGTTCTGATGAGTGAAGTCAACATTGAAGCGAATCCATGAAGGGCGTTAGTAACAACACCCTCGGACGTTGCAATGTCAGTGCTTAGGGCGAAAAAAGCTCTAAAAATAAGTGACATGCCATCCAACAGCAACAGTGGCCGTTGGTCAGTCTCTTCCTTAGCCAACGAATTCGCCCTTCAGAATCAACTGAGCAACGTCTCGCATACGACTTCTTGTCTTCATTGCAGATTGCTGAATAACTTCGAACGCATCAGGTTCGCTGAGACCACGATCGGTCATGAGTTTTTCTTTTGCTCGTTGGACGATGTCACGAGTTTCGATCTTGTCGTCGACTGATGCAGTAATTACTGGAACATTTTCAGTCTCGAGTGGATTCAAAATCGCCGCAAGTTTTGGAAGGAGTTCACTACTTCTAAATGGCTTTACCAAGTAGGCAACTACGCCCGCGTCACGCGCACTTTCAATGAGTGCGCGCTGAGAGAAGGCGGTGAGGAGAACTACCGTGATTCCGAGATCTTTAATTTGACTAGCAACTTCGATTCCGTCGAGTCCTGGCATCTTCACGTCGAGAATGGCGAGGTCTGGCTTCAGTTCTCTGATCATTGTCAAAGCATCGTCACCTCTTGCCGCTTCTCCGACAACCAGGTAACCGTCTGCTTCGAGAATTTCTTTGAGGTCGAGACGGATGATTGATTCATCATCGGCAATTACTACTCGCTTATCCATTTTCATCCTTTGGTGTCCACTCACGCAGAAGTTCATCTCGTTCAACAATCAAAGCAGAAACCTCGCCTTGGCGGCGCTCTAATTCAGCGTTCGCCGTAGCCACATGTCTTGATAGTTCGTCATATTCTTGCGCTTGGAGAGGGGTCTCGGAGACCATTGCCCGGATTCTTGTGTCATCTAAGGCATCGTTCCATACCGCAACCTGCTCTTCGAGCACGTGGAGACTCTCTCGAGCCTTCCCGAGACGCCTCTGGAGGTCTTCTAAACGTCGGCGCTGCAGACGAGTTCCCATGGAGAAAGTCTAGAACCTCGGGCTAAAAAATGTTCAAGGTATTGACGAATTCTCTCGTCGCGGCAATACCGAACGACTGATCGTCACTTACAAAATTCTGTGAGCCCCCACCAAACCCAAGTGCAACTTCGCCCAGATCACTGGGTTGGTCGGTGCATGCATTGGCTAAGTGACGATTCACGGTTCTTGCGAACTCCGATTCGAAAAAACCGCCAACGTAGGCGTCAATCCCAAGAGATTGTGCTTTCGCAATCATTGTCCGAGCATTGGCAAGACCGCCAACTCGCGATGGCTTCACACAAACAAGTTTTGCTGCGGAGTATCTCGCAATTTGCTCAAGGTCACGGATAGACCTAACTCCCTCATCAAGACTCACTGCGACATGCAACTGTTCACTGAGTCTTGCATGATCGACAACGTTCCCCACTGCGAAGGGCTGTTCAACGGCCATAATCTCGATGATTCCATCCAGTGCAGCTACTTGCGAAAGAACATCTTCGTCACTCCGTGCCGAGCAATTGAAATCAAGTATCACTGGCCTTGAGAGTGAACGAATTCGTGAAAGTTGATTTTCAGAAATCTCGCCGGGCGAGGTCTTGACTCTGATTCGCTGCGACACCTCGTGCAGATTCCAGTCCTCATCGTCGAGGATTGAAACGGTCGACATTATTGGCGTTACGTAAGTTGCCGGCCAAATTTGAGACACCCGAAGTTCTTGCTTTCTCAATTCGAAGTCGAGAACTGCCATTTCAATAAGTGCGACGGCGAAGAAGCTCGACGAACGAGGCCCGGCAAAGCGAGCTACACGTGACCACGACGGAATTGCTCCTTCACGAGCGCACACCTCTTGAAACTGCGGAAGTGCGAAATCTCTAAGTTCGTCTAGAACTTCAGCGACTGATGGGTCACCATTTAGCGACGTTGACTGAGGAGATACTTCACCAATACCACGAATGCCTTGATCTTGAATTGACAAATAAATGTGCGTACGAGTGGAGTGAATCTCTCCGGCAGCGCGAACTGACGATTGCAATGTTGCGTCGCTGAGCCCTAAACGAAGTTCCATTCCTGCCACCTTAGAGTTGCTGGTAGCGTTATCCACCGCAGCCCGGATGGCGGAACGGCAGACGCGGAGGACTCAAAATCCTCTACTTGAAAGGGTGTGTGGGTTCGAATCCCACTCCGGGCACGCTGTTACTTTATAAACATGACTTACACCTTTTCTGAAAACCTGGTTTGCCTGTTCCCAGGACAAGGCTCATTATCGAGTGGAGCAGGTCTTCAGTGGCAAGAATCCAGACACTGGGACCAGATTGGCGTCATCAGTGAAGCTTCCGGAATTGACGTCGCGGCACTACTCACCACGGCTTCTAGTGAAGATGTTGTGCGAACCGATAACGCACAGATTGCAACCTTCGCCCTCTCAACAATTTCCTACCTCGAACTTCTCGACAAGGGCGTGCGTCCTCGTTACTTGCTTGGTCACAGTCTCGGTGAGTTTTCAGCTTTGGTCGCCTCTGGCCTACTCTCAATCGAAGATGGCGCAAAACTCATTGGAGTGCGTGGATCGGCAATGCTGCGCTGTGCTGAGACGACCGAGGGTTCAATGGTCGCGCTTATGGGCGGAGAAGACGGAGCTTTGGAGAATCTAACGACGCTCGAGAACGTGTGGCTTGCGAACATCAATGGAACGGGACAGATCGTTGTGAGTGGAACAAGAGCTGGTCTTGACGATTTGATGTCACGTAATAAAGAACTTGGATGGAAAAGAGCAACGCCACTTCCAGTTGGAGGAGCATTCCACTCTCCTCTCATGTCTCCTGCGCAAGATGAACTTGATGCAGCCCTGGCAAATGTCGAGTGGAAGAGCACTGACTCAATTCTCGTTGCGAACGTTGATGGCAAAGTTCACACTTCGCCAGAAGATTGGAAGGCTTTGCTTTCTCGTCAGCTCACCTCACCGGTTGAGTTTCTGGACGCCACACAGACTCTTCCAGAGAGTGTCACTCACACCATTGAGATGGCACCAGCTGGTGTGCTGACTGGTCTCACCAAAAGAATTAGAACCTTCGAAACTCAATACTCACCATCTACGCTTAAAGAACTACAGGAGATTGAACTATGAGTCGTCACGTAATCGTCACGGGTGCCAGCCGAGGAATCGGTGCGGCAATTGCACAACACTTCATTGATCTCGGTGACAATGTCGTTGGCATGTCACGCTCTGGAACAGCTCCTGCAGGGTGTGTTAGATCGTTTGCCGTTGATGTATCCAACTCTGCATCAGTAAACGAGGCAGTGAAAGCTTCTATTGAAGAATTAGGCCCAGTTGAAGTGTGTGTCGTAAACGCTGGTGTCACGCGAGATGGCCTGGCTATGCGAATGACTGACGAACAATGGCGTGAAGTTATGGCAACTGATCTCGACGGTGCCTTCTACACCGCACGTGCAACTATGGCCTCAATGGTGAGAAATCGTCAAGGGTCAATTATTTTTATTGGATCAATTAGCCCCTTCATTGGTGTGCCCGGCCAAGCAAACTACGGAGCTGCTAAGGCTGGACTTGTGGGCCTCGCACGCTCACTCGCCCAAGAAGTCGCATCTCGAAGCATCACTGTGAATGTTGTCGCTCCCGGACTTATTGAGACCGATATGACAAGTGACCTCGGCCCATCAAAAGATCAGATGATGGCGTTGATCCCAATGGGACGCATTGGCCAACCTTCCGATATCGCTGGCGTTGTAGGGTTCCTTGCCAGTAACCATGCTCGCTACATCACTGGAGCGGTAATCGCTTCTGATGGGGGTCTTGCACTCGGTCACTAGGTGGCCAGTTTTTCGTTGGATTTTTAGTACGATTACACGAGAGAAATTAAGGGGTTAACCATGGACCGTAACGAAGCATTCGCAAAATTGACCGACAACGTTGTTGAGGTACTGGCCGTTGAACCAAGCACCGTAACTATGGAAGCTAACTTTTTTGACGACCTCGGAGCTGACAGCCTCGACCTCGTAGAACTTGTAATGGCCCTTGAAGAAACTTTCAACGTTGAAGTTGGCGAAGAAGAGCTCAAGGACATCTCAACAGTTGGCGCTGCCTTCGAACTGATCTACGCCAAGCTGTAGTGCAAGTAGCAGTAACCCCATCTGGTCCACTACAAGGACGTCGAGTCGCTGTCACGGGTCTAGGGGCTATCACCTGCGCAGGAGTAGGAGCAGAGGCTCTCTGGCAGGCGTTGCAGAGCTCTACCCCACCAGCATCAAAGCGCATCGGTGAATTCGATGCCTCGCACCTAGGTGGACCGAAAGAACTTCGCAGATTCGACCCTTTCACGCTGTACGGACTGATGGCGGCTCAAGAAGCCTGGGACCAGAGTGGACTTGAAGGCCCAATCCTTGACGGTGGTTCAATTGTCACAACGGGGATTGGTGGCCTACAAACGGTTCTTGAACAGTTTCGTGTGCTGAGTGAAAAAGGCCCAGACCGAGTGTCTCCATTCATGGTGCCAATGATGATGCCAAACGCAGCTACTGCAGCCGTTTCGATGCGCTTCGGGCTTGGTGGTCCAGCTGAAACCGTAACGACCGCTTGTGCCGCTGGAACTCACGCCATTGGAAACGCTGCGAGATTAATTGCATCGGGACGCTGCAGCGTGGCCGTAGCTGGTGGAGCAGAAGCAGTAATGGTTCCACTCTCTGAAGCTGGATTCAAAAACATGACTGCACTAAGTAACGAAGAAATTTCTCGTCCATTTGACGTGAATCGTAATGGTTTCGTAATGGGTGAAGGCGCAGGAATTCTCATACTTGAAGACTGGGACCATGCAATTTCACGAGGAGCAACAATCCTTGCTGAAGTTATAGGTGCAGCGTCCACAGCTGACGCCCATCACATCACCGCACCGGACCCAGAAGGTAATGGCGCGCTTCGATGCATGGAGCTAGCTCTAAGTGATGCTGGAATCAGTCCTGAAGATGTTTCTCACGTCAATGCTCACGGAACTTCAACTCCGCTCAACGACCTTGGTGAATCCGTTGCTATGAAGCGGGTCTTCACAAAAGGGGTTCCACCAATCACTTCAATTAAGGGACACCTCGGCCACTCTCTGTCGGCTGCAGGCGCACTTGAAGGTGTTGCATCCGTTCTTAGTCTTTTGAACCAATCAATTCCTCCAACCGCAGGAACTACAGAGGTCGATCCTGAAATTGGTCTTGATGTTGTTCTCGGAGCACCACGAAAAGCTGAATTAGAAGTTGTTCTGTCTAATTCCTTCGGCTTTGGCGGTCATAACGGAAGTGTCATATTCCGTCGCTTCCATCCTTAGAGGTTGAACCACTCTTCGCTTCTGCGCAGAACCAGGCTGTTGTCGAATGCCCATTTTGCATTTCCAATGAATGCCCCCAGTCGTGCCGGGTCTTTAACCCCGAGAGTCGATTCAACGCCTGATCGAACGTCAACTCCCCACACGGGATAGTTCTGAACAACATCTGCCACATTTAGATCGCTGAGGCCTCCTCCGACAATGATCGGAGTACGGAGCGCCTCATCGGCAAAAACTTCCAGACAATCAACGAGGTTCTCATAATCATCAACGTCAGGCATAAGCAGATAGTCAGCTTCAGGGATGGGAACTTCGGCTCCATAGTCAAAATCACTTGGAATACTTCTGATAATCGTATTTACTCGTTCTCCAATGTATTGGAGCTGTGACTGGCTGCATGGTCCATCAATTTGGACCATGGTTAAACCAATCGTGTTCGCGATTTCAACAACACGCTCGGGGAGTTCATTACGAAATACTCCAACTGAAATAGCCCCACTTGGTAATCGCCTGACGATATCGTGAGCGTGCGTTGGTGAAACCTGCCACGCTGAAGGAAGGAAATCGAAACTTACGGCACTAGCTCCCAGACCAATAGAAAACAGAGCATCTTCTTCAGTAGTAACTCCCGAGATCTTTATAAAAAGGCCATCACGGAGAAGTCGCATAACTAGAAATCTGCCTCAAAATGAACATCGGAGAACTGTGAGAGAACATCTGAGTCCAATAGCGTTCTGTGAACGATTGCGAGTGCTTGAGTCGCGCCCTCGGCGACCACACTGCTTGTTATGCCCTTGGGCCCTTCTGGCCCCTTTGACATAATTGCCTCGCTGATTCGATCAAGTGAAGGCCCGGTTACTCGCACCAGTCTCCACGGAACACTTGAGCCTCGAGCGTCAAGTCGGCCGACTAATTCTTGTCCGGTAAAGCAACCTTTTGTAAACGAAATCGATTCGCCTACGATCCTTGATCCGTAACACTGAGGAGTCAGAGAGAGTTCGCATTCATTGGAACCAATCCAACCGGCAGTAATTAGCTCCGAAAGTGAAGAGAAGGGTCCAGAGTCAATATCACGTATTTCGATTGTGCATTTAACTCTTAGGTGAAATCTACGAAGGCGTGCAACTGAAATCTCAGCAAGTTGACGTTCAACAATCAGTGAAAATCCATCCTCCAGCTTTCGTACAGTTAAGGCTGCAATGACTGAAGAGTCAGGTTGGAGAAGGAGCGTCCAAGATCCAGACGCGTTTATCGACGAAAGATCTTGAGTTATTTGACCCTGGAGAAATGACTCGCTGTCTGGCCCATTGACCAGAATCTCGGACCACAGCAATTGTGCGTCTGTTGAATTCATTACTTGACTACTCACACCTATTACGCTATTCGCCACCGCAACAATTTGCACCGATTATTAAAGGTAATGCTTAATGTCCATCCAGAACGAACTGAATACGATCACTTCGACGCTTAATGAGCTCTCACACCGCATCACCACACTCGTTGAGGCCGAAGGTCCAGCACTCGAAGCAGATACCTATACAGAGCTCGTTGCGGCAGAAAGAACAATAGGTGCCCTACTTCGTAGACTCAACCGAGTTGCTGGACGAATCAATTAGTTACCCAAGTAGCATTTGAACATGGCCAATTGGATCTCAACGACAAAGTTGACCGATGAACAACGCCTTGACGTTCTCGCACTTCTCAATCGAACTGACGCAGTTCTGGGCAGAGAAGCGATTGACGAGTCGCGCCGCAGAAGTGTCGTTCATGGCTGGAGTGCCCAACATTGGCTCGCACACGAAAATGGTCAGCTTGTTGGATATGCCATTGGAAGCCCTACCGATAACACAGCACTTGAAATGTGTGGCGGTGGATTTGATGAGTCCCTCCTGAAAACGGTTCTTTCGGAGCATGATTCAATCCAGTGGTGGTTGCGGGATCCGAAGTCAAAAACAAACGGAGAAACGATTCGGACGCTTCAACTGCTTCGTATCGAACTTCCGGTTACCACCATTGCAATCCCCGAAGGGTCCACACTTCGTCCATTCGAGGCAATGACCGACAAGGAGTCTTGGCTACTCCAAAATAATTCTGCATTCGCACATCATCCTGAACAGGGCACTTGGGACATCAAAGATCTCGAAGACCGAATTGCCGAGCCATGGTTCGATCCATCAGGATTTCTGCTCCTTGAAATCGACGGAAAACTTTGTGCTTCATGTTGGACAAAAGTTCACGAACTTCACCCAGATCGTTCTGGTGAAATCTACGTAATTTCAGTAGATCCACAATTCCAAGGACGAAATTTAGGGCGAATTATGGTGACACAAGGACTAGCAGCACTCCACAAGAAGGGAGTGAACAACGCAATACTTTTCGTCGATGAATCAAATGAATCTGCGAGAAAGCTCTACGCGTCTCTTGGGTTCTCACTGCTACGTGAGGATCAACTCGTTCTATTTAAGAACTAGTTACTTCCGACTACGTGTCCAAGGAAGTACGTAACACCTGAAGCAAGGGCTGCAATGAACAATTGACGCAATGCCCATCTGGTGATTCCACGTCCCGTGAACCAGCCAACAACTCCTCCAGCTGCCATTGAACCAACTACAGCAAGCGCAATTGATATGTTTGCGGCATTGCCGCTGGCGCCGAAGAGCCATGGAATAAGCGGGACAAGTGCCCCAAGGGCGAATGAAGCGAAAGAGGAGAACGCCGCAACGAAGGGCTTGCCTGCTGCTGATGGGTCGATACCGAGCTCTTCGCGAACATGTGTAACAAGTGCAAGGTCAGGGTCTCGCATCAGATCAACTGAAAGTCGCTCGGCTAATTCACTATCGATACCGCGGTCAATAAATATTTGACGAAGTTCCTTTTGCTCACCTTCAGGATTGGCTAGTAGTGCCGCGCGTTCAACAGAAACCTCGTAGTCAACTAGCTCTTTCTGTGCGCGAACTGAAATGTACTCTCCACTGGCCATTGAAAACGCTCCAGCCACAAGTCCCGTCAGTCCCACAAGGCGTACAACACTGTGCCCCGGGTTGGCTCCCACAAATCCAAGTATTAATGAAACATTCGTGATCAGTCCATCGCTGAAGCCGAACACTGAAGCCCTGAACCAGGAGTCGAAAACTGGCCGATGGTGCTCAGATTCATGTTCTTGCGTCATCAGCCCAGCATACGGCAACGATAAGTGAATTTCATGTGAAAAACGATATTAGAGTTTGCCTAGGAGGTTCGAAATGACTACACAAGTGAACAGCATCGACGAATTAAAGGGCTTGATCGGAACACACGTAGGTTACGGCGAGTACTTGACCGTTACCCAAGAAGCAGTGAATCAATTTGCAGACGCAACTGGAGACCACCAGTGGATTCACATTGATCCCGTACGCGCAGCAGCTGGACCATTCGGCGGGACAATTGCACACGGTTACATGACGCTTTCGCTGATCCCTGCCCTTTTAAACGGCGTGATGCAAGTAGCGGGAGTCAAGATGGGCGTTAACTACGGATCAAACAAAGTTCGCTTCACCTCCCCTGTTCTTGTTGGATCACAAGTTCGCGCTGGTTCGACCTTGGTCGCTGTGGAAGAGATTCCCGGCGGCGCACAAGTCACCATGGACATCGTCATTGAAATCAAGGATGCCCCAAAGCCTGCCTGCTTTGCACAGGTAGTAACTCGTTACTACACATAAACAGTGATCGACAGTTCCCTCCCCCAGGGTGAAGAAAAGACGCGCCAAGTGCGCGCAATGTTCGACACGATTGCACCTCGCTATGAGTTTGTAAACAAACTCATGACTTTTGGCCTCGATGTGAGGTGGCGTCGTCGTGCGGTTTCAGATCTTCGTCTCGCGAAGAAGAGCCTTGTGCTTGACATCGCCGCAGGAACCGGTGACTTCACGAGAGAACTCACCAGGCAAGGTCACAGAGCTGTGGCTACTGACCTCAGTTTTGGCATGCTTGACGCAGGTAGACAAATGCCTGACCGAGTTCAAGCAGATGCATCAAAACTCCCATTTAGAGTTGCCAGCTTTGATGGTGTGACCTGTGGATACGCCCTTCGAAATTTCACGGACCTCGCAGGAACGTTTGACGAAATGGCTCGGATACTTCGACCAGGCGGACGTCTTTCCATTCTTGAGATTGCCGAGCCGGAGTCGGGATTACTCCGAACAGGTTTTCAAATCTGGTTCCGAAAGATCGTTCCGTTCATCGGTTCGATACTTTCTGATCGAAAGGCTTACCAATACCTTCCTAAGTCGACTGCCTACCTTCCTACTGCTCCTGAAATCGTGAAGATGCTGAACGCATCAGGTTTCAGTGCAGTGAATCACCGAAAAGTGATGGGTGGTCTCAGTCAGCAATTCATTGCCACGAGGGCTCAATGAAATTCATTCGCGAAGTAATTCCTACTCAAAGTCTGGAAGTGCTTCGTGCACTTGGTGCCCGAGACGGTTGGTTGATCGAAAATTCTGAAGTAATTCGAATAGGTTTTGGAAAGGTCGCCGACAAAATCGTGCTCGCAGGCGGCTTAGAGCCAGACTTTGCCGCCACTGATCAACTTCGATCTCACGAATTGTCGGGTGTCACTGGACCATCTGGCACTGGGATTGTGGCATTTGGATCGTTAGCCTTTGACCGAACTGCACCAGGCCACCTGGACATTCCTGAATTCTCGATTACTCAAAATGCCAACGGAAATGCATGGCTCTCGAGACTAGAAGAGTCTCTCGATTGGCAGGACCACATAACTTCAGTGATCATTCCTACACAGGAAACCCAGAGTCTCAGGTCAATTAGCTTTCTTCCTACACCTGAAGAATATGCACACAACGTTGCTGTTGCTGTTGAAATTCTTCGCAGGAAAGAAATCGTGAAGGTTGTTCTCGCAAGGTCAGTAAGTGGATCTGTGCCTGATGTGCTCGACCCTGCCGCAATTACTGCACGACTTAAGACGAGAGAGCCGATTTGTACGTTGTACAGCCTTCCGACTGAGGACGGACGGAGATTTGTCGGAGCGAGCCCAGAACTTTTACTCAGGAGAACTGGGGCAAATGTCCTTTGCCATCCACTTGCCGGAACTATTGCGCTACCACCTAATGTTCAGCCAGATGATTATCAGAACTGGCTTCTTGGCAGTTCAAAGAATTTGCACGAACACGAAGTTCCAGTTAATGAAATTGTCTCTGCACTGGCTACTGTTTATGAAAATGTTGAAGCGGACGCCACTCCATCAATTGTGACTCTACGGACACTTGCCCATTTAGGAACTTGGATCAAGGCCAGTGTCGAGCACGAAGTTGACTCACCAGACGCGTTAGAGGTTCTTCGCCTCCTTCACCCCACAGCTGCCGTAGGAGGAATTCCACGCAAGGATTCCTATGAACTTATTCAGAGACTTGAGGACCACGACCGAGGCCACTACGCAGGGCCAGTTGGCTGGGTTGATGCCAGAGGCGATGGTGAGTGGTGGATCGGAATTAGAGGGATTTTGCTTCACGAAAATACTTTTGAAGCCTGGGCTGGTGCAGGAATTGTCAGTGAATCAGATCCGACGGCTGAGCGAGAAGAAACAAGAGCGAAGCTAGCGAGTGTGCTCTCGTCTGTGCTGGTTGACAGCGTTCAGTGAGCCTGGATTCCAAAAGGGCGACCAAGTGCCCATTTGGTAACGAGCAGAAGAGCCTCAACAACAATTGCACTCGACATCTTTGATTCACCGAGCTCGCGGTCGATGAATGAAATCGGAACTTCAATAACTGATGCTCCACCACGACGCGCACGATACGTCATTTCAATCTGGAATCCGTAACCATCAGCAGTCACAGTTTCATAGTCAATTTTTTCCAGTCCGACTTTCGAATACACCCTGTAACCAGCGGTCGAGTCTTTTACGTAGAGCCCCAGCATGATGGAAGCGTACTGATTTCCGCCTCGAGACAAAAGTCGACGAGAGAGTTTCCAGTTTGGAATGTGACCTCCCGCAACGTAGCGTGAACCAATAACAACATCGTGTGATTCGGCTGCCTTCAATAATTGTGGCAATGCCTTAGGGTCATGCGAGAAGTCACAGTCAATTTCAACGAAGTGATCAAACCCTTGCTCGATTCCATGCTTGAAACCAGCGCGGTACGCTCCACCGAGTCCACTCTTCGTCGAACGTCGCAGTACTTCAATCTGACCTAGTTCAGCACCAATTTCTTCTGCTCGATTTGCAGTTCCATCGGGGCTTCCATCGTCTACGACGAGGATGTGCTCACCAGGCACGGCTTCTCTAATCGCTCGAAGCATTGGCTCAATGTTCAGAATTTCGTTGTATGTCGGTAAAACGACCAGTGTTCGCACCTCAAAATCATACTTCGGCGACCTAGACTTCTCTTAAAGGTTTCATAGGAATATTCTTATGACAACTGGCTGAACATGACAGAGAAAAAAGCTACAAAGCGAACCCCAATGCCGCGAGAGTTGCGGATAATTCTCAGTGCTGGATGCTTGGTCTTCGTTTTTGAATATCTAGTACTCCCCCAGTTCGCTTCAGCACGCAAATCACTCCATCTGTTGTCTTCGCTGAATCCCCTTATTGTGTTGCTCGCTATTGGTTTGGAAATGGCCGCAATCTATTCATACGTTGAATTAACACGTACGGTCCTCTACCCATTCGCCCCTAAGAGATACAACACACTTCGTGTAAACCTCGCCGGCCTAGCTATAAGCCACGTAGTACCCGGAGGGACAGCACCAGCTGGCGCACTCTCATATCGAATCTTCAATGAACTCGGCGTGCCGAGAGAAACGAATGCCTTCGGACTCGCAGCACAAGGCAGCGGGTCAGCGGTAGTTCTCAACATCATCTTTTGGATTGCGCTGGTGATTTCTATTCCGCTTAGAGGATTTAACCCTGCATACGGATTTGCAGCACTTGCAGGAGCATTCCTGATGTTGGCATTCTTTGGAACAATTATTTTGATAACCAAGGGTCAGAGCCAAGCAGACATCTGGCTCCGCGCACTGGCTCGTCGGGTTCCAAAACTTGACGAAGAAAAGATCTCGCAACTTCTAGATAAAGTAGCGAATCGGATCACTTTGCTCATCAACAATCGCAGGACCTTGTGGTGGGCCTTCACCTGGGCCGGCCTGAACTGGCTGTTCGATGCAGCGTGTCTCTGGGTATTCCTATGGGCATTCGGGAACATCGTTTCACCCGTAGATCTTCTGGTTGCCTATGGACTAGCCAACATTTTGGCTGCGATTCCACTGACACCAGCTGGACTTGGTGTGATTGAGGGAGTCCTTATTCCGACACTGGTGGGGTTTGGGGTTCCCCACGCTGAAGCGATTCTTGCTGTACTTTCATACCGTTTAGTGAACTTCTGGTTACCCATCCCAATTGGCGCAACTACGTATGCGAGCCTTCAATGGAGAAAAGGTCCTCTTTCTAGAGAAGTTCCCGAGACCGCTGAATCGCCCGAGCTTTAAAAATTCTCTGAGCTGAAATATTGTTCACCGGCTGCAGTCTGCGCCAGCGCCTGTCGGTTCCAAGCACCCAGGTGTACAGATCGTCGCTCCAGCTTATTTCGAAGTTCTCTACGATCTCCTTTTGCAGGGCTGGAACCTGTATTGGAACAGTCACTTCAACGCGGCGGTCCAAGTTTCTTTCCATCATGTCAGCAGATCCGAAGAGTACTTTGAAGTTCTCTGAACCCACTTCTCCAAAAATAAAGACTCGTGAGTGCTCTAAGAATTCACCAACGAGACTTTTTACAGCGATGTTCTCCGAAAGACCAGGCACGCCGGGGCGCAGACTACAGAGAGTTCGAACCTGAAGTCGTATCTGAACACCGGCAGCACTGGCTTCATAAAGGGCATCGATAATTGTTGGGTCAGTAAGTCCATTAACCTTCATTGAAATTGAGCCAGATGCGCCAGCATCACGTTGCTTGTTAATCAACTTGAGAATTTCACTTCTGGTTGAAACGGGACTAACAATCAATTTCGCGTAGTCAGTGTGACGAGAGAATCCTGTTAGGTAGTTAAATAATTCACCTACGTCGCTTGTGATTTGTTCATCACAAGTAAGTAGTCCATAGTCTTCGTAAATCCTGGCGGTCTTTCCGTTGTAGTTACCAGTTCCAATGTGCACGTAGCGCTTAGTCGAGGAGCCTTCCTGGCGAACCACAAGCGAAGTCTTTCCGTGCGTCTTGAGTCCACTGATTCCATAAACGACGTGAACACCCGCATCTTCAAGAGCTTTAGCCCATTCAATATTGGCCGCTTCATCAAACCGTGCTTTCAACTCCACGATCGCGACAACTTGCTTTCCCCTCTCAGCAGCCTTAATCAAAGACGCGACAATTGGGGAATCACCGGATGTTCTGTACAACGTTTGCTTTATTCCAATGACCAGAGGGTCCTTTGCCGCTTGGGCAATGAATCCCTCAACCGCATCAGCGAACGACTCATAGGGGTGGTGGAACAGTATGTCTCCTTCACGAATGGAGGCAAAGATGTCGCCTACATGGTCGCCATCAAGAAGCCTCTTCGGTGTGAGTGGTGACCAGCTTTCGCCCTTCAACTCAGGACGGTCCAACGCGTACAAACTCCACAGGTCATGAAGCCCCAGAAGTGCATCTGTAACGTAGACGTTTGACCTATCTATTTCGAGTTGCTCCACTAGCAATTCAAGGAAGTCTTGATCCATGCCTTTTTGAATTTCGACACGGAGTGCTTCACCGAAGCGACGGCGTCGTAGCTCAATCTCAAGCGCAACCAAAAGGTCGTCAGCCTCATCCTCGTCCAGCGTTAAGTCTGCGTTTCGAGTTACACGAAATAGATCAGCGCGCCCAACCTCCATGCCAGGAAATAGTCGGTTTAGGTTTTCCATGATGAGTTCCTCAAGCAGACAGAACTGAGTGTCTGAGGCTTTTAGAAACCTCGGTAGAGAACTTGGAACCTTAATTCGAGCGCTGCGCTCTTCTTGCGTAGTTTTGTCAACGACGGTGACCGCAATGTTCAGCGAAAGGTTTGAAATCATCGGGAATGGGTGTGCTGGGTCGACAGCAAGTGGCGTCAGCACTGGGTACACATTCTTTTCAAAATACTCAGACAGTTTTTGCTTCTGCTGCTCATCTAATTCGTGGTACTTGACAATTTCTATGTTCGAAAGGGCCAGAGTTGGAATAAGGGTGTCAATAACAAGACGATCCTGGCGATCAACCAATGACATAACGCTTTCGCGGATTGCGTCGAGTTGCTGGCGAGGACGCATACCATCGATCGAAGGGGTATGAACCCCGGCTGCAACTTTGTCTTCCAAATTCACCACTCGCACTTGGAAGAACTCGTCAATCATGTCGGCGAAAATTGCCACGAACTTTACTCGTTCCAAAATTGGGAGAGCGTTATTTTCAGCAAGGTCAAGAAGTCGAGCGCCGAACTCAAGACGTGAAAGCTCGCGGTTTGAGAATCGTTCTGAACCGAAAGATTGAGGACTAAAGCTCACCGACAAACATCACTTTCTTCTTGGATGAAGTTAATTATTCAATTCTACGGCTACTGTTGAAACGTGGCGAATCCAGTGCGAAGCAAACGTACAGAAGTAGTTAAATCGTTGTTCACACAACCGTCACAGTTACGCTCCACCGAATTAGGACTTATGTCACTTGCGTGGATAATCACCGTTTCTTTTTACGTTCTTGCTTCACTCGGTGCACATGGAACGATGCCTCCAAAAATCTGGATATTTTTATTTGGCATTGTTGCAATTTCACTAGGAATGCACTTTGCATTGAGAAAATTCGCTCCGAGTTCATCTCAAATCCTTCTTCCAATCGCCACGCTTTTAAATGGTATTGGCTACGTAGAAATTGCACGATGGAACACAACTCGAGCTGCGTACCAATCAATCTGGTACCTCTTGAGTGCCGCTGGCTTCATTCTGGTCTTAAAGTTTGTGAAAAATGTACGCGACCTCGATCGATATAGATACCTAACCCTCAGTTCGGCTATTTTTCTCCTGCTGTTGCCCCTTCTCCCGGGTCTCGGAGTGAATGTAAATGGAGCGCGCCTCTGGGTTAGGGCTGGACCACTTTCGTTTCAGCCAGTTGAACTAGCAAAATTACTTTTAGTTTTTTTCTTTGCCTCGTACTTCGCGTCCAACAGGGAATTACTCTCCACACCAACACAAAGATTTTTTGGACGACTTATTGTTCCCCCTAAGGCACTCTTCCCGATAATTGCCGCATGGGGTTTTGCCCTGGCGATTCTGGGTGGAGAGAACGACATTGGCTTTGCGATGATTCTCTTCGC
This sequence comes from Acidimicrobiales bacterium, assembly GCA_036787355.1. GTDB lineage: Bacteria > Actinomycetota > Acidimicrobiia > Acidimicrobiales > RAAP-2 > RAAP-2. The sequence goes on from DAIQPM010000024.1 coordinate 15,691, forward strand.
ACTCTTTTTTTCGCTTCTCTGGATCACGACGGGTCTAAAGACGTACATTGGACTCGGGATCGGTTTGTTCGCAGTGGGTTCGTATACGGCCAATCTTTTCTTCACCCAAGTCCACTACCGAATTTCCCAGTGGCTCGACCCCTGGTCTGCAGTTAATTTCAATTTCTCACATCAACTCGCGTATGGATGGTTCTCGCTTGCGGCTGGTGGTATGACAGGCACTGGCTTAGGTCTCGGGCAATCAGGAAACATTCCTGAGGTATCTTCAGACATGATTCTGGCTGCTCTGGGAGAAGAGCTTGGATTCATCGGAATCATTTTGATTCTGTGTCTCTTTGCACTGTTCGTTGGAGAAGGATTTCGAATCGCACAGAAAGCGCACTCAGATTTTGTTCGCCTAGTCGCAGTTGCCCTGACCGCCACGATGGGATTCCAAGCATTTTTCATTATGGCTGGTGTGCTTCGTATTCTTCCCTTCACAGGTATTACTTTGCCCTTTATGGCTTATGGGGGAAGTTCTCTAATTTCGAATTACATAATCGTTGCGTTGTTGCTACGCGTCTCACAAGAGAATTCAAATGAACTTCGAGGTGGAGAAGTTCGAGTAGTGAAGTTCAACTAAACGTAAAACTGCTTGAGAACGCTTTCGGCACAAAGGATTGGTGCAGGAACTGCTTGACGTGAGGCCATAATCAAGGCATCGCTTGTTCTGCAGTCAAGAACGATTCGTCCCTTAGGTGACATCAGGTCAAGCTCAGAGTAAAAGACACCGTTTTCAAACTTTACGATTCGAGCCGCGATCACATCAATGTTTACCTGACCTAAAACATCAGTGAACAACTCATGGGTCGAAGGACGTCGACCTTTATTCTTCTTGAGTGCGTTTTCCAACGATTGGGCCTCTGGCAATGCGATAGGGATTGAAATGCTTCGATATGGCTGATCATCCTCAGTCAGGTGGACTTCTGGAGTTGCATTCACAAGATCAAACGTCACTGACCCAATAGTCATGACAAAAAACTTGACCGGAGCAGCGGCCTCAGTCGCTTCAGACGCAATTACTTCATCACTCATAGGTAGTAAGACTAACTGCCAGAACGTCTCGACACCGAAAGCACCACCCCACCAGCAGCAAAGAACACCATTGCTGCGGAACCTCCGTAGCTGAGGAGTGGGAGGGGAATTCCGGTCATTGGCATAATTCCCATTGTCATTCCAATGTTCTCAAAACAACTGAAGGAAAAGAACACGAAAATACCTAGAACAATTGTTCTACCCATTGTGTCTTTAGCGTTTCGTCCAATTCTGAACATTCGATAAGCCACAAAGGCGAGTAAAGAGATAATCAGGAGCGACCCAATGAATCCGAGCTGCTCTCCAATTGCCGTAAAAATGAAGTCAGTTCGCTGCTCGGGCACGTAACCAAGAACTGTTTGGAGTCCATTAAAGAATCCGGCACCGTGGAGCCCACCAGATCCAATTGCACTCTTCGCATTATTTACTTGATAGATAAGTGCTTGCAGCTGAGCATCAGCTGAACTTGTGTTTTGATTCAGAAACGAAGTGAACCTTTCGATTTGATACTTCTGCAAAATTGAGAAATAGGCAGCAAACAGAATTCCGAAAGATCCAATAACAGCCAGGGCGGTCATAAACCTTGGTGGCACACCAGCGACCACCAACATGGCTCCAATTGAAATCAAGATAATGATTGACGTTCCAAGGTCAGGTTGAAGAACAATCATCACGAGTGGAGCCCCAGCCATCGCCAGAAGTCGCCAAACGTCACGAAGCTTCAAACCCTCTGGGCGTCTCGCACAATAAGTTCCAACAGCA
>DAIQPM010000101.1:0-3429 GCA_036787355.1 Acidimicrobiales bacterium
GCCACTGGCCACTGGCATCCTTAAATGCCTGTAGTCGCCCACGCTGAATAGCGGTGCGCATAGCAGTCACTTTGAAATCATCTGATTCAAAATTTTCGAGTGGTTGCACTTCGAGTGGATCGAGCACCTTGGGATTAACCAGACGGTAGAGGCTGTTCGTAACTTCACGCGCCACGAGTGTTGCAATGGGCACGAAGTCATTGCGAAAAGCACTGCCAAGTGAGTCAATATATTTGTCTCGGTCACGAACACGAATCACGCAAGGCGGATAGCCAGTTCGAACGAGTTGCAAATTGAGCAGTGCTCTGCCCGTTCTGCCGTTGCCATCAATGAATGGATGAATTTGCTCAAACCTGGCGTGCATGCGAGCTGCGTGCATGATTGGATGCTCACCTTCACGTGGTGTTTTTAAATCATCAATCCACGTGCGAATGTCCGCATCAACCTGCGTCCATGGCGGCGGCGTCATGCCATCAGAAAAAGCTCGGATCTGATGACGGCGAAAATTGCCCGGAGACTCTTCTTCGCTCGCACCCTTGACTGGTTCAACGTCCCACACGGGTGAAAGAACCATGTGGTGAAGACTTCTCAGTTCAGCGAGTGTGATGACATCTCCGACGTGCGAAGCCTTTAGTGGTTTTTGATCGTAGACCCAGTTCGCGCCGGCGGCATAACCACGCACTTCCATGTACTCAACGAGTTTCTTGTTTCCCAGAGCTTTTCCGTCTTCTAGTAACACGCCAACTTCGTAAAGGCTCAAAGTGTTTTGTTCAATCGCGGTCGAATTATGAGTTTCTTCGAACAGCAACTGCTGCCATGATTCATCGCTGCGCGGAAGAGCGGCCCACGACTTGCCTTTGCTTACCTGGCCAATAACATCATCAAGCTTTTTCAGCACGCCCTGCAACTCTTTAGGATCTGTGCCTAATTTGTTGTGTAAAAGCATAATTAACTCTAACACAACACTTTCAAAATCATTATTTGGATTCACAGCAACACAACGGTCGCCAAGTCCCTTGGTTTCCATTATTTTTCTGGGCTCGCCTAAACTTGGCTAACCATGTCAGACGCCCTACAGCCTTCAATGAAGGCAACTCCCGAAAAACCATCTATCGATGGCATTGAAGCCGTCTGGCTAGAGAACTGGGACGCTGAACAGACCTACGCCTTTGACCGCAGCGCTACTCGCGAGAACGTCTATTCCATTGACACGCCGCCACCAACGGTGTCTGGATCACTACACATCGGACACGTATTTAGCTACACCCACGCTGACGTCATAGCTCGCTACCAGCGCATGACCGGAAAGCAAGTCTTTTATCCAATGGGCTGGGACGACAATGGACTTCCAACCGAGCGACGCGTTGAGAACTACTTCGGCGTTCGCTGTGACCCGTCACTTCCCTACGACCCGAGTTTTTCTCCACCTGAAAAAGCACCAGAACAGAAGATCTCAATTTCCAGAAAGAACTTCGTTGAGCTCTGTCACCAGTTGACCCAAGCCGACGAAGTTGTCTTCAAAGATCTGTGGCGCAACCTCGGTGTGTCAATTGACTGGACGCTCGAGTACTCAACTATCTCTGCTCATGCGCAGGCCATTTCCCAGCGCGGCTTCTTAGAGATGCTTAAGCGCGGAGAAGTGTATTCAAGTGTTGCGCCTACGCTCTGGGACGTTGACTTTAGAACTGCTGTTTCACAGGCCGAACTCGAAGACCGTGAACGTCCAGGTAACTACCACCGTGTTGCTTTTAAGAAAGCTGACGGCAGTGGCTCAATTGAAATTGAAACCACTCGACCAGAGTTACTACCGAGCTGTGTCGCCCTTGTTGCCCACCCCGACGATGAACGCTTTAAGCCGCTCTTTGGAACAAACGTCATTACGCCTCTTTTCTCAGTTGAAGTGCCTATCCTCGCGCACGAACTCGCGGACCCAGAAAAGGGTGCCGGTATTGCCATGATCTGTACATTCGGTGACACCACTGACGTCACCTGGTGGAGAGAGTTATCTCTGCCTACACGTGCACTCATTGGAAGAGACGGACGCTTCCTTCCAGCAGAATTCGGCTCTGAGCAGTTCCCTTCCACCGATGCAGAAGCAGCGAATGCTTTCTACGCGGGCCTCGAAGGAAAGACCGTTAACCAGGTTCGTGCATCCATTGTTGAAGGGCTCACGCAGTCAGGCGCACTGATTGGTGAGCTAAAGCCAATCACGCACCCCGTTAAGTTCTACGAAAAAGGTGAGCGTCCTCTCGAGATCGTTACTTCTCGCCAGTGGTTCGTTGCCACACTTAAGCACCGCGAAGCTCTGTTGAAGCGTGGCGAAGAACTCTCTTGGCACCCAGACTTCATGAAGCACCGCTACAAGTCATGGGTTGAAGGACTCAACGTTGACTGGAACATTTCACGCCAGCGCTTCTTTGGAGTTCCGTTCCCTGCTTGGTATCCGACGGACGCCAATGGAGCAATCAACTTTGACGCGCCGATTCTCCCTGAGCTTTCAGAACTTCCTATTGACCCTTCGAGTGATGTGCCTAAGGGTTTCAGCGAAGCGCAGCGCAACCAGCCAAATGGTTTCGTCGGTGACCCTGACGTCATGGACACGTGGGCCACTTCTTCTCTGACTCCTCAAATTGCTGGTCACTGGGGAACAGAACTGTTCGAGAAGATTTTTCCGATGGACCTGCGACCACAGGCGCACGAAATCATTCGCACCTGGTTGTTCTCAACTGTTGTGCGCAGCCACTTCCAAGAAAACAGCTTGCCGTTTAAGAACGCGTTGATCTCTGGATGGGTACTAGACCCTGATCGCAAGAAAATGTCTAAGTCGGTAGGAAACGTTGTAACGCCTATGCCTCTTATCGAAACTCACGGCGCCGACGCTCTTCGCTACTGGGCAGCATCTGGTCGCCCAGGAACTGACACGGCGATTGACGAAGCACAGATGAAGATTGGTCGCCGCCTTGCGATCAAGACTCTGAACGCTTCGAAGTTCGTGCTCGGTCGCCTAGAAGGAATCACTATTCCTTCCCCCGCTGAAATCACAGAACCCATTGACCGCGACTTCATTGCCCTGTTGGCCAACGTGGTCAACGAATCAACCGCTGCGTTCAATACGTATGACTACGCACGTGCTTTAGAGCGCACCGAAGCATTCTTCTGGACGTTCTGTGACAACTACGTCGAACTTGTAAAGACCCGTGCATACGGTGAAGGCGAGAACGCGACTGAAGCTGGAACAAACTCAGCTCGTGCAACGCTCGCCATTACCTTGTCGGTTCTGCAACGTCTCTTGGCTCCATTTATTCCCTTCGTAACCGAAGAAGTGTGGCGCTGGTGGCACGACGGATCAGTTCACGTAGCTCCATGGCCAGTCCTAACTGAACTTGGAAACGTAACGCCGTCACGAGACAGTGCTGTTTACGAGCAGGT
>DAIQPM010000102.1:0-3402 GCA_036787355.1 Acidimicrobiales bacterium
AAGAACAATGGACCTGAAGCTGCTGTGGTTGCTGGTGGATGGCAGCGCTGGTCCGCATTCGTGGCTCGCCGACCAAAGATACTTTCACTCGCTGCGATCGCCGCAATTCTTCTCGTTTCTGTGCCAGTACTCTCGCTGCAACTTGGAAGTTCAGACCAAGGCACTGATCCAGCTGGTTCAACCACTCGAATGGCGTACGACCTATTAGCTGAAGGTTTCGGCCCAGGATTCAATGGTCCACTTAGCGTTGTTGGTGCAATTCACAACGAGAAAGACGTAGCTGCACTCAACTCACTCGCTACATCACTGAAGAGCGATCCAGACATCGCTGCAGTTCTCCCTGTGTTTGTGAATCCCCAGGGCACAGTCGGTCTCATTACGGTTATCTCGAAAACGAGCCCTCAGTCTTCAGCGACCAACCACCTGATTGACACCATCAGAAATGTCTACGTTCCTAAAGCAACGTCAACTTCTGGAACTCACATTTACGTAGGTGGACAGACCGCAATCACTAAAGACTTTGCAAACATTCTCGACTCAAAGATTCCACTCTTCCTAACGGTGATTGTGATCCTTGGTTGCTTGCTCCTCATGATTGCTTTCAGAAGCTTGCTCGTGCCACTTGTCGCTGCCGCAATGAACTTGCTCGCAGTTGCGGCATCGTTCGGTCTCGTAGTTGCGGTATTCCAGTGGGGCTGGGGCAGTTCACTTATTAAGGCTGGATCGGGTCCAGTGGAAGCATTCCTTCCGGTCATCATGATTGCCATTCTGTTTGGTCTTTCAATGGACTACCAGGTCTTCTTAGTGTCACGTATGCACGAAGAATGGGTTAACACTGGTGACAACGAACTCGCCATTTCGCGTGGCCAGGCCAACACGGGGCGCATCATCACAGCAGCTGCGCTCATCATGATCTCAGTGTTTTTCTCGTTCGCCTTCGGCGGACAGCGCGTTATTGCAGAGTTCGGAATCGGACTTGGTGGAGCAGTGCTTCTTGACGCATTCATCCTTCGCACCATTCTCGTTCCAGCAATCATGCACGCAATTGGAAAAGCAAACTGGTGGATGCCCAAGTGGCTCGACAAGATTATTCCGCACGTTGCAGTTGAGGCGACAGAATAAGTAGGTCTTAGGAATGTGTGTGACTGCTACCAATGATTCAAAGGTGCGACGTAGCGCGCTTGGAGTCTTGGTAGCAGTCATAGTTTCGTCCCTGCTTTCTCTCCCCGCACAGGCCAGTGACAGTACGGCAACTCTCAGCGCCAACGGCGTGACGTCGAAGCAAATAATCGCTGAGAACAATCAACCTGGAACAACTGAGTGGCGGATTAAAGCCAAGACTTCAGTGACTGCAGTTCAGGGATTCGCTGGCACAACGTACGCGCAAGTGGGCGACACCGTGAACTTGTACGTGAATACTCATCTTCCTACTTTCACTGCAACGGCCTTTCGCATGGGTTGGTACCAAGGTCTTGGCGCCCGTCAAATTTGGCAGTCACCAGTTACTGAGGGAACGGTGCAACCGGCTTGTCCGCTCGATGCAAGCGTCAACATGGTGAGTTGTTCCAACTGGTCGCCTTCGATCGCGATGAAGATTACTTCTGCATTTGTCCCGGGTGACTACCTCATCAAACTTCAAGCCGGTCCTGAAGCTGCGAGTTACATTCTGCTCACCGTGTGGGATCCAAATTCGACGGCAGCGTACGTGATTATGAATCGACCACTGGTCGAACAGGGTTGGAACACCTATGGCGGCTACTCGTACTACGGCGGCGTTGGTCCGTGCATCATTGATCAGATTTCTTACCCACCTTGCAACCGGGCTCGCGTTGTATCCTTTGACCGCCCTTACAGTCTCGGATCTGGCTCTTCAGACTTCTTGACGAACGAATACCCACTCGTTGCGCTAACTGAAAAAGAAGGACTCGATGTCACGTACATCACTGACATCACCCTGAGCGAACACCCCAACTTTCTTCTCAAGCACAAGGCACTACTTTCACTTGACCATGATGAATCTTGGACCTACGAAGAACGTATGGCAGTGCAGCAAGCAACAAATGCTGGCGTGAACGTTGTCTATTTCGGTGCCGCCGCAATGGTGCGCCACGTTCGTCTTGAGCCGTCCAGACTTGGCCCTGACCGTCAAGAGGTGGATTATCGAAACTCCGGTGAAGACCCTCTCAGCAGCCAAGGAGGCAGCCCGAATCAAATCACCAGCAATACCTGGACTAATCCTCCAGCTAGCTGGTCACCCGTAAGCCAAATTGGGGTTGAGTACAGCGGGTACCTCCCAATCGGGACCTTGACCTCAATGACCATTAACGATGCATCAGCGTGGGTCTACAAGAACACCGGGCTGAGCAATGGTCAACAACTCCCCAAGGTCATTGGTTCTGATTTTGATCACGTGATTGCTAGCAGCGAAACGCCAGCGAACATTTCGGTCTTTGCACACTCACTCATCCCTGGAGCGACTGCAACAATTCACGGTGTGCATTTCCCCGGTGGAAGTTACTCGGACTTTGTTTACTTCACATATCCAAAGAGTCAAGCCGGGGTAATCGACACTGGGAACAATATCTGGATTGGCGATCTTCGACCTTGCAAGCCAGCGAGCCCCACGTGTGCCACAACTGTCCTTCGCCAAATTACGAACAACATCCTTCATGTTTTCGGACAGGGGCCGGCTGGCACCATCCAACCCGCAACGTCAAACCTTGCGACAATTACTCCAGCTGGTTCCTAGGGCAGAACTATTTCAAATCCGAATGTGAAGTAGTCAAGAAGACTTAAGAACAGTTCGAGTTTTGAGTTGTCCCCCTCAATACTGGTTCCTGGTTCATCACTGAATTCACTCAGCGTTTCTGCTTTTGAGGCGAATTGAGCAAAGGCTTCGAACGTTGCGTTGATGGTTGCATCTGCATTGTCACGGTGACCAATGTGGGTTTGGAGCACACCATTTCTAATGCCAAACGTCCACTGTTCGTTTCGATCGGTGATGGTGATGTGGAATCTGAGTGAATGTGCTTCGGCTCTTGGCGCGTTCAGGCGGACACCAATGAGGTCAAATACTTGACCAGTCGTCATGGCGTGAAGGAATCCAGGGCGAAGTGCATTGCTCTTCGCGTTTTTAAACATAGTTCCGTTACTACGCAGTTCTTGTGCTCCGGTCAGATAGAAGTCTCGCCACGGACCGGACTCACTCTGGTAACCGAGTTGTTCCAGCGCATCAGCTTGGAACAATCGTGCTGCTTCATTCTCAGGATCCGCAAAGACCACGTGGTTAACCACTTCCACAACCCAGCGATAATCGCCTTCGTCAAAACTCTTCTGCGCCTTCTGCATTACAGCTTCGGCACCACCCATGAAATCCACGTAGCGCTTGGCAGCCTCTACTGG
>DAIQPM010000103.1:0-3249 GCA_036787355.1 Acidimicrobiales bacterium
AAGCGCTTCTTTTTCATCCCGTTTGCTTTTGCGGTGGTGGCCGCCCATTCACGAATCATCGTGTCTAGGTTTTCATTTCCACCAACTTGGCTTTCGTGACATTTCAACGCTTCGATCTTTGTGTCGATCGTCTTAGTGATGTCAACCACCATTGTTGGATTAGGTGATGAGAACCAGAGTTGCTTTACGGCGTGAGGCTGATGGCCCTCATCTAGAAGCTCTGGCTTGAAGTGAGGATTACGTGCATCTGGGTAGATTGCGCGAACTGTTGCCTCACCAGCCGCCATGTGGTCGGGGTGACTTGCGAACATGCGGTCCCAGTTGCGTTCTGGATTCTGAGTAATAACGAGGTCTGGCTGATGGACGCGAATGGCTCTCGAGATGTCTTTTCTGAGCTGCAGCGTTACTTCAACTTCACCGTCGGCGTAGCCAAGGAATGTGAGATCAGTGACGCCGACAACTTTCGCTGCTGCGGTCTGCTCGGCTTCGCGGTATGCCGCGCGCTCAGCCTTGGTGTGCGTTGAAGCATCACCACCAGCGTCACCTGAAGTTACGAGACAGTAGGCAACCTCAACACCGTGCTTGGTGAGAGCGGCCACTGTTCCAGCGACTCCAAAGTCAATGTCATCTGGGTGGGCAACAATGACGAGTGCTTTTTTAATGCTGTCATCGTGTTTGTAGACAGGTGTTGCAGATTTCTTCTTGGCCATTGTTATTCCTCTGAAGTCGGATCCCAATTAGCGAGATCTTTAAGTCGTTTGTCGTTAGAGAACACTTCCACAACTGGGCGCTTAAGTGCAATGCGGCGCATAATTACCTCAGCTTCAATGATCTGGTTATAGAGCAGCATTGAAACAACAACGCCAGTCGATCCAGCACGAGCTGTGCGGCCCGAGCGGTGAAGGTATGCCTTGTGGTCTTCTGGAGGATCGAAGTGAATGACACAGTCAACACCGTCAATGTGAATTCCACGAGCTGCAACGTCAGTTGCTACCAGGACTGAGAGCTTGTCAGCGGTGAAGTCCGCAAGTGCTTTTTCGCGCTGACTTTGCTTTAGGTCTCCGTGAATCGCTGCAGCGTCAACACCTTCTTTTTGCAGTTGCTCCACGAGACGATCTGCGCCACGCTTGGTGCGACAAAAGATGATGGTTTTATCCATTGACTTACAGATGTTGGCAACAACCTTCACACGGTCCATCTGGTGAACATTGAGGAAGTGGTGCACCATGTTTGAAACAGTTTGTGAGTCACTGGCGACTTCGTGAAAAACAGGATCAGTCAGGTAACGCTTAACGAGACGGTCAATAGCGCCGTCGAGAGTTGCTGAGAACAACAACGTTTGATGTGGGTGTTCTGCAATTCGGCGAAGAACCCATTCAACTTGTGGCATAAAGCCCATGTCGGCCATGCGGTCGGCTTCGTCAAGGACTAGAACGTCGAGGTTTTCTACATTGAGCTCTCCACGGTCACCGAGGTCAATGAGACGACCCGGGGTCGCAATGATGACGTCGCAACCCTTCTTTAGCGACTTCACTTGCTTTTCAATGTCAGCGCCACCATAAACAGCGTTGACGTGAAGTCCGAGTGCTTTACCGAGCGGTTCAAGAACCTCGTGAACCTGCACTGCAAGCTCTCTTGTTGGCAGAAGCACGAGACCGCGAGGACGAGCTGGTCCACCTTCAGGAATGATTTCCTTTTCACTACGTGCCACACGCTGGAGCATTGGAAGTCCGAAACCCAGTGTCTTTCCAGAACCGGTCTTCGCCTTTCCACAAACGTCGCGTCCCGCCAGAGCGTCATGAATTGTCATGGCCTGAATAGGAAAGGCAACAGTGATGCCTTGGGCGCTCAGTGTTTCACAGAGCTTGGGATCAACGCCTAATTCAGCGAAGGTTTTATTGGTGTCATACGAGTCTTGTGACGACGTCACAAGCTCCGGGGATTCACTACTCACGGAACTACGGTCTTTTCTCGGTCGGACCCGGAACCGTCGTTCGAAAGTGTGGGCCCAAGCTCACTTCTAGAGCTTCGTGTCCTAGTCTACGTGACGGTTCTTTGTTTTAATCGAAAACTTTTAGGAGCATGATGGCGAGACTAGAGATTGGTGCAAAAGCACCAGCATTCACCCTTACTAACCAGAGTGGCAAGAAGGTATCTTCCAAAGATCTACTCGGTCAGCGTTACGTTCTCTACTTTTACCCTGAAGACGACACTCCGGGCTGCACGAGAGAAGCGTGTCAGTTCAATGACGAACTGAGTGGATACAAGAAACTAAAAGTCACTGTTCTAGGAGTATCGCCCGATGACGCGGCTTCTCATGTTGCGTTTCGAAAGAAGTATGGGCTCAGCTTCGATCTCTTAAGTGATCCAGACAAAAAGGTCATGGAGAAGTTCGGTGCCTACGGCGAAAAGATGATGTATGGCAAGAAAACAATCGGAATCATTCGCTCAACCTTCGTCATTGGACCAACTGGAAAAGTTGAGCAAGCAATGTATGGCGTTAAGACTGATGGACACGCTGCACGCGTGCTGAAATCGCTGTCGAATTAATTTGAAGAGTTGTGGCGACGAACAGTTTTAATTCGGTGCCAAAATCCAAATGCAATCAGAATCACGATGAGAATAATCATCGGTGTTTGTGCCATGTGAAAGTTCTTGCTGACGTGCTGCCAGTTGGCGCCAGCAGCGTAACCAAGTCCGGTGAGTAGTGAGACCCAAGCCGCTGCTCCAATGGCAGTGAGTACCACAAATGGTCCACGCTTCATTTCAGCAATTCCAGCTGGTACAGAAATAACAGTGCGAACAACAGGGACTACTCGTCCAATCAGAACAGAGATTGAACCAAACTTTTCAAACCAACGCTCCATGGCGTCGAGGTCCTTGTGTGTCAGCAGAATCCATTTGCCCCATCGATCAACAATTGTGCGCCCAGCGGTGCGACCAACTTCATACGCAATGACTGATCCGATAACTGAACCAACAGTTCCGACAACAATCACAGCCCAGATTGAGAATTGTGCATGGCCAGTGACGGCAACGGTGCAGAGGGCGCCAGCAAAACCGAAGGTAACTTCAGATGGAATTGGCAAGCACGCTGATTCGACGATTGCGAGAAGCAGAAGTGCCCAGTACCCATAACTTTGAACGAATGATGACATCCCTCAATTCTGGTCTACCGCTAGGAGAAAAGCAGTCATTCTTGGCAACTTCTTAGAAAGGAGTTTTAGGGCAAACTGTTCTAGGGGGCAG
>DAIQPM010000025.1:0-2175 GCA_036787355.1 Acidimicrobiales bacterium
ACTTCGAAGGAAGGGCTGGTGGCGCCGTGCGCCGTTTCTTCCACTGCCAGACGCGAAGTACTGGGAATTTCGAATGTCGACTGTTAATGGAATTGATGGGACGCTAACCCCTAAAGATGTTGTTGTAGCGGCGAAATGGTCACTTCAACAGCCGGCGGGGAAGTAGGTTTTTTGTATGGGGCGAGTGCTTCTTCTTAACGCCACATATGAGCCGCTGCAGCTAGTGAGCGAGCGCCGCGCCGTTGTGTTGATGCTCGCTGGTCGCGCTGAGCCAATTGCTATCCCCGAAGAACCTGCGGTATGTCGTTCCGCGACAATGGTTGTTGAAATTCCCTCAATTGTTCGACTCCACGAGATGGTGAAAATCCCAACCAAGGTGAGAACACCGCCATTGACCAGACGCTCACTGCTACTTCGAGATAACAACAAGTGTGCGTACTGTCTAGAGCACGCTGACACGATTGATCACGTCATTCCACGCAGTCGTGGAGGAAAACACGAATGGACAAACGTTGTCGCTTCGTGTCGACGTCACAACATGCAAAAGGGTGACCGTCTCATTGAAGAGATTGGTTGGTTCATGCACTTTCAACCTCGTATTCCTGACGGCCCGTGGTGGCGCTGGCGTCACGTTCCAAACCCTGATCCGCTCTGGGCGCCGTTTCTTCCTCGCGCCTCGTGAGCGAACTAGAAGAGCTGTACGACTACGACGTTCTTCGTCGAGTTAAAGAGCCAACGATGTTTGTTGTTCGACTCGAAAAGCCAACGTTGGTACTCGGCTCAAGCCAGTCCGTCGATCTTTTGGACCTTGAAAAAACGTCAGACCTTGAGATTCGTCGCAGACGCGGTGGTGGGGGAATGGTCCTACTTCAACCTGACGACATCTGGATTGACTGGTGGATCCCAGCTGGCGATCCACGCTGGAGCCCTGATGTTCATGTGTCCTCGGTAACTGCAGGTGCATGGTGGAAAGAGGCGCTCGAAGCGCACGTCACCAAGTCTGTTTCAATTCATCAAGGTCCGCTAGAAGGTGACGCTTCGCACCGCGTTGTGTGCTTTGCCGGCAAGGGCCCAGGAGAGCTTTTTATTGAAGGCAAGAAAACCGTCGGTGTGACTCAGTGGCGTGTGCGAGAGGGGACATTTCTTTCCTCGGTGATCCACGCCAATGACTCCTCAGAAGTCATTTCCGTTTTACGAGAAACCCCACCGGGGCTTGCGCAGTCGATTGAGCATCAAACCACGGGGTCCATTGGACTCAACGATTCTGAAGCACTGACTAGGGATTTAGCCAGAATCAGCGGCCCTTGGCTGGTTCGCCAGCTTTTCCTGCGCGCCTAGGGTCAATCTCGAACTACCCCAAACCTGATCTGAACCCCTCACGTCCCGACTCGAAAAGCGACCCTATTTTGGGGAGATTTATGGTGAAAAATGCCACGATTTGCAACAATGTGGAGCATTGTGGTGTAATGTGGGACGCAGTGGGGGCAAGTGGTGACTCATTAGGTGGAGGACCGAAATGCTTAGTTTTGTTGGCCAGTTTCAGCACACGCTGGATGCAAAAGGTCGACTCATCCTGCCCGCAAAGTTCCGTTCTGAATTTGAACGTGGCGGACACCTAAGCCCAAACGATGAGCAGTGTGTTGCACTGTGGACTCCTGGAGAATTTGATCGCCGTGCCGCAGAAATGCGCTCGAGTGAAAAAAACGGTGGAGCTGAAGAGCGTCGCCTACTTCGCTACTGGGCTGGTCAATCTTCTGATGCTGAATTCGACAAGCAAGGTCGTTTCGCCGTTCCACCAGCTGTTCGTGAATACGCAAATCTCGTCGACGAAGTCCTCATTGTGGGTGTGCTTGATCACATCGAACTTTGGAATCCTGACATCTATAACCAGATGGTCAGCTCAGCGGAAGCGATTTTCAAGCAAGGCAGAAATTAAGTGAGAGGGGATTACAAGCAGTACCGGCCGCGGACCATGCGCAGCCTTTCAATCGTTAGAACAGGAGAGGACACCTCCTCCGCCCTCTCTCCTGTTGTTTCGATTGCAAGGCTGCAGATGGCCCAGGGTAACTACCACCAACCAGTACTCGAACAAGAAATTGTTGAGTTGCTATCCAGTGCGAGCACTGGAGTGGTTATTGACGCCACTCTGGGTGGAGGCGGACATGCTTTTGCTTT
>DAIQPM010000025.1:2275-12566 GCA_036787355.1 Acidimicrobiales bacterium
GACGCTCCACTCGATATGAGAATGGACCCTACGAAGGGTGAGACAGCAGCTGAATACATCACTCGCATTGACCAGCACGAGTTTGCTCGACTCCTTCGTGACAACGGTGAGAATCGATTTGCTGGTTCAATCGCCAAGTCGGTAATTGAACGTCAGCCAAAAACCACTGACGAACTCACTGAGGCCGTTGAGCGAGCAGTTCCTATGGCTGCCCGTCGCCGTGGACACGTGGCTACTCGGGCATTCCAAGCACTTCGAATTGCTGTGAACGCTGAAGAAGAGCAATTGAGTGAAGGTCTCGATGCCGCACTTGAAATTCTGAGCGCCAATGGCATCCTGGCGGTGATTTCGTATCACTCCGGCGAAGATCGTGTTGTTAAGTCAGTTCTACACGAAGCAGGAACCGGTGGCTGCAAGTGCCCAGTGGCTCTCGGGTGTGTTTGTGGTGCTGTAGCAAGCGTCACAGTCTTTAAGGCCAGCGCACAACTCGCCTCATCTTCAGAAATTGAATCAAACCCTCGTGCCAGGTCCGCTCGACTTCGTGTGGCAAGAAAGTTGCCAGCATGAGCGTCATCACCCTTCCACGTCGCGTTGAAACTCGCGAGCGCGTTCGCCCTAACACCAAGCCCGCCACACGTCGACCGGCACACCGCGCTAAGGGGACACGTCGTCGAGTCGTAGTCACAGTTTGGAAGGGCACTTCAACATCGCGTCGTTCTGCGCTAGTTGTGATGGTCGCCATTCTTCTTTCACTATCTGGCAGCATGCTGGTTTCAAGTCGTCAGATTGAAATTCACCAACTGAAGAGTCAGTTATTGCAAGAACAGTCAAACTACGCAGTGCAAGTTGGCACCATGACAAATACGGCTGCGCCTAGCCAGATTGCTGCACAGGCAGGCGAGCTCCACCTTGTTGCGCCTGTTGTCGTGGTTCAGGTTCCTTCAACGTCGCTTGATGCGCCTTTGCCGCTGCCGAAGTTCTCTGGTAGTGCACCGGCTACATCAAGGACGATCCGGTGAGCACCCACCAAACTTCAACACACTCACGCACTCGAACTCAAAGAGGTAGTTCTGCCCGTAGTCCACAAGGACCGGGACGGCGCCCTTCACCAAATCGCCTGATTATTCTTGTCGCACTCTTTGTTGGAATCTTTGGTCTCCTTTCGTTTCGTGTGATTCAGCTTCAAGTTTTCCAACACGCGATGTATTCAAAGATTTCTTCATCACAGGTGAGCCAAAAAGTCACCACGACAGCACTGCGTGCGGGAATCTATGACCGCAACGGACAGATTCTCGCTGTTTCTAGACCAACATCTCTTGTGATTGCTGATGACTTTCAAATTAAAGACCCTGTCAACCAAGCCGCTGTAATGACATCGATTGTTAAGGTCCCAGTCGAAAAACTAATACCTTTGCTTTCCAAAAAGAGTGGTTACGTCGTACTTAATAATTCGCTCGATTTAGCTTCTGGTAGAAAACTTCGATCCATGTATCTGCCGGGAATTGTCGTACAGGATTCCTCGGTTCGCAGTTACCCGAATGATCAACTGGCTCTGGCAACACTCGGTGGAACGAATGCTTCTGGGGCTGGATCTGTAGGCCTCGAATACGCGTATCAAAAACTCCTAGCGGGACAAAATGGGCTAACGCGTGAACTCACATCAACGTCAGGAGTTAATCTCCCAAGTTCTCGCACCACAGTTATCCGTGCTGCAAAGCCCGGTATAGGACTGGAGCTCACTCTCGACACTGCACTTCAATTTGTGACCGAACGCGCTGTAGCGAAGCAATTGCAAGCAACCGGTGGGATTACTGGAACTGCAATTGTGATGGATGTAAAAACTGGCGAAATTCTCGCCAATGTTTCTCTCGTTAATACGAAGACAAACCCTGGAGTGCTTGGACCAATCCCAGCCTGGGGCAAGGACGTTGGTGTTCCAGGCATCCAGCAGACCATCAACAACCTTCCCTTCGCCCAGGCCTACGAACCAGGTTCTGTTTTCAAGCTTGTGACATTCTCCGCGGCGCTGCAACAAGGTCTCGTTACTCCCACAACCGTTTTCACAGTTCCAAATAGCGTCGTAGTTGGAACACGCTTCTTTCACGATGCTGAAAACCACGCAACACTCCACCTAACTGCAACACAGATTCTCGCGCAATCGTCAAACATTGGAACATACAAAATTGGAACACTGGTGGGAGTCAATGGACTCCTCGCACAGGTTGAGCGAATGGGCTTCGGCCAAAAAACTGCCATCGACTTTCCTGGTGAAACTTCAGGGCTACTGGTGAACGCTTCGACTTGGTATGCGAGTGACCAAGTTTCACTTCCGATTGGCCAAGTTGACGCCGTGCCCCCAATTCAAGTGCTCGACGCGTACAACGTCATTGCGAACAATGGTGTCTTCATTCAACCAAAACTCGTTCGCGGATTTGTCAACCCAGATGGATCAGTGAAAGCCACAGCGCCAAGCGCAACCCGCGTTGTCATGTCCCCATCGGTTGCTCAGACGCTTAATTCAATGCTCCAACAAGTGGTTCTTGCGGGTACGGGTACCAATGCAATTATTCCTGGCTACAGCGTTGCGGGCAAAACAGGAACCGCAACAATTCCATACCCTGGCAAAGCCAAACTTCTTATTGGTCAGTACAACGCAAGCTTTGTCGGATTTGCTCCCGCAAACAATCCGGTGCTTTCAATGATCGTCATTATTCAGCGACCACAATCAGCGATCTTTGGTGGAGTAGTAGCGGCGCCAATTTTCCAGCAAGTCATGTCGTACGCCCTTCGCCACTACGGCATTCCATCCAATGGTGCTGTTCAGAAGCCACTCACTGGCAAGGGCGCAAAGATTTCATCGGACGTGACGTGATGCAACTCGGTGACGTCTTTGATGACTTCTCATTCGATGCCCGCACTGCGAGCATCGAAGTAACCAGTGTGGAGATAGATTCACGTAGCTGCACGCCGGGTTCAGTGTTCTTTGCCATGAACGGAACCTCTGAAAATGGGTCGAAGTACGCGAAAGATGCGGTGGCTAACGGGGCAGTGTGCGTGGTGAGTACCGAAGAACTCAAGCTTGAAGTTCCGGTCATCTGCGTTGCTCAGTCCCTACTTCGTGGACTACTGGCGCATGCTTCATCTGTAGTTACAGGAAATCCGCAGCTGCGTTGTGAATTGGTTGGCGTTACTGGAACCAACGGCAAAACCAGTGTTACGACAATTGTTGGTGACTTGGCACGTGCGATCTCATGGAACGGTGGAAACATCGGCACGCTCACCAATGAGCGAACAACGCCTGATGCGCCAGAACTCATGCGTTCTCTGAAGGCAATCGTTGATGGCTTCGACCCATCGAAGCCGAGGTCAGTTGTCTCGCTTGAAGTCTCGAGTCACGCTATCGATCAAGCTCGGGTTGAAGGGCTGGCATTCGCTGTTGTTGCATTCACGAACCTGAGTCACGACCACTTGGATTACCACGGTTCAATGGATGAATACTTCGCGGTGAAGGCAAGGTTGTTCACACGTGAATTCGCACAGCGATGTGTGATTTGGTGTGACGACTCCTATGGCCAGCGACTCGCGAAAGAAACGCAACTTGCCGTGAGCGAAGTACGTCGAAGTGATGCTTCTGAGATTGTTCAGACGCTGACCGGTACTACCTTCTTCTGGCGAGGTCATTTGGTGAACACACCTCTCATTGGTGATTACAACATAGACAACGCACTCATGGCGATGACCATTCTTTCAAGCCTTGGCGCGAGTGATGAAGCAATCGCTGGTGCCATGGAATTCGTAACAAACGTTCCTGGAAGATTCGAAGTCATAAAGGGTGCGAGCACAACCGCAATCGTTGACTACGCCCACACACCGGAGGGACTTCGTCGCTTGTTGCATGATGTACGTGCACTCAGTCCCACCAGCCGGATTATCACGGTGTTTGGTTGTGGTGGTGAACGAGATACTTCGAAACGCCCAGAAATGGGCCGCGTGGCATCACAATTGTCTGACGTGACAATTATTACGTCAGATAACCCCCGCTCAGAGTCTCCTGATGCCATCATTGATGCAGTGATGTCGGGATGTGAACTGAATTCTGTCACGTATGTGCAGAGTGATCGAAGAGCCGCAATCAGTCAAGCAATGCAGTTAGCTAACGCTGGAGATGTTGTTGTTATTGCTGGCAAGGGCCATGAAACAACACAGACGATTGGTGACGTGGAACTGATGTTTGACGACCGGGTGGTTGCCCGAGAATTGGTGAAGTGAGGACAAGATGCTTAGTTTGATGGAAGCCGGGGGATTCGGGTTTTTGATTGCCCTATTTGTTACTCCGTTGTGGATCAAGGTTCTCCAAGCACGTGGCATTGGCCAACTCATTAGAGAAGATGGTCCCTCGTCGCATCATGCCAAGGCGGGAACTCCGACCATGGGTGGAGTGATCATTGTTGCTGCGGGAGCAATTGGTTACGCAATGGGACACGTTGGAACCTCAATCACTTTTACTCGAGCTGGCGTGCTGGCGGTTTTGGCAACTATCGCGTCAGGAATTCTCGGCTTTCTTGACGACTGGCTATCCATTCGTAATTCCAGAAACCTTGGACTTCACAAGCGAGGAAAATTCATTGGACAGCTCGCAATCGCGGCGACCTTCGCGGTACTTGCTGTTACGTGGGTGCACACGTCAGAAAATCTTTCATTTACTCGCTTCTCACTTCCAGGTTGGAACCTCACCGCTGTTGGATGGGTGCTGCTAGCAATCTTCGTAATCGTTGCAACATCAAATGCAGTAAACCTCACCGACGGGCTGGATGGGCTCGCTGCGGGGTCAGCGACATTTTGCTTCGGTGTTATTTCAATAATTGGCTATTGGCAATTTCGCCACTATTCGATCTATCACTTACATGCCGCCCTTGACCTCGGACTGGTTGCAGTCGCTCTAGTGGGTGGAACACTTGGCTTCTTGTGGTGGAACGCAGCACCCGCTCGCATCATGATGGGCGATACCGGATCACTGGCGATTGGAACTGCACTTGGAGGACTGTGTCTGCTTATGAATCTCGATCTTCTCCTCATCATCATCGGTGGACTATTTGTCGCAGAAACACTCTCAGTAATTCTCCAAGTCATTAGCTACCGAACACTGGGAAAACGAATTTTTAAGATGGCCCCGTTTCACCACCACTTCGAATTGATGGGTTGGCCAGAAACAACGGTCATCATTCGCTTCTGGATTCTGGCTGGACTTCTTGCAGTATTGGGTCTTGGCATTTTTTATGGTGACTTTTTGAAGATTGCGAAAGTCGCATAATGACTACTGTTCAGAGCCGACAAACTCGTTCGAGGTTTGGAGCTTTCTTTCACGCATTTCCGCGCGGAAATGCCAACGCACGTGCACTGGCGTTTATAACAGTCTTGTTGCTGACCTTTGGAACAATCATGGTGGCCTCAGCGAGTGAAGGACAAGCTGCGGCTAATGGCGGCTCTCCGTGGTCACTTATGTTGCACGACAGTGCATATTTAATTATTGGATTCTTTGCGTTCTACGCAACCGCACGGGTACGAATAGAACAATTGATTCGCAGGGCCCCTTTGCTCATTGCTCTAGGACTTGGAATGTTGATGGCGGTGTACGTGGTTGGTGTCAGCGCCAATGGAGGAAAGCGCTGGTTAAACCTAAAATTAATCAACCTTCAGCCATCAGAAATTTTTAAGTTCATGACGGTCTTTTTTATTGCGTGGTTGATTGAGCACAATCACAACGAACTAAATAACTGGAAACAGCTCGCAGTCTGGACTTCTCCGATTACTGGTGGCGCTGCGATGATTCTCTTAGAGCCAGACATTGGAACCTCTTCAGTGGTCCTTGTCATCGCCTTTTCGATGCTTGCTATTGGCGGACTTTCTAAATGGATTCAAACCCGTGTTGCAGTGCTTTCAGTTGTTGGCTTTGGTGGATACATGTTGATGAAGCCCTATTCTGCGCAGCGCTTCCTGGCATTCTTACATCCAAGTCAAAATCTCGCTTCCAGTGGCTATCAGTTGTATCAGTCGAAAATTGGATTTGGTGCTGGCGGCGTGGCTGGCCTTGGACTTGGCCACAGTCGTGAGAAGTGGGGATTTCTTCCCAACCCGCACACTGACTTCATTTACACAATTGTTGGTGAAGAATTAGGAGTCATTGGTTCACTTGTCGTCATTGCACTTTTCGTAGCGTTCTTGTTCGCTTCAGTGCGCATTGCCCAGCGCTGCACTAATCAGAGCTACCGATTCATTGTTATTGGAATCACAACATGGATCATCTTCGAAGCAATTGTGAACATTGCTTCAGTGGTTGGATGGTGGGCGGTCACTGGAATCCCACTTCCTTTCTTCTCCTATGGAGGAACGGCGCTCATTACTGAACTCGCGGCAGTGGGAATTCTCTACAACATTGCTCACGACACCAGTCGCTCTGGTGACCTCACATTCCGTGAATACGTTGACACTGACTTCCGTGCAAAATTTGAATCACGAACGCAATCACGCCAAGCACGTCCTCGTTCATACCGAGACCACCAGGAGTACTAGTGACGCGCCCCATCGTTATTACTGGCGGTGGAACCGGTGGGCACATTTTTCCGATGCTCGCTATTGCTGAGCAGTTGCAGGAGCTCGGAGTCAAAAAAGGCGACATTCGTTACGTAGGGAGTCGCCGAGGACAGGAAAAAGATTTACTTCGCGGTGACATTCGCCTCACGCTATTGCCCGGGAGGGGACTGCGAAGGTCATTTAGTCCATCAGCAATCCTCTCAAATCTCGGAGCTGTCTTCTCGCTGGGTGCTGCAGTCCTTAGTGCAATTACCAACGTGGGAATCTGGCGACCACGGGTGATTGTCTCGGTAGGTGGGTACGCATCATTTGCCACTTCACTCGCTGGTGCACTGTGGCGAATTCCACTCGTGTCAGTAGAACTCGATGCAGTTCCAAGTGCGTCGCAGCGTTACCTCGTACAGCACGCAGCGTTGCGTTGCACTGCCTTTGAAAGCACGATGAAAAACTGCGTCACCACTGGCGTTCCAATTCGCACCTCTCTCGAAGAACTTGATCGCAGCGAAGAAGCCAGAAGTCAGCTCCGTCACTCTGCGCAACCAGCAATTAAGAGCACCAACAGTGTCGTTGTTGTGATGACCGGCTCACTTGGTGCAAAGAGTGTGAATACGGCTGTTTTGGAATTAGCACAGCTATGGTCGACAAAGGAATCTTTGACGCTGATTCATGTCACGGGGCGACGCGACTTTGAATATGTGAGAGACAACGCTCCAGTTTGCAATGGACTCGACTATCGAATTGTTCCATTTGGTGAGATGACTGAGCTATGGGGACTTTGCGATGTGGCGATTACTCGTGCTGGGGCGATGACGGTTGGTGAATTGTGCCAGCTAGGAATTCCAAGCGTATTGATTCCGCTACCTGGTTCACCTGGCGACCACCAAGTAAAGAACGCCGAACAAGTTGTTGCATCTGGTGGTGCGCTAATGATTCGTGACAATCAACTGAGCGCGACAGTGCTGGCAAGTGCTCTTGAGTCAGTATTAGAGAAGAAAATTACAATGGGTGCATCCATTGCTTCACTTGCGAGAGCCAATGCCGCCGAGAACATTGCCACGCACGTACTAGAAATTGCACGATAATGAGCATCTTTTCTTCTCATCCCAATGTTCACATCATCGGAATAGGTGGCGCCGGGATGAGTGGGGTAGCGCTTCTTCTAAAGGAAATGGGTTGCAAAATTTCTGGAAGTGATGCCACCGATTCGCCAGTCCTTGGTGAACTGAAGAGTGCTGGAATTGATGTTCACGTTGGACACGACGCGTCGATACTGGAAAAGTCAGCTGTTGTTATCTGGTCTCCTGCGGTGAAGCAAGACAATGTTGAGTTCGCTGCTGCAAAGCAACAGGGCAACATCATGTTGAGCCGCATTGAACTTCTTCGTGAACTTGGAGCGATGACTCCAGTAGTGGGCCTGACTGGAACGCACGGAAAGACCACAGCAACTTCAATGATGGCCTGCGTCCTAAAGGCAGCAGGCAGGGACGATGGACGACTCCTTGGAGCACCCGTACTCGGCGTTGGCGCTAATGGTCACTGGGGGAGCCCCGCGCTGCTTATGGAAGTTGACGAAAGCTATGGCACCTTCAGTGAACTCAGTCCCTATGCCTTGGGTCTATTAAATGTTGAGCCAGATCACCTTGATCACTACGGTTCGCTCGAAAAACTAGAAGACGCCTTTACGCAGTTACTCCAGAGGACTTCAGGTCCTGTTGTTGTCTGGAATGGTGATCCTGGAAGCAAACGAGTGGGGCAACGCTGTAACAAAGAAATAGTGACTGTTGGGACTGACTCTGCATCAACCTACCAAGTGAGTGACGTCGAGCTTGAACGCAGAAATTCACATTTCAGACTGAAGGGGGCTGGATTGGATGTAACCATTGCACTCAATGTCACCGGAGCCCACAACGTCGCCAACGCCAGTGTGGTTTGTGTGTTGGCGCTGGAGCTCGGTATCTCGCTCACAGAGATCTCAAATGGACTCAGTAACTTCCAAGGCGCCCCACGCCGATTTGAGTTCATGGGATCTTGGCGCGGCGTTGACGTCTACGAAGACTACGCCCACTTACCTGGTGAAATTAAAGCAACTATCAGTGCCGCTCGTGCCGCTGGTTACAAAAAAATTACTTGCGTCTTTCAGCCACACCGCGTCACTCGCACGCAACATCTCGCAGAGCAGTTTCACACTTCGTTTTCTGATGCAACGAATGTAATCGTCACTGACATCTACACCGCCGGAGAAGCGAACCCTGATGGAGTAACTGGTCAGCTGATTTCTGAAGGAACAATGAAGCACACGCCAACTTCGTACTGTGCAACGTTCATTGAAGTTGCTCACCAGCTAGAGGCTCTGCACGCTCAGAGTGACGTTGTCCTCTTTCTCGGCGCCGGAGACATTGCCGCTGTGGCCAAGCAGCTTGAAGGTGGTCTTAGAAAATGAGTCTTCAGTCTTTGGCCACTGCCGCGGGCACACGTTTGCAAGAGCATGCAGAGTTCGGCAAAAAAACCACGTACCGAGTTGGCGGAACGGTTCGCGCCCTCCTAACGCTCAGCTCGCTCGAAGAGTTGAGTGAACTTGGCAATGAAATCAACAACGTAGGAATGCCAATCTTCGTTCTTGGAAATGGATCTAACCTTCTCGTCGCTGATGGCGAGCACCAAGTACTTGGAATTGTGCTCCAGGGTGACTTCGAGTCGTACAGCGTTGTTGAAGACGTCGATGGCGTTGTTGTCACGAGCGGAGCGGCGATGGACCTTCCGGTTCTTGCGAGACGCCTCAGCGCCGAGGGAATTGTCGGTTTTGAATGGGCCGTTGGAGTTCCCGGAACCATTGGCGGTGCATGCGTGATGAATGCCGGCGGCCATGGATCCGACATGGCGGCGAACGTGATTGGCCTAACAACCTGGAGCGCCGGTGCACTTAAGCAGTGGTCACCAGAAGAGCTGGTCTTTGGATACCGTTCCAGCGCACTCGGTTCAAGTGACATTGTTCTCAGCGCGTCGCTTCGCCTATCTAGGGGTGACACTGAAGAATCGAAAAAGAAACTGAGCGAGATCGTGTCTTGGCGACGAGAGAATCAACCTGGTGGACAGAATGCCGGCAGCGTATTCGCGAATCCAGAGAATGATCATGCGGGGCGTCTCATTGAGGCAGCTGGTCTCAAAGGAACTCGAAAGGGAAGTGCCGTAGTTTCAGAGAAGCACGCGAACTTCATAATTGTTGACAGTGACGGAAGCGCTAATGATGTTTATGAGTTAATGAAGTTCATCCAAGATCTAGTCTTTGAAGCTTCAGGAGTGCTGCTTCACAGCGAGCACCATTTTCTGGGCTTGGGAGATTTGACGTGAGTCGCAGAAAGCCAGTCACAACTGCCGGCACAAGACCGAGAGCAAAAAAGCAAACTGCGCAGTCACGATCAGCTCGCCCAGCAAATGCTCAACCAAGACAGCAGAGACCGCAGAAGCAAAAACGTGAACGCAAGCCAATTGCAACTTCGACCAAGGTCTTAGTGCTCATTGGTCTTACGGTCACGACTCTGTTGCTTGGTGGCAACTGGATTCTGCACCGATCAATTTTCAATGTGAAAACAGTTCACCTCTACGGTGTTGTCCATGAAGATCCAAAGAAAGTATTAAAGGCGAGTGGACTTCAGTCGCACCCCTCATTAATAAGTGTCTCGGGGCATTCAATCGAACACAA
>DAIQPM010000025.1:12666-16517 GCA_036787355.1 Acidimicrobiales bacterium
GTAATTGCCCACACCACCCTGAAAGCCGGTGATGTAGTGAATGTTGAGGCCCCAACTGTGCTGTCAGTTACTGGCCCCCCTCCCTCGTAAAAAGGCCTATTTGACCGTAGAAGTGAGGCAAACTAGCCTTCGGGGACAATAAATCGCATAGAACTGTGTTGTACGTAGTTCGCAAAAAGGTACCCAAGGGGATTTCATGAGTCTGAAGCAGAACAACTACCACGCAGTAATCAAAGTAATTGGTGTCGGTGGTGGTGGAGTTAACGCAGTTAACCGCATGATTTCTTCTGGACTTCGCAACATTGAGTTCATCGCAGCCAACACTGATGCGCAGGCCCTCCTCATGAGCGAAGCCGACATCAAGCTCGACATTGGCCGTGAACTTACTCGTGGACTCGGTGCTGGAAGTGACCCTGAAGTAGGTCGCCAAGCTGCTGAGGATCACCGCGCTGAAATTGAAGCAGCTCTAAAAGACACCGACATGGTGTTCATCACCGCAGGTGAAGGTGGAGGAACTGGAACCGGTGCTGCACCAATCGTTGCGGAAGTTGCTCGCGCAATGGGAATCTTGACAATTGCTGTGGTGACTCGTCCATTCGCATTCGAAGGTAAGCGTCGCGCCAACCAGGCCGAAAAGGGAATTCAAGCCCTTCGCGACAAGGTTGACACGCTGATTGTTATTCCTAACGACCGCCTTCGTGCAGTAACAACGCAGGAAACAACCATGCTTGACGCATTCCAGGTCGCTGACGATGTTCTCCTTGCTGCAGTTCGTGGAGTTACTGACCTCATTACTGTCCCAGGACTAATTAATACTGACTTCGCTGACGTTTCAACAATCATGCGTAACGCGGGAACAGCAATCATGGGTGTTGGAACATCAACTGGTGACGGACGAGCAGTTAACGCTGCGCGCGCTGCCATCACATCACCACTTCTTGAAACCGCAATTGACGGTGCTCGTGGAATCTTGATCAACATTGTTGGAAGCTCAAAGATGACGATGCAAGAAGTTACTGATGCCGCAAGCATCATTAACGACGTTGCACACCCAGACGCCAACATCATCTTCGGTTCTGTGATTGATGACTCGATTGGTGAAGCGGTTCGTGTGACCGTTATTGCTGCTGGGTTTGACACCACTGCGCCTAAGAAGAGGGAACAAGAGCCTCAGACCACGCAGATGCCATCAATCACTGAAGCACCAAAGAGTGACATCTTCTCTTCAAGCTCCAGCGACGACTTCTTTGACGTCGGTGGCGATGACGACCTCCCAAGCTTCCTCCGCTAGTCCACTCTTTTCTCGAGTAGCCGAGAACTACCTGGACCTGCAACGTCGTATAGAGCTGACCGGGCGCAGCCTTAGCGACGTTCGAATTGTTGGTGTCACTAAAACCTTTGGCCAAGACGTTGTTCGCGTCGCACGTCAAGTGGGAATTACGTGCGTGGGGGAGAACTACGTCGAAGAGTTAGAGCAAAAGCGTCTCGAGTGCGCAGACGTTGACATCTCTTGGAATTATTTAGGGGCACTTCAAACGAATAAAATTGCTCGGATTGCAGCTAATGCGGATGTAATTTGCGGGGTCAGTCGAATTAAGGAAATTGAAAAGATTGCTGGCGTGAAAGAGGCAGCTTCGATCTATGTTCAAGTTGACTTCACTGGCGTTGAAGGCAGAAATGGAGCCAGTGAAGCAGAGGTTGAAGCACTGGTCACTCGGGCTAGAGCTCTCGACCTAGATGTGAGAGGTCTTATGTGTGTTGCGGCGCCTGGAAATGATGCGGCCAGGCTGTCATTTTCAAAATTGGTCTTACTGGCTGATTCACTTGACCTCAAAGAGCGTTCAATGGGTATGACTGATGATTTGGAGATCGCGTGCGAACTGGGCAGTACCGAAGTTCGCATTGGGCGTGCCCTCTTTGGCCCTAGGTAGTGGCTGAGGCTGGTCTGGCCTAACATGGTTAGAAGCGGTTTAGCCGCAAGGAGAGATGTAGATGAAAGACAGAATGCGCGCGATTCTCAGTTTCCTGGGACTCGTTGAAGATGAATATGGTGAGTACACCCCGAGTGTTCCATCGCGTCCATTTTCAGGTGGCGATGGCCAAGATGATCAGGGCTACCCAGTCCAGCCTGCACCAAGCATGCAACGCACTTTCCCTACGACGCCAAGTGGCGTTCGTGTTGCGCGACCAGCTGGTGCCCCAGTTCGCGCTCCTCAAGTTTCAATGATTGATTCGCCTCAGCAGGGTCTTCGCGTGCAACCTGTCCCTTCGAGCCAGATGCGCGGCGTGCAGCCACTCAGCCAAGACCGTGAAGTGACGATTTTTAAAACAAATGATTACAACGAGTTTGGAAAAATTACTGACATTCTTCGCGGTAACCGTGCGGTAGTTATCGACCTTCGAGAAAATGACTCAGTCATGCAGCGTCGAATTTTGGACTTCACCACCGGAACTGCGTACGCCCTTCAGGCATCTATTGACCGCCTCGAAGGTGGAACCGTCTACCTGGTTTCGCCACGCGGCGTTCACGTCGGACTCGATGTCAAAGACCGACTCCGTGAATCTAACTACCGGTCCTTCTCGCTGTGATAACTCTCATTCGAGAGATAATTGTCCTCTATACGTGGGTAATCATCATTGCTTCACTGATGAGCTGGTTTCCAGCCAACAGTTCGTCTCAGGGCCTGGCGACTCTGAAGAGAGTGCTGTATTCGCTTACCGATCCAGTTCTTCGTCCAATTCGTCAAATCCTGCCTAAGACTCGTTTTGGAAACGTCGGAGTTGACTTCTCGGCCTTGGTCGCAATTGTTGTCCTAAACATCATCAGTCGGCTCATTTAGGCCATTTCCCTGCAAACACCGCTTTGGGGCGGTAGGGTGTCCAGCATGGATAACACAGAAAACACTTCTTCAGCTATTGAGGTTATCGACACCATTTCGTTCGGCACCAGCATCACAAAGGGCTATCGAATTCAGGAAGTTGATGACTACTTAGAGCGACTTTCAGTTGAAATTCGCCAATTAAAAGATCAACTCCAACAGGCGCGCCAAGTTTCACGTCAAGCCGCAGAGCGTATTAACCAGTTAGAGAGCGGACGAGCAGCTTCAAGCTCTACGGGGCCAACACCAATTGTTCAGGCTGCACCTGCCCCTCGTGCAGTTTCACACGACGGCGCGAGCCAGGTCACTTCGATGATTGCCATGGCCCAGGAGTTCATTGAGCAAAAGCAAGCTGATGCAGAGTCAAAGGCGTCACAATTAATTGGTGAGGCACAGAGCCGTGCGCGTGAAATTATTTCTGAAGCGAGAAGTCGTGCTGAAGATGAAGTAAATCGCCTCAATGGAATGAAGCAGCGCCTCAGCGAAGACGTCGATACGCTTGCTCGTCAACTCGAATCAGAGCGTGCACGTCTCGGAACATTCCTAAACGAATTCGCTAGATGGATTGAAGGGTCGCTCAGTGTTGGCGGCGCGTCTCGCCCTGCTTCACCAGCTCGCCAGCCAGCTCCTCAGCCAGCCCCCCAGGCCCAGGTCCCGCCACGACCAAGCACTCCACCACCTCCAGCACCAGCGCCTGCACCACAGCAATCCAGCCATCAAACGCTGGGCTTTGATCAGCAATCTCAGCAAGATCGCTCATAAGGACACTGCTGGCTGATAGGGTCAGCGCGCGCTGTTTTCATCGTCTCCTAAGGAGTTGACCATGCCCACCAGCACCAAGCAATCGAAGAAAGCCACCGTCAAGGCGACGAAGGCCGTAAAGAAGAACGTCAAGAAGGCAGTGGCTAAAAAAGCCCCCGCCAAAAAGGCCTCTGCGAAAAAGAAGCCAACCATTAAGAAAGCAACAGTGAA
>DAIQPM010000104.1:0-3219 GCA_036787355.1 Acidimicrobiales bacterium
CTCTCTGCAATGGGGGTGCCTCTCAGCAAGGCCAGGGGATCGCTTCGACTTTCTTTTGGTGGAGAGACAAAACCTGAGGAAGTTAATGCCCTTATTGAAATTCTGGGCCAAGTAGTCAGTCGCCTACAGGCCTAAACCCCAGTGACACTGGGGGCTGGCAGAATGGAACAGTGAAAGTTCTTGTAGCGATGAGTGGCGGCGTTGATTCGTCAGTTGCGGCTGGCCTGCTCATTGAGCAAGGTCACGAAGTCGTGGGCGCAACATTGAAGCTTTGGGGCGGCGTTAGTGACTCAGGCTGCTGCTCAGTTTCAGATGTTGACGATGCTCGCCGAGTCGCACAAGTACTCGGAATTGACCATCACGTCTTTAACTACACCGATGAATTCGAAAAGCACGTGGTGGAGCCATTCGTTGCCGGTCACGCAGCTGGCCAGAGCCCGAACCCTTGCATTGAGTGCAATCGTTTCTTGAAGTTCGGACTTCTCTTCGAGCGCGCCAAGCGACTTGGTTTCGAAAAGGTTGCCACTGGCCACCACGCACAAGTAATGGAACGAGACGGAAAGCATTTTCTTGTACGCGGTGAAGACAACCAGAAAGATCAAAGCTACGTGCTTGGTTATCTCACCGAAGAAGAACTTTCAATGTTGCTTCTTCCAATTGGCCACATGAACAAGACAACAGTTCGAAGCGAAGGAGAACGACTCGGTCTTCGCACCTGGGACAAGCCTGATTCCCAGGACGTCTGCTTCATTGAAGCATCGAAGGGAAGAGAAGTCTTTCTTCGTAGTCGCATTCCGGTCACCTCGGCAAAAATTGTTGATCGAACAACTGGTGAAGTTCTCGGTGAGACCGAGACTGCAGAGCTAATGACTGTTGGACAGCGCCGAGGAGTGCTGCCCGGTCGTGATGGTGAAAAGCGCTACGTTTCGAAGGTTGACATTGCGAGCCAACGTGTTGAAGTAGGAACTCTGGAACAGATTCTTATTTCTCGCATTGCGCTTGACGAGTCGTCACTTACTTTCTCGCATGAAGGCTTGCGCGACGGTGCAACAGTTTTGGCTCAGTGGAGCGCTCACGGAATTCCAAAGCGTGCCACTCTTCGAAATGAAAATGGTTGGCACATTGAACTTCACGAACCAGCAAGACCGGTTGCTGTGGGTCAGTCAGTTGTCCTCTACCGTGAAAGTGAACCAACGATTGTTGAGGGTGCCGCAATCGTGGCCCCATCGTGAAAGTAAAAGAGCGCGCAGCGTGGCTGCGCAGTGAAATAGCTCGACACAATGCTTCGTATTACGTGCATGACGCACCAGAAATTCCAGACGCAGACTATGACGAACTTGTTCGCGAACTTAGAGCGCTTGAAGAAGAACACCCTGAACTTCGAGAAGACACCTCGGTTACTCAAAAAGTAGGCGCAGAGCCTTCGACCGTATTTAGTGAAGTTGTTCACGTCGAAAAGATGCTGTCACTTGACAATGTTTTTGACACCGACGAACTTGAACAGTGGGCGCTGCGTGCCGCCAAAGGACTCTCGATTGATGTTGATGACCTTGATTTTGCGGTGGAACCGAAGATTGATGGCTTGGCACTCTCAATCACCTACGTCGACGGGCAACTTATCCAGGCAGCCACTCGAGGTGACGGCCGAGTTGGCGAAGACGTGACGGACAACGTGAAGACAATTAAGAACGTCCCAAAGTCGTTAAAAGGAGCTACTGGTCGAGTTGAAGTCCGAGGTGAAGTATTTCTCGCAAAGTCTGACTTTGAAGAGTTGAATAAGCGCCAGCGCGATGCTGGTGCCAAAGAATTTGCCAATCCCAGAAATGCCGCGGCTGGAAGTTTGCGCCAAAAGGATTCAGCCGCAACAGCGCAGCGCCCGCTTTCTTTCCTTGGATATCAGTTAGTGGACTTAGACAACAGTCTGAATTTCTCTAGCTACAAGGCAACCATTGATCAACTCAGTAACTGGGGGTTTCTTACCGCTGGCGAACTAAGTGTTGAACGTGGTGTCAAGAAGATGGTTGCACGGAGTTCTTGGTTTGAAGAACATCGCCACAGCCTGGTCTACGACATTGATGGCGTTGTCATCAAGATTGACAACCTTGCTCAGCGAGAAGATCTTGGATTCACCTCACGTGCTCCACGATGGGCAATTGCCAGAAAACTTCCGCCAGAAGAGAGAACCACTCGTCTCCTCGCCATTGAGGTTTCCATTGGCCGCACCGGAAGAGCAACTCCGTATGCAGTTCTTGAACCAGTGGTTGTTGCGGGTTCCACTGTGTCAATGGCGACACTTCATAATCAAGACCAAGTTGCACTGAAAGATGTTCGCCCAGGTGACTTGGTGATTGTTCGAAAAGCCGGCGACGTAATTCCTGAAGTTGTTGCAGCGGTGCCAGAAAAGGACTTCAAAAGAAAGTCACCTTGGAAGTTTCCAACGAAGTGCCCTGAATGTGGTGGGCAATTGGAGCGCGTGGGTGAAGAGTCAGATACGTACTGTGTGAACGCATCATGTCCCGCACAACAGATGCAACAAATAATTCACTTCGCATCAAGAGGTGCTCTCGACATTGAAGGCCTCGGTGAGCAAAGGGTTTCTCAATTGCTAGAAGCTGGACTTATTAATGATGTAGCGGACCTCTTCACACTTGATGTTGAACGGATTGCTGCGCTTGAAGGTCTCGGCGAGTTATCTGCCAATTCTCTAGTGAGCGCAATTGAGGGCGCTAAAACAATGCCACTCAGCCGTGTGCTTGTTGGCCTCGGTATTCGCCACGTTGGACCAGTGGCCGCGCGTGAAATTGCCAAAGTGTTTCGAACGTACGATGCACTGAAGGCAGCGCCACTCGAAGTTCTAGAAGCTATTGACGGTATTGGTCCAGTCATTGCACAGTCAATGTTTGAGTTTGCCCGTGACCCAGAGAGTGCTCAACGCCTCGACAAACTCAAAGCATCAGGCGTGGCACTGATTGAGCCTGAAGTAAGCAATGCTCTCGAACAGACGCTGAGCGGCAAAGCAGTAGTTGTTACTGGATCAGTTGATGGTTACTCTCGCGACGGCGCAGAAGCCGCGATTATTGCCAGAGGAGGCACTTCTCCAGGTTCGGTCTCTAAGAAGACGTATTGCGTCGTTGTTGGTGACGCCCCAGGGGCTTCAAAAGTCAGCAAAGCCGAAGAATTGGGCATTCCCATGATTCCAGGAAGCCAGTTTGAATCCCT
>DAIQPM010000026.1:0-16092 GCA_036787355.1 Acidimicrobiales bacterium
GCTCTGGTTCAGTAATTGTTTTCGATGAAGATTCTTGCGTTGTTCGAGCTGCGTGGCGCATCACTAAATTCTTCTCACGCGAATCGTGTGGTCAATGCACACCATGTCGCGAAGGATCGGGATGGATTGAACGCGCCATGTACCGACTCGAACATGGTGGAGGACGTGAAGAAGACCTCGCACTTGTGCTCGACCTGTGCGACAACATCTCACCCGGACTTAGCTGGCCACCACAGCAGACCACAATCTGCGTACTCGGGCCATCTATTCCTTCTTCGGTAGTTTCGGCTATTCGTATGTTCCGTCAAGAATTCATTGATCACATTGAACATGGAGGTTGTCCGCATGACTGACGTGCAACACACTCCGGTATCAATCACGATTAACGGTCGAGCATTTGAGGCGAAACCTGGTGAACTGCTTATTGAAGCAGCTGAACGAGCCGGTGACTTCATTCCTCGTTTTTGTTACCACCCACGCATGGAGCCAGTAGGTGTTTGTCGTATGTGCCTCGTTGAAGTTGATGGCCCACGCGGAAAGACCTTGCAGCCTGCTTGCTTCATCAAAGTAAATGAAGGAATGGATGTAACAACTAATTCTGAAAAGGTGAAAAAGGCGCAAGACGGTGTGCTGGAGTTCTTATTGGCGAACCACCCACTTGACTGTCCGGTTTGTGACAAGGGTGGGGAGTGTCCTCTGCAAGACCAGACGCTTGCTCATGGATCTGGCGAAACGCGTTTCATTGAAGAGAAGCGCCACTTCGTCAAGCCAATTGAAATTGGAGAACTTGTATTGCTAGACCGTGAGCGCTGCATCCAGTGCTCACGCTGCACTCGTTTTGCTGCAGAAGTTGCTGGAGACTCTCAAATTGCCTTCTCGGGCCGTGGCGACATGATCGAAGTTGCGCCATCGCCGAACGAACCATTCGATTCAGTCTTTTCGGGCAACACTGTTCAGATTTGCCCGGTTGGTGCACTGACTGCGAAGCCCTACCGATTCAGCGCTCGTCCCTGGGACTTAGAACAAGTTGAAAGCACATGCACCATGTGCTCAGTTGGTTGCCGCGTTGCAGTGCAGTCTTCAGGTAATCGATTAACTCGTGTACTCGGCATTGACTCGGACCCAGTGAACCAAGGATGGCTGTGTGACAAGGGTCGATTCACTCTGGATTCAATTGATGGCAACGAAGAATTAACTGATTTTCTAAATGCAGCCACACGACTTCGTGAACCAATGGTTCGTCGTGACGGCGAACTCGTTGCGGTTAGCTGGGGAGAAGCGCTGCGAGAAGCGGCAAACGTTTTGCGTGAAGCCGGCGACAACGTCGGCGTTATTGGCGGTTCGTCGCTGACTAATGAAGGGGCATTCGCTTGGGAGCGATTCGCTCGTGGCGTACTTCGCACGGAAAATATTGACGCTCAGTTCGGCGATGGTCTTGATGGAGAACTCATCCAAGCGCTTCCAAAGGCAACAATTGATGAAGCTGTGGCTGCGTGCACTCTCGTCACACTCTGTGGTGACATAAAAGAAGAACTTCCAGTGCTGTTCCTTCGACTACGCCAGAGTGCAGTGAAAGACAAGAATTCAATTATTGAGCTAAGTGCTCGTCCAAGTTCACTGGCCAACGTCGCTAAAGCAACACTTACTGTTCGACCTGGTGAAGCGCATCTCGCTGCAAAGTCAATTGTGACTGGTACCGTTCCGGTAGATGTGCTCTACAGCGCTGAACAAATTGCTCACGTGCGCAGTCTGATTGGTGAAACGGGACAAGGCGTTGTCTTCGTGGTTGGCCGTGCCAACGTTGGTGAAAGCTCGGTCATTGTAGAAGCAGCTATTCGCACGTTCGCTGAGAGTTTCCCTGAAGCCAAGTTCCTTACGATTCTTCGTCGCTCAAATGTCTACGGTGCTCTTGATATGGGTCTAAGCCCTGGACTATTTCCGGGTCGCACCATTAAGGCTGAAGGCGCAGGGCGAGACACGATTAGCCAACTCGGCGCAATGGCCAGTGGAGAGCAAAAGGCTACGTTGTTGCTTGGCGGTTGCCTACTTGGCAATGTTGCAGATCTCACACTTGCTACCAAGGCACTTGAGGCTTCATCAAACATTGTGGTGAGCGGACATGGTGGAAGAACGTTGGCCTATGCCCAGGTGGTACTTCCAGCCAGCGTTGGCTACGAGAGGCTCGGGACAGTAACCAACTTGGAGGGTCGCGTTACTGCACTGACTCCGAAAATTTTGCCACCTGGCTCTGCATGGCCTGACGTGGCGATCGCTTCTGAGCTCGCCGAAGAATTTGGCCAGACAATCGGCCTCGACTCTGTTGAAGACACCGCCAAAGTAATCGAAGCAACAACCGGATACCCAGCACTTTCTGTTCTTGAAAGTGCTGAAACAAATGGTTCGCTCGTAGATGGTGACCAAGTCTCTATACGTCGACCAATGGACCCAATGGCGTTTCCAGGTATTCGCTCTGTTGACTCCGTGGGGCTTGGATCGCACGTTGGCGTAACTGCGCCAACACCAGTGCTCAAAGGAACTCGTGGTAAGTCGGCGACACTAGCGAGCGTTGAAGCAGGGCGCGAGAGCGTTACGCCTGCGATTGATGGCTATGCGCTTCGCGTAAATCTCACACGTCGCCTCTATGACAATGGAATTGCCATGCAGGGTTCAGCTGCATTGCTAGGACTAGTCGAACCACTAACGATTTCACTTAATCACGTCGATCTCGAACGAATTGGCGTCGAGAGTGGGGCGCAAGTGAGCGTAACTGGAGCTAACGGGTCAGTAGTTATGACTGTTGTGCTCGATGATGCAGTTCCACGCGGAGTCTGCGAAGTTCCATTCGGCGTGGAAAGACTAAGTGAAGAAAATTCACTGCGCAACATCATTGACGCTACGCAAGTTCTGAATCAAGTACGGCTGGAAACACGATGAATTCCTTCCTCGCGTCGAGTGACCCGCTATTGAATCACGGCGTGACTGCGGTGGTTCTTCTGATTGTCGCAATCAAAGTGTTCGTTGGTTTCGCCGTACTTATGGCATCAGTAATTGTGATGATCTGGTTTGAACGCAAAGCCATTTCTGACATGCAAAGTCGCATCGGGCCACAGATGTGGGGTCCATTTGGATTGCTACAAACGCTCGCTGATGGAATCAAACTTTTCTTCAAGGAAGACTTAGTTCCAACGCAGGCTGAGCGGTTTGTTTTCAAGCTTGCGCCGTATCTCGTTCTCATCCCAGCGTTGATTACATTCTCAATTGTTCCACTGGGTGGCACACTCACAATTGGTGGACACCAAGTGATGTTGCAGGTGGCTAATCCTCCAATTGGAATTCTCATCATGCTCGCAATGTCAGGAATTTCTGTTTATGGAGTAATGCTCGCAGGATGGTCCTCGGGTTCTAAGTACCCACTAATTTCATCAATCCGTGCGAGTGCACAAATGATTAGCTACGAAGCCGCTCTTGGCATGAGCATTGTCACTGTGGTGCTAGTAACAGGATCACTCTCAACGCACGACATTGTTACTTCGCAGGCGCATGGAATTTGGCACTGGAACCTCATTCGATTGGGAATTGTTCCATTCGTCGTCTTTCTGATTGCGATTACTGCGGAACTCAACCGCCCTCCGTTCGATGTTGTTGAGGCAGAGAATGAACTCGTTGGTGGTTTTCACACTGAATACTCTTCACTTAGATTTGCACTGTTCTTCTTGGCTGAGTTCATGAACACCATCACGATGTCAGCAATCATGGTCACGCTGTTTTTTGGTGGTCCGGCTGGTTGGATTCCACCAATCGCACATTTCAAGTGGGTCTTTCCAATTATCTGGTTCGTTGCTAAGACCACGGCATTTGCCTTTAGTTACATCTGGTTCCGCGCAGCACTCCCACGCCTGCGCTACGACCAGTTAATGGACCTCGGATGGAAGCGACTCATTCCTCTCAGTCTTGGATGGATGCTTATCGTTGCGGGGTTCATGGTTTCATTGAGCTGGGGACTATTGGTTGCGGCAGCAATTATTTTTTCCTATGTGGTTCTTGATCGGGCGTTTCGGCTCGGAGAGGCTCGTGGGAAAGAGGGAAGTTCAATCCTTCCAAGCATCGGCGAGCGACCGCTACCTGGTTACATCCTTCGCCGTCACACCAACGGAGACAACCTAAATGGCTAAGTGGACTGACTTCTTCGGTGGATTTAAATTGACGCTACGTCACATTGGACGTCCTACGGTGACGAACAGCTATCCGAAGGTAAAGCGCCCCAAGCAACCTCGTCAGCACGGTCGTCACGTTCTTAATCGTTATGAAGACGGTATGGAAAAGTGCATTGGCTGTGAACTCTGTGCGGGAGTGTGCCCTGCTAACTGCATCAATGTTCGTGGACTTGATAATCCAATCGATCACCCGGTCAGCCCGGGTGAGCGCTACGGCTACACCTACGAAATTAACTATCTACGCTGCATTCACTGTGATCTCTGTGTTGAAGCGTGCCCGACGCAGGCAATCACTGAATCAAAAATGTTCGAGTTCTCGTTCACCAATCGTTCAGACGCTATTTATACCAAGAGAGAATTGCTCGTCGATGACCAAGGTCAGCCGCAGCGTCTTCCGTGGGAAGACTGGCGTAGTGGCGAATCAGACATGACCGGTGGTTGGATGCGTGCCACGTCACCATCAGGCGATGCATCACTCGAGGGCGTTGTGCAGTGGACTGGAGACTTGGGAGCTGGTATCCGTGCCAGCGAAGCAGGGCAATCTGGCGAAGGAAACGACGCCGCAACAGGTTCGAAGCAGATTAGAAACGTATTCTCACGCCACTTGAATCCAGAAGATGTCCCCGAGAATCTACGTGGAATCAATCTGCTCGTTACAAAGGTTCAATCACTCATCCCAAAACGAGGAAACTAATGGTTGCCATGACGTACTCCATTCCCAGCATGCTCGTGTTTTTAACTTCAGCGATATTGGTTGTTGTGGGAGCAATTGGCGTCATCTCATTTAGAAACCCAGTCCACTCAGCCTTAAGTTTGATTGTGACGCTTTTTGGTGTTGCAGTCGCCTTTATTGCTCAGTCGGCTGATTTCCTGGCGGCGATGCAGATAATTGTGTACGCCGGAGCAATTGTTGTGTTAATTATTTTCGTGATTATGTTCCTTGGCGTTGACCGCAAGGAAGACACCTCCGTTGAACCATTCGTCGGACAGCGCCCCTTTGCGCTGGCCGGTGTCACAATCACCATTGCAGGAATCATCTACCTCATGGCAAGCTCACACTTCACTACTGGCGCAATGTCAGTGTCTAGTGGCGGTGCTCAATTAGCAACTGGCCAAGCCAACGTGCACCAGCTGGGAACTTCAATCTTTACGACGTACCTCTTTTCGTTCGAAGCGACTGCAGCACTACTAATGATTGCGGTGATTGGAGCGGTTGTTCTTGCTCGACGAGAAAATGCTCAAGTAGCCACTGAGGGAGATGTCGAATGAACGTTCCAGCTTCGTGGTATTTGATTCTTGCCGCCGTGCTCTTTGGCATTGGACTCTTCGGACTTTTGACGCGTCGCAGTGCACTAACAATGTTCATGTGTCTTGAATTACTACTAAACGCCGTCAATCTAACGTTCGTTACCTTCGCACGTACCCTAAGTGACATTGGCGGTCAGGTAAACGTTTTCTTCGTTATGGTCGTGGCCGCTGCTGAAGTAACGGTGGGCCTTGGAATCGTCGTGACAATTTTCCGCAATAGAAGCTCCACGTCTGTTGATGGACTCACGGAGTTGCAGGGCTGACGATGGCACACTTGGCGACTCTTCTTCTTATCTTGCCCCTCGTTGGCTTTATCGCAATTCTGATAAATGGCACTTCGTGGAATGAAAAAGTTATTGGCTACGTGGCGACGGGGGCCGTTTCACTCAGTTTCGTAGCGAGTGTGATTGTTTTCTTCCAGCTCATCTCAAGCAACTCGCGAGAAGTGACTGTCAATCTCTTTAGCTGGATAAGTGTTGGATCTCTGAAAGTTCCTGCAGCATTGCTTGTTGATCCACTTTCAATAACCATGTGTCTTTTTGTGACAGGAATCTCTGCGCTTATTCACCTCTACTCAACTGCATACATGCACGGTGAGAAGGATTATCGCAAGTTCTTCTTGTATCTCAACCTGTTCGTTTTCTCAATGCTGGTCTTGGTGCTCGCAAATAACTTGGTGCTTACCTTCGTTGGCTGGGAAGGTGTAGGTGTTTGCTCCTACTGGCTGGTGAGCTTCTACTTCGACCGTGAAACCGCAGCATCCGCTGGTAAGAAGGCATTCATCTACAACCGAGTTGGTGACCTCGGCCTTTTGATCGCGATGTTCCTTATCTTCAGCCACGAGCACACACTCACGTATGTAGGTGTCTTCATGGGAGCAAACGTGTTGTCGCCAACAATTGCGCTTCTCATCGTGCTTGCTCTTCTTCTTGCAGCAGCGGGCAAGAGTGCCCAAATTCCTCTGTTCAATTGGCTGCCAGATGCAATGGAAGGTCCAACGCCCGTCTCGGCATTGATTCACGCCGCGACCATGGTTACTGCTGGTGTCTACTTGCTGGTTCGCATGTCCCCAGTGCTGACATTGTCAACGACTGGCCGTGACGTCATTGCGGTCATTGGTGGACTCACGGCATTCTCTGCGGCAACAATCGCCACGTCGCAAAAAGACATCAAAAAGGTTTTGGCATTTTCAACGGTCTCCCAGATTGGCTACATGGTCTTGGCCGTTGGCGTGGGCGCTTACTCCGCTGCAATTTTTCTGATGATCAGCCACGCCTTCTTCAAGGCGCTCTTGTTCCTGGGATCAGGTTCGGTTATTCACGCACTCAATGGTGAGCAAGAACTTCGCCGCATGGGTGGCCTGCAGAAGTACCTGCCGCTAACGTTCCCGACCTTCCTTATTGGCTGGCTAACTATTTCGGGTATTCCACCATTCGCAGGCTTCTGGTCTAAGGGTGATGTACTGAACAGCGTTTACAGCCATAACAAGTTGCTCTGGGTACTGGGACTTGGAACTGCAGTCCTAACGGCGTATTACATGACGCGTTTGTTTGTACTGACCTTTCGTGGAACTGAAAGGTTCCGTGAAGCAACGAATGGCCTTGACCCTCACGAATCACCGTGGGTGATGACAATGCCGCTCGTGGTTCTAGCTGGACTCTCAGTTCTTGGAGGAATCATTAATCTTCCTTGGATTCATCAGGGCTCACTCGCAGGATTTTTGAGCTCGACATTTGGTTATGTTGCTCCGAGCGCTGCATTGTCGAGCGTCACTCAATGGGGCCTTGGATTGGTTGATTTTGTCGCGGCGCTACTCGGACTAGTCGCGGCGTTCTCGATTTGGAAAGACAAATCTAGTGATTCACGTTTTGAAAAAGAATTCCTTGAGAAGGTCTGGCACTGGGACAGTGCCTATGACACTGTCATTGGGCGCCCTCTTACCCGCAGTGCACAGTTCGCTGGTTCATTCATCGAGCCGAAGATCATTGACGGTGCAGTTAACGGAGTTGGCCGTGTTGTGAAAAACAGCGGCGAAGGCGCATCCAAGATTCAGTCAGGATTCTTGCGTCACTATGCATTGGCAATGGTTCTGTCACTAAGCGTCATTGTTATTTATCTCGTTTCGAGGGTTGGTTAATCATGCACTCATCACTCTGGGTTGAACTACTACTCCTTGTCCCTGTGCTTGGTGCAGCGCTCAGCGTTGCTCTTCGAAACAAGCCAAACCTTTCCTACCGCGTTGGTGTTGTAACGGCCGCGATTGAAGTACTTCTCTCGCTGATTGTTGCCATCCTTTACAACCCGCACATCGCGAATGCTTCTACATTTGACTTTGCGGCTCGTTACGTCGTTTCTGCACCCTTCGGTCTTGCTCATGACGTTGCGATTGATGGAATCTCCGTCTTCCTTGTTGTTCTGGCCTCGCTCGTTACATTGTTGGCAATGCTTGGCGCCAGGGATGAACGCCGTGAGTCAACCTTTGTGGCCTGGACGCTCCTGCTAACGACCTGTACGGTCGGAAGTTTTGTGGCTCATGACTTCCTTGAGTTCTTTGTGTTCTTCGAACTCACCTTGATCCCTAGTTACTTCCTTATTGCTGGCTGGGGTGGCGCACAGCGTGGACGAGCGGCAATCAAGTTCTTTGTCTACACCTTCACGGGTTCAGCCTTCTTGCTGGTAGGAATCTTGTTCTTGGGCTTTGCTCACCAACATGGTGTCGGTGGACCGCTCAGCTTCGCCTATGGGGACCTCGGGCAAACAATTACTAGTCATGGAACGCAAGTGTGGCTTTTCGTGATGTTCTTAATCGCGTTTGCTGTGAAGTCACCAATCTGGCCACTTCACACGTGGGCGCCACTAACCTACGCCGAAGCTCCAACAGCAACGTCAATTCAATTGTCTGGAATTCTCGC
The DNA here is from genome assembly GCA_036787355.1 of Acidimicrobiales bacterium. Taxonomy (GTDB): domain Bacteria; phylum Actinomycetota; class Acidimicrobiia; order Acidimicrobiales; family RAAP-2; genus RAAP-2. Next base: position 8,435 of record DAIQPM010000026.1, read on the forward strand.
AAAGATGGGTTCCTACGGACTACTCAGATTTGCAGTTGGCTTGTTGCCACTCGGACTGGTCAGCATGCGTCCGCTCATCATGACGCTCAGCGTTATTGGAATTCTCTACGGATCTGCTTTGGCGTGCGTTACACCTGACCTAAAGCGGTTGGTGGCGTACTCTTCACTCGCGCAAATGGGATTCATCACTCTCGGTGTTGTTTCGGGCTCTCAAATCGCAACTACTGGTGCAGTGTTGCTCATGTTCAACCATGGTGTGATCACTATGGGATTCTTCTTGCTCATTGGATACATTGAACAGAGTCGTGGCTCCTATCAAATTCGCGACCTGGTGGGACTGCAGGGACCAGCACCAATACTCGCTGCTCTCTTCACACTGGTCATGATGGCTTCAATTGGACTTCCTGGTTTGTCTGGTTTCGTTAGCGAATACCTCATTTTGATTGGCACCTTTGGCGTTCACCCGTGGTGGGCCGTTATTGGTGCCACGGGAGTAATCGGTGCTGCGCTCTACTGGCTTTGGGCGTATCAGCGAACCTTCCATGGCGCTTCACTCGTGAGCGAAACAACAGAGTCTGACATTTCAGTTAAGGGCCGACTCGTTATGATTCCAATTGCACTGCTCGTTGTAGTCCTTGGTGTGTATCCGCAGCTTCTCCTCGCAAAAATTACCCCGTCGGTGCAGCAATTGGTTACTCACGTTGCACCACAAGGAGTATCGAAGTGACCATCCACGCTCCTTCAATTAACTACCTAGCCATTGCGCCAGCAATCACACTCATGGCAGCAGCGCTGGTGCTCCTTATTGCGACCGCCATGACCCGTGGCAAGATCCAAACCCGCACGGCAACCGTGGTGGGTGTTGGCGCATCGTTGCTGGGCATTGTTTTTGTCGTTATGCAGTGGTTCTACGTGTCGAGTCATGGAGCGACGACGACGCTTTCGCACGAGATTGTTCTTGATGGTTTTTCTACTGTTCTGACGGGTGGAATTCTCTCCAGCCTCTCCTTCGCTCTCTTGGTGGCGGACTCGTGGTCAATTCGAGAAAAGATTCCTGGTGCTGAATATCCAATGCTGGCAATGCTCGCAGTTTCTGGTGCCATCATCATGACTCAGGCCAATGACCTCATCGTTGTCTTCCTAGGACTCGAGATCCTTTCCATTGCCCTCTATTGCATGATTGCCTTCAACAAGCGCCGCTTTAAGGGTGCTGAAGGATCGATTAAATACTTCATCCTTGGGGGACTGGCTTCAGCACTATTTATCTATGGTGCAGCGCTTGTCTATGGAGCTACGGGTTCTACCAACCTAAGTTCCATTGCCTATTTCCTCGGTGGAAACGTGTTGTTGCACCCGGGGCTTTTGTTCGCAGGTGGCGCCTTGATGCTCGTGGGGTTGGCATTCAAGTGTCAGGCCGTTCCATTTCACTCATGGTCACCAGATGTGTATGAAGGTGCTCCAACGCCAGTAACTGGCTTTCACGCTTCAATTGTTTGGGGCGGATCATTTGCGGCATTGCTCCGCGTTGTGCTTTCTACGCTCGGAACCCAGCAAGATACGTGGCGACCAATATTGTTCGTGCTTTGTGGTGCTTCCGCACTACTAGGTGCAGTAATGACTATTCGTCAAACGAACATCAAACGATTCCTTGCGTATTCGTCGATTAGTCATGCTGGATTTATTTTGCTGTGTGTATGGGCTGGAGACGCACGTGGAGTGAGTTCTGCAGTGTTCTATCTGCTTACCTACTCACCAACAGTCATGGCCTCATTCGCCGTTGTCGGAGTAATGGGTGGCGAGGGTGACGCGAATCACTACCTCGCTCGCTACACCGGACTGGCGAAACGTCAACCATGGTTGGGCGCAGCTCTCGCAGTGCTTCTATTGTCACAACTCGGTGCGCCACTTACAACTGGCTTCTATGCGAAGTTAGGCGCACTCGAAGCGGGAGTTGGCACTTCAGGTCAGTTGCTCGCCCTCATTTGTATCTTGGCGGCATGTATTGGTGCATTTGTTTACTTGCGCTGGGTTTTCGCGTTGTATTCGTCAGAAATGACTGAAACAGAAATTGTTCCAGTTCCCATGGCGAGTCGCATTGTCATCACCGGTGGAGTGCTTATTGCGCTGGTGTTTGGTATCTGGCCTGCGCCATTGATGGCGATTGCCCAGCACGCGACGCTACTGTTCTTGCCGTGAGTTCTATCGCCATAGCCACCTGCGAGGGTGAAAACGTAGACATCGATTCACCTATTTTGCTAGAAGCTCTGCAAAACGCAGGGCTCGAAGCAGCGCTTTGTATCTGGGACGATGCATCGGTCGACTGGAACAACTTTGATCTGACCGTGCTGCGTTCAACATGGGACTATGCGCCTCGTCGTGATGAATTTCTTGCGTGGGCCAGAAATGTCCCGCGCCTAGTAAACCCCTACGAAGTAATCACGTACTCTACGGACAAGCATTACCTCGCCGACATCGCCGCCAAGGGTCACCACATTGTTGCCTCAGCGTTCTGTGACGTAGGGGATGATCCAATTTTTCCGGGCGGCGACTTTGTCGTTAAGCCGTCCGTTGGTGCGGGTTCGATTGATGCAGAGCGTTACTCGCCAAATGAGTACGACGTGGCGCGCCAACACGTTGCACGTCTTCATAGCGCTGGGCGTGATGTTTTGATTCAGCCCTACATTGGTTCGGTTGATGAAATGGGTGAGCGCGCACTTGTTTACATTGACGGTACTTTTTCTCATGCAATGACTAAGGGTGCCATGCTCAATGTCACTCAGTTGGATAGAAACGCTTTGTTTAGACGTGAGCAGATGAAAACTGCCGTTGGCGAACCCGAAGCGCTCAGCGTTGCTGACGGTGTGCTGAAAGACCTTGGCTTTGACGACCTGCTCTACGCACGAGTTGATCTCGTGATGACTGACAGCGGCTGGGCGGTAATGGAGCTTGAACTCGTAGAGCCTTCACTCTTCTTGAGCTTCCATCAACCAGCTGCTGAGCGCTTGGCGCAAGCAATTAAGCGTCGAATCAGCAACTAGTCCTGGTGTTGATTGCGCGCTGCTTCAAGAATTTCTTCAGGGACGACCGTGCCTGGTCGGTTCGACGGATCGTCTTTGAGGAATCGACCTAAGACTGGAATTTCACTCAGAGACTCAGCACGAAGAATTGCAACAACAACGGGTACAAAATTTTCGATCGCTGGATAGACCAAGTGACGCGGTAACCACTCTGGGTTGTACTTCGAGTTAAAAGTCCATAGTGATTCAATTGGAAGAATTCCTGAAAGTCGTTTGAGCGCCCAACGTTCTACGCGCGTGAACGTTCCTTCGCCCGCTTCACCGTCAAGGACTGATCGAAATGCTGCGAAGTTAAGGCTCAAACCCTTAGAGCCGAGTCCTGCCAAGTGCTCAATGGTTGAGCAGAGTGCGAAGTCAATGAGGCCATTTGGATGCTCACCAGGGTCTCGTCGCATGATGTCGAGTGAGTAGCCATTTATTGCCGGCGAAGGCACAAATTGACACAGAGCGACTGGTTTCTCGTTGCTGTCATAGATCACCGTGAGTAGAAGTCCCTTGTCCTTGGGGTGAAAGATACGGCCCAGTCCCATTGAGAATCCGCGCTCATCCTCACCACGTCGAAGCATCGCCATCATCTCAACAATGTCTGGTACACGACTGGGGTCAATGCTTGAAGGATCCATGAATTCCACGCGGTAACCGTGCTTCAGCATTCGGGTACAAGCTTGACGAAGACCTTTCATCTTCCCGCCATTGAGTGAAAAATTCTGAACATCAACAATCGCTTCGTCACCTAAGTAAATCGAGTGCATGCCTGCAGCACGGTAGAGCGCGAGCCACTGCTCGCTTGCTCCCATTACGCCAATTACCCATCCACGTGCTTCAGCAAACACACGAAAGGCGCTAAACACTTCACTTCGTTCGGCGCCTGGGCCAATCGGGTCCGGAGAAATTAAAGCAACTCCTCCGTACACGGCGTATGCGACAAGTGAATCACGAAAGAAAAAGAACTGCTTGTCGTCTCTCAAGGCAAAATAGTCGAGCGTTCCGCGACCGTGGCGGCGAACAATGTCTCGAGCGCGTAACTCACTTAGACGGCGCTCAGCACTTGAGCTGTGTGTTGAGAGACGACGGTCGACAACGGGTCGAGTTAGAACATAGAGCAAAGAAATAATCAGACCGGCTCCAACGAAGAGTAGGACCGGGTTAATAAAATCGCCTACGCGATCTGGGAGATAAATGTTCGACTGACCTAGAAGTCGTTCAATGCACGCAACAATCACAACACCGAAGGATGGAAGATGATGACGGGCGGGCGAAGCTTCGAGCCCTACAGCGGTTGTGAAAACAGTTGCTGAACCAATGAGCAAAAGTCTGGAGAGTACGTTCTTCACACTTCCACGGTCAGTGGTTCCTTGGAAGTGCGATCGTTGGGTAATGAGAAAGCCAAGGAGAACGAGGGCAAGCAACGCGGAGGCAATGTGTGCTCCGCGAGCCATGTGACTCACAATCGTTACTCCCAGTGCCACACATGAGAAGAACCATGCTCGACGCTGCCCACGGCGAAGCCCTCTTGCGGTCATCACCATGGCAATGCCGGCAACGCCAGTAACTGCAGCAGCAGACTTTGCAACACCAAGTGGGAGGACAGTGAGTACTGCGTGCAACTTGTTGTGTAGGGGAGCAGACGCCGTAGCCGCTACGTTGAGTAGTCCCACGGTGAACAACAGCCCACTGGCCCAGCGCCGAACTGTTCGTTGCCAGCGCTGATTGCGTAAGCGGTCAGGTGCCACAGGAAAAGGTTGACCAGAAGGCCATGATCCGATAGAAGTTGTCGCAGCAGACGGGGCAGGTTGCACCCTTTGCCCACGAATAATTCGCTCCAGCAAGTTGCCACGCTTACGGGGGGACTCACCGGCAACAAGGCTGATCTGCACGGTACTTGCAGCTTCAATCACAACAAGCCCCCAGCGATCAACCGAAGAAAAGACGGGTGGAAGTCCGAATCGTCCACGACGCTCCAGCATCACGGTTCGAGATGGCCCAGGCGACACACTCATGCCTCGGTCTAAGAAGACAAGTGCCGGGCGAGGAGCGCCACCTACAACTGCGCCAGCTCCACCGCGTTCACCAATACGACGCGCGTATTCAATTGGGTCAACTCCATCAATAATGGTCGCCGCCAGTGGCTCACTGAGCTCGGGTGAGTGAATAGATCGAGAAGCCTGGTCGAATCGTCGTCGAACAATGAGCCCTGCTGCACCAATGACAAGTGCTTCAATAAAAACAATGAGCAAAAAATTGACAATGAGATTGCCCCAGAAACTTTGCGTGTGTGGGTGGCGAACGTGGATTGCAATGTGGAGCTTGTGGGCTGTGAGGTGACCAAACACATCGGCAATGACACTCGACAAGTCATACAGTGCAATGGCAATTATCGGTAGCCACACCCACGCGCCCAAGCGGCGATAAAGCACGCGTGAAGTTACAAATCGGTTGAGAGCGAGTGGATCTTCTAAGCGATCTGCGTCCGAGCGCTCACTTGGGTCGGCGCGACTGAGATCAATTTGTCGAGTTCCTGCAGCTACGGCGAGGTCTCGCACCCCATCGGCGGTTGCAATGTTCAACATAAGGTCACTGGCCAGGTGAATACCAAGAGTCTCAAGCTCTAACTGTGCGCGGTCGTTATCTCGTAGGTCGACGTCGTCTGCGCCTGGAAGAACAAAAAATTGGTGCCCATCTCGAGCGGTGTAGGAAGTGATGGCATTTCTGAGTTCGGGCAGCGCTCTGAATGTCGCGTCAATAAATTTGCCGAGGTCTGCGGTTGAGTCGGGATAAAAGAAGTTGCCCGCCACCACGACAACGGCGGCGTCGTCGATATCTCCCAAAAGGTCAATAAATTCCCTCACCGGGCGGCTATCTGCGTCTGTTCTTGGCGAAAGGGAAAGGTCGCTTACGACATAGACGTGTTGACCGTACGGAATCGGTAGCGTTAATCGTTCAGTCGCTCCCACCCATCTATTCTCGCAGACATTGACTGAGCTGTGACCTTTAGGCTGAAACCTACGTATGACAAGCGATTACACCCGAGAAAACTGGCACTGGCGACAAGAACCTCTCAGCCCACGGCCGGCAGTCATTTTCGACATCGATGGAGTACTCGCTGATGCCGCAGGCCGACAACACTTCCTCGACTGGGGTGATTGGAAGAGTTTTTTTGATGCGTGTGGTGATGATCCAATAATTGAGGAGATTGAACGACTGCTTCATCTGCTTGATAAAGATCTTTCAATCATTCTGTTAACCGGTCGACCACGTCGAGTGCAGCCACACACAGTTGCTTGGTTGGAGCGTTACGGGATTCGTTGGGATCTACTCATCATGCGTGAATACGGTGACTATTCCGGAGTTGACCAGTTCAAACGAGGAGCCCTACACGATCTTGTTGGGCAGGGTTACGAGATTCGCTTAGCGCTGGATGATGATCCGAAGAATCACGCCATGTACGTACGCGAAGGCGTTCCCTGCGTGTACATCCACTCTGGCTACTACTTGTAACTAGTTAGCGAGCCAGCTAAGAGCTTCTTTGCCCGCACGCCTGCCTGAACCAATGCTTGCGGGAATGCCAACACCGTCGTACGCATTTCCACAGAGAGCAATCTTTAGTTCATTCGCGTTCTGTTTTGCGGTTGTCGAAACGTCGCTATGGCCGACGTAGTACTGAGGAAGACCTTGAGGCCAGCGCTGAACGAGTGACTCGAGTGGTGAAGTGAATTTCTTTAGAAGAAAGTTGAGTTCACGAGACACGCGCTCGGTTAGTTCACTGTCACTCAGTTTTGTCCATCGTTCGTCGTCAATTCTGCCTACGTGAGCACGAAGGACAACGTCTTCTGGTCGCTGCAGTCGAGTCCACTTGCGATCAAGAAACGTTATAGCGGTGACCATGAGCGAGTCATCTTCACTCCACGGGGTGCCCAGCGGGACAAGCACACCAGTTCCATGTTCGGGGAGTTCAATGTTCGAAGTTGCCACACTGAACGTGACCATGGCAGCACCTGCGCTCTTGATCTGCGCGAGGGGAGCGAATGGTTCATTGAGCTTGTGCATCAAGTTAAATACTGCAGGAGCCGGAGTCGCCAGAATGACTGCGTTAGCGGTTGTCGTTGTGCGCTCAGTATCAACTTCCCAGGCATAGGGGCTCGACGGCGTTGCGCGAAGAGCAGTAACCGCCACACCCTTCCTGATGACAACTCCACGTTCCAGCAACTTCTGCTCAAGTTTTTCGGGCAGTGAGCCAACGCCGTCTTGTAGCGAATTAAATACGGGTCCTTCACTAACTACAGCAGGTGAGCGAAGCGCTTTCATAATGGAGCCACCTTTTTTTGCGGCTTCGAATAATGCTGGGAAGACGGTCTTAGCGGAAAGCTCATCGATGCGACCAGCTTGAATGCCACCGATCATTGGCTCAACAAATTGATAAGCAATTTCGTTTCCAAGTTTTGTTCTAACGATTTCACCAATTGAAATGTCTTCATAAACTTTTAATGACTTAGCAAAAAGCTCGTCTCGACGTGCTCGAAGTTTTGCCTTAAATGACAAACCTTTCACTGATCGCACTGTCTTGGATGAAGTGGGCATTCC
>DAIQPM010000027.1:0-15776 GCA_036787355.1 Acidimicrobiales bacterium
GTGGCCGAGCGGTTAGGCAGGGGCCTGCAAAGCCCCGTACTCCGGTTCGAATCCGGACGCCGCCTCCAGTGAAATAGGTTATTTTTGTAGCACTGCTGTGGCGAGGTGTCACAGCAGTCTGCAAAGGTAATCCTGTGAGCAAGAACAATTTGAAGCTTCCCAGACTTCTATTGGGCTTCGACACCGAGACCACAGGGCTCGATGTGAACAGTGAGCGAGCAATTTCGTACGGTTTCATCGCATACTTTGATGATCAGCCAATCTGGTCAGAGCATTTTTATGTAATCCCTGACCGACCAATCGCCGAAGCTGCCATGAGAGTTCACGGCCTATCAGTTGATGAAATTCTTCAGAAGAAGGGCGAAGAGATTGTTTACGATTCTGTCGCTGGCGGATTGTCTCGTGCCGTAACGATTCTCAGGGAATTCAATAAGTTCGGGGCTTCTATTGTTGGGGCGAACGTAGTCAGATTTGACCTCGCGATGCTCTCTAAGAGCTATGAATCAGTCCACGCCCGCAGTCTTATTGACGAGAATCTAGATGTTTCGAAACTATCGATTATCGATGTCATTGAGTTTGACCGACTGATCGATAAAGATTTCAGTGCTCGACCACGAAGAGGTCTTGAGTTTCTCTGTAAGCACTACGGCATCGAACCAGGTGGGCATCATGCCCTGGGTGATGCGCGCGCAACGATTGAAGTGTTGTTGAAGCAAACAAAACGAGCAAATCCCAACCAGCTCGAATTCAATGTCACATCAGTATCTCCGGAGTTCTATGAATGGTCAGAGAGGATCGCTGCACTTCTTGCCAGTTAGGGTCGAAGAGCCAAACTGGTAAGGTTGACCCCGTAAGGGCCGTTAGCGCAGTCTGGTAGCGCACTTCCTTGACATGGAAGGGGTCACAGGTTCAAGTCCTGTACGGCCCACTAATGAACTTTGTACTGACAATTGCAGTAATGGTCATCATTAGCTCCCTCTACGCCGGCTTCTACGTCTGGATGAGAAGCGAATCCTTCGGCGAAGGAAAGAAGCGACGGAGCAGTCGGTCCCGAGAAAAGAAAGAGAACTAAAAGTTTTTCTTACTGGGGTCAGTAATTTCTAAAGCCAACAGAGGGGCTGATGCCTTGTTGATGCACTCCTGGTATTCGAGCTCTGGCACTGAATCAGCGACTACGCCTCCACCAGCTTGAACCGTTGCAGTTCCATTTCGAAGTGAAAGTGTACGAATAGTGATTGCGAAATCCGCTTCACCATTCAACGAGAAGTAACCGAGCGCTCCACCATATGGCCCACGGTGGACTGGTTCGAATTCATCGATTAGCTCCATCGCCCTCACCTTCGGCGCTCCAGTGAGAGTTCCTGCTGGGAAAGTGGCGTTAAAGGCATCGAAGGCATCTTTGCCATCAGCTAGTTGTCCGCTGACCTGCGAAACAAGATGCATCAAATGTGAGAAACGCTCTACCTGTGCGAGTCGATCAACCTTGACAGTGCCTGGAGCCGCAACGCGACCAATGTCGTTTCTTCCCAGGTCCACCAGCATCACGTGCTCAGAAATTTCCTTCTCGTCATTGAGCATTTCCTCCTCAATTTCGAGGTCTTGCTTTTCGTCAATGCCTCGTGGGCGAGTACCAGCGATCGGGTGGGTAATTACCTGACCTTCGTGAACCCGTACCAACATCTCAGGTGATGCACCAACAATTTGGCTCTCTCCGGTGTCGAGCAAATACATGTACGGCGATGGGTTGAGAGACCTAAGCACGCGGTAGAGCGTCAGCGGATCAACATTGGTGGGACGCTTGAATTGTTGACTTGGAACAACTTGAAAAACGTCACCGGCGTAAATGTATTCCTTAGCTCGCTCCACGACGCTGCAGTACTGCTCTTTGGTGAAGTTAGAGAAACTTGCGGCGAGCGCCTTGATGTCAATGGCCGCACGCGCACTTGGAGCGGTGGCGACTAGTCGTTCTGTTGCTGGGTCGTTTGCAGGTGATGGCCCAACAAGAACTTCAATGATTTCGTTCAGTTGACTTGTTGCTCGGTTGAATGCGATTTCTGGTGTTGACCCATCTTCTATGAGTGCGTTCACAACCACTGTCGTTGAGTGGCGCAAGTGGTCGCAGATGAGCACTGCTCCAGGAAATGAAAAGTCAATGTCTGGCCACATGCCGTCAACATCCTCGCGAGGCAAACGCTCGAGTCGGCGAACGTAGTCATACGTTACGAAGCCAACCGCACCACCAAAGAATGAAGGCAGGTCAGTTGGAATGTGCGTTCTATATCGCGACATGAGTTCACGAAGAACTTCAAGTGGTCCGCGCGCAGCGGCATCTTCAACTTCAGTACCGGTGACGACAGTTTTTCCGTTGAGCGTTGTGACACGCCATTTTCGATCGAGTCCAATGAACGAATAACGCCCCGTGTCTTTTCCAAGGGCAGCGCTTTCGAGCAAAAAAATTGATCGACTGTTAGCGAAACGCTGGTAGAGCGATACCGGGGTTTCGCGGTCAAGTTGCAGTGTGGCGTAGAGAGGTATGACGTTGAAGTCATTTGCTAGGGCTAAGAAATCGCCCAGTTCGGTTGTCGCCATCTTGAAAGAATACTGAAGTTCTAAGGGCATCTAGGATGAGTGGATGGCGAAGAGCCCTTCCATCCTTGTTGTCGACAATTACGACTCGTTCGTGTACAACATTGTCCAGTATCTGGGCGAGCTAGGGGCGAACGTCCAAGTGCTGAGAAACGATGAAGTGTCAGCATCTGACCTCGAAGCAATGAAGCTCGATGGGGTACTAATTTCACCCGGCCCGGGACATCCCAGTGACGCAGGTAACTGTATCGAAATCATTACGTACTGTGCTGAGAACAATCTTCAACTATTTGGTGTGTGTTTAGGCCATCAGGCACTGGCTGAAGCATTTGGAGGCGTTGTTTCTTCCGCCCCAGAACTTGTACACGGCAGGTCTTCACTGGTCTCTCACAACAACACCGGGGTCTTTAGCGGTGCCCCAAATCCAATGGTCGCGGGCAGGTATCACTCATTGGTGGTTCAAGACGCAACGCTGCCTGATGTTTTTGAAGTCACTGCTCGAACTGGTGATCTCATAATGGGCATGCGCCACAAGACAGCGCCACTCGAAGGCGTTCAGTTTCACCCAGAATCGGTGCTCACTGAAAGTGGTTATTTGCTGCTGGCTAATTGGTTAGAACGCTGTGGGGCAAGTGACGCGGTCGCGAAGTCTGGCGAACTTAACAAGATCAGTGCACTCACTCGCCAAGCGTTGCCCCACCCGGCTTCTTAGAAGCTAGAACCGAACCCGAAACGGGTTTCAGTGATTTCTCCGTTGACAAGCTCCACCTTGTATGCAGCGGGCCCAGACTGCGGATCAACTGGAATGTCACTAACAACAGTTGTTGGCTCGAGCCCCTCAAACCAAATTCCAATTCGATCGTCTGTGGCGTAGCCAAGTGATGGCAGTGTTCCATCCTTCATCCAGTTATGAAAGGTTTCACGTCGGCGTGGCTCACCGGAGTAGTGAACGCTGTTGGCGTAGGGGAGCAGAGAGAGTCCGTTAGTAACGGGATCGAGTTCATTGCTGTACGAGTCGGTGTTGCCGCCAGTGAACCAGCAGAGACTCCCGGCCGAGCGACCACCCATGATCACTCCTTGTTCCCAGGCGCTTCGCATGTAGGTATCAAGACCATGAAGTTCCCAGAGTGCGAGCAGGTTCGCTACCGAGCCCCCACCAACCCAGACAAGGTCAGCACCAAGGACTGCTTCCTCAAAGTTTGCAGAAGGCTGTGGGAAGAGCCTTAGGGCTGTGACTTCACATCCAGCGTCTCCGAAGGCTTGGTAGTGGCGAGCGTATTCACTCTCCATGTCCCCAGTAGCCGTTGCTAGATACGTGACTTTGGGGCGGACCTTTTCAGTCATGGCGAGTGCATCAAGTAGCAAGGTGCCAAGCTTCCAAGTTTGCTGGATTGGACCAGGAATTAGCCCACCAGATGTGGCAAGTACACGGGGTGTTTTCATCAGACAGTTCTAACACTTGGCCAAGGCTGAGTGTGTCTAATATGCCCTTAATAGAACTTGGAGGGGCAATGGCTACCAGTGAATTTGAACTAGACGTACTCATTAAAGAACTGGTGACAGATTTTCCACCAGCCTCAACTGACCCAGTTACCTTTCTAGGCGCACAGTTCGACCGTGGACTCGCATGGGTGCACTTTCCTAAGGGGAAGGGTGGGCTCGGAGGCACTCCAACAGATCAGCTCTACGCACTTCGCAAACTCACTGAACTACATGTTCCATCTGCAGCTGGGCCAAACGTTATTGGCTATGGAATGTGCGCACCAACAATTGTGATTCATGGTACTGAAGAACAGCAGAATCGCTACCTGCGCCCACTCTTCACTGGCGAAGAAATCTGGTGCCAACTTTTCTCAGAACCAGGCGCTGGCTCTGACGTAGCAACGCTCGGGACACGTGCCGAGCGTGATGGCGACGAGTGGATTGTTAACGGTCAAAAAGTGTGGACGACGCTCGCGCACAATGCACACATGGGACTCCTTATTGCTCGCACCAATCCAGACGTTGTGAAGCACAAGGGAATTACTGCATTCCTCGTTGACATGCACGGACCGGGTGTTGATGTTCGCCCGCTCTACCAAGCAACTGGTGAGGCTGAATTCAATGAAGTCTTCTTCAATGATGTTCGAATTAACGACTCCAACCGACTTGGTGACATTGGAGAAGGTTGGGGCGTTTCAATCACCACTCTTATGAACGAGCGTGTATCAATCGGAGGAACGATTCCTCCACGTGGCTCAGGTCTTATCGGAGAAGCGGTGAAGATTTGGAAGCAGAAGTGGACTGGACGAACCGATGCTCACGCGCAGTCAGTCAAATCAGATCTGATGCAGGCGTGGGTTCGTAACGAGGTTGGCCGACTTACAAACTGGCGTGCCAGTGACCTTCGCAAGGCCGGAACGCCTGGACCAGAAGGATCTGTTGCCAAGCTCGCATTTGCTGAGGAAAATCAGCGCACCAGTGAGCTGTGTGTGAACCTGATGGGTGCAGAGGGAATGCTCTACGAGAACAACTATCCAATGCTCCGACCAAAGGGCTCTGCAATGCACGGTGGTGACATGCGCAAGGCATTCATTCGCATGCGTGCAAACTCTATTGAGGGCGGAACGAGTGAAGTTATGCGAAACATCATTGGTGAGCGCGTTCTCGGGCTCGCTGGCGAACCACGTAATGACAAGGACGTTGCTTGGAAGGACGTTCCGCGCAGCTAATTATTTGTCGGTGAGTTTCTCCGCAAATAACTTCAGTGTTTTGGCGTAGGCGTCTTTTGCCGCCTCTGGGTTGTAGTCCGCTCTTGGATCTGAATTGAAACCGTGCCCGGCATCCGCATACCTGGTTATTTCGGTGGGAACTGAAAGCTTCGACGTTGCTTCTCTGAGCTGCTCAACTTCTTCAACGGGGATCCCCTTATCGAGGTCGCCAAAGAAACCGATCCACGGACACTTCAGCTGTGGCGCTAGTTCCAGCAGGGGATCAAGTCCGAATCGGCCATTAGCGATACCACTGCCGTAATAACTAGCCGCTGCTCCAACGAGGCCGAGTGAAGCTGCGTAGAAGGTTACGATTCCGCCCATGCAGTATCCGACGATGCCAATGTTGGGCGTCGTGTATCCGAGGGAATTCAGAAAATCAATAGTCGCTGTTAAGTCGTTCGTGATTCCCTCTTTAGTGAGCGTCATCATTGTCTGCATAACGGGTCCGAAGTCGTCGTACCCGTATTCCGGTGATCCTTCACGGTGATAAAACTGCGGCGCAACAACGAAGTATCCCTCGTCGCTAAAGCGATCGGCTACGTCACGGATGTGATCGTTCACACCAAATGCCTCTTGAACCACAATGAGTGCTCGTTTGGCGTCAGTATTCCCAGTTACGTAAATAGGGAAGCGTGGAGTGGCGGCTTGGTTGCTCATTCGAAACTCGGTCCTACTGTGCGAGTTCTCTTGAGTTCATAGAAACCAGGTGTTCCAGCAACGAGAGACACACCGTCAAATAGTTTTCCAGCGGCCTCACCCTTTGGTGCAGGTGTTATTACCGGACCAAAAATAGCCACATCACCAAAGTGAATAACTGGTGTTCCTACGTCCATACCCACTGGGTCCATTCCTTGGTGGTGACTCTTCTTAAGTGCTTCATCGAAGTCAGTGCTGTGCTGGGCATCAGCAAGGTCGGCTTCAAGTCCTGCTTCTTTTAAGGACTCCGATATCAAAACATCAATGTCCTTTTCACTCTTGATGTGGTAGTGAGCACCCATGGCGCTGTAGAGCTTCTCTACAACTTCGTTTCCGTGACGCTGCTCTGCAGCGATGAGAACTCGCACTGGTCTCCAGGCCTTCTGCATCAGTTCGACATACTTCTCGGGCATTTCTCGTCCTTCATTAAGAACAGCCAAACTCATGACGTGAAACTTGACGTCTATGTCGCGAACTTTTTGAGCTTCGAGAAGCCATCGTGAAGTCACCCACGCCCATGGGCATGCTGGGTCTACCCAGAGATCAACTTTTTGTGTCAAGACGACTCCTTACTTATTTGCGTGTGCATGTAATACGGTAACAACAGAGTTAACTACGCCAACCGCCATAGGAATGTCGAGCATTTCGTCAATGCCGTGAGCGTTTGAATCAGGACCGAGTACCCCTGTTGCCAGGAATTGGACGCCGGGGTAGCGCTTTCCCAGTGAAGCGAGGAAGGGGATTGAGCCGCCTTCTCCGGTAAATCCAGCTGCAGTGCCGTAAGCATCCGTTGAGGCTTCTTCAAGTGCGCTAGCGAGCCATGGAGCAAGCTCAGGGGCATTCCAGCCATCAGCGTGTTCAGTCTTAAAGGTCACCTGTGCATTTGACGGGACATCTGTGGTCATTGCCTTGATGATGGCTTGCTCAGCAAGCTTTGAGTCAGCTGAGGGAGGAAGTCGGAACGAAAGTGTCGCAGTGGTGAAGGCGCGAAGAACATTTCCAGCAATGTCCGGAGTTGGAATACCGCCCATGCCCGTGACTGAAAGGGTCGGAGACCATGTTTTTTTCAGAATTCGATCTGCTGGGCTGTTGCCCATTAGTTGTAGTCCTGGAACGAGAGGGAACTCATGTTGGTACATGTCTCCGAACTCTGCGGCGGTGTTGGCAGCCGCTTCTTTCACCGCTTCAGGAATTTCCACGTGGAGTTCTTTCAACAGAATGTCACCAGTGTTCGAATCTTCAACTCGCTCGATGAGTTGGCGAAGAATTCGAAATGATGAAGGGACCACACCACTGGCCATCCCACTGTGGCGACCTTGCTCTAAAACCTTCACTGTTATCTCAATTGATGCGAGGCCACGAAGTGACGTGGTCACCCAAAGCCGGTCGTAGGAAATTGCACCTGAGTCGAGGCAGATGAGTAGTTCGACTTTCCCGAGATGATCCTTCAGTGCATCCAGGTAGGCCTCGAGATCTGGGCTTCCGCTTTCTTCACATGCTTCAATTAAAACGACGCAACGGCTGTGAGCAATGTTGTTCGCCTCCATTGCTTCGAGAGCACTTAGCGCGGCAAAAATTGAGTAACCATCATCTGAAACACCACGTGCGTAGATTCTGTCACCGCGTCGCACTGGGTTGTAGGGCGAAAGTCCTTCCGACCATTCTCCGAGTGGCGGCTGCTTGTCAAGGTGACCGTAGAGAACGCACGTTCCATCTGCGCCACCAGTTGCTTCAACGGTGACCGTGATAACAGGTGTGCGGCCTTCGAGTTGGTGGATCTGGACTTCAAAATTTGAAAGCTTGCGCTCCTTCGCCCATGACGCCAGTAGTTGTGTCGCGGCTTCGATGTGGCCGTTCTCAACCCATTGGGTGTCGAACATTGGTGAGAGGCAGGGAATCTTGCAGTATTCCAAGAGAGTGTCTAAAACTGAATCTTCAAATTGCTGTTGACTAACTAAAGGCATACGGTGAGGTTACTTCTCGTTGCGTGAGAAATGCACCGCCCGCCAGCAGTACCAGGCAACCGCTGAACGCATTCCTAAAAAAGGTTCTCCCGCTTGCTTCAAGTCTTTTTCAGAGATGGTCTCTTCCAGATCATGCAAGATGCTCCATCCAACGCGAACCGCGTAGTCGCCAATTGGCCAGACATCAGTCCTGGCGAGAGTGAAGAGTAGATACATTTGTGCGGTCCAGGGTCCAATGCCTCGGACAGCAGTGACCTCACGGACTATTTCATCGTCAGTCATTCTTCCGTGACGCTGCAGCTGGATCCGACCGTCAAGTGACATCGTGGCCAGTTCAACCATTGCTTCAGCCTTGGTTCTATTCAACCCGGCTGACTTCAGCTTGTCGGCCCCAGCTCGAATGATGCTTTGCTCAGTGACGGAGCCGTTGCAGACTTCAACAACACGAGCATGAATTGTTTCAGCGGCAGTCGTCGCTAAGAGTTGCGAGGTAATTGAACTCGCAATCTAAGGGAAGCGCTTCTCTACTTTGCTGGCCCGACGAGACGGAGGTGGACCAGCAAGTCGAATGATTTGCTTGAACGCGGGATCGACCTTTGCAATTTTCTTAGCGACGTCAGATGAAGTCAGCGACTTTGCCATCCACTGACTATTGCAGAGAAGTGGGAGAGTCTGCGTAAATACCTGAAGGGGTATTCGGATTCAATCTTGTTACTTCATGGAGCATTGCTTCAACGGCTTGTACTGGAGCCGAGGGGAATCCGAAGCGTCTCGACACAAGAATTACTCGACGTGGTGAAATGTCAGAAATTGGAATAGCTCTAAAGCTCTCGCGTAAAAACTTAGAAAGCATTGTGATCGGCAGAATCGACGGTCCGTAACCATCAAATGTCATTGACGCAATTGTTCTGATTCCATCGAGCTCAACTATTGGCTTCAGTTCAACACCAGCGATGCGACAGGCTTCGTCGATCTCTTTTCGAATAGGAGTCCCCGTCAGCGGGAGTAGGAGCTCGTGTTCAGATAGTTGGTGCAACGAGATTGCCCCTTTGTGAGACGCGAGCGGATGTGTGTGGTGCGCAATGACAACTAAGTCTTCGCTATACAGATCAAAGTCTTTAAGTTCTGGCGCACTCATGGGCCAACCTAAAACAGCCATGTCAATTGAACCGTCGACAACTCGAGGCTCCAGCGTTGAGTTTGTTCCTTCAGT
This sequence comes from Acidimicrobiales bacterium, assembly GCA_036787355.1. Taxonomy (GTDB): domain Bacteria; phylum Actinomycetota; class Acidimicrobiia; order Acidimicrobiales; family RAAP-2; genus RAAP-2. The sequence continues at coordinate 9,213 of DAIQPM010000027.1, forward strand.
TATTCGAAGGGCAATGTGTGGGTAGTCCCTACGTTGGGCTTCAAGCAGGAGCGGAACTATCCAGCGACCGGCAGTTCCAATCATTCCAAGCGAAACCTGACCTCGAATGTCCTTTGTAAGTTCAGAAACGTCAGAGGTGATGGCACTGACCTCGGCAACGACTCTCCGAGAACGCTCACTAACAATTTTGCCGGGTTCGGTTAATTTTCCGCTGGAGCGGTCCACGAGTTCTGTGCCTAGTTCTGCCTCAAGTTTGGCAATTCGAGAGGAGATATTTGATTGAACAGTTCCCAGAGCCGCAGCGGCATCCGAGAAGCTTCCATGATCTGAAATTGCTAAAAGCGCTTCAAGTTGGCGAATTTCCATGTATCTATTATACAGATAGTAAGTATCATGTAAATCAACTTGCTTGATACGGAGCGGATGGACATACTTGTATCAACGCGTTTTGCCAGAAGCCCCCCTGATGGCAAGGCGCAGGTTTTTGCAGAAGGACCAGCCTCCCCCCGGCTGGTCCTTTTGTGTTTTCTGGGGTTGTTAGCGTTAGGGCAATGAGTAATCGCCTTTCACCTCGCGGAGTTCTGGCGCTTGTCGCACTGCGCACGGTCAATTCGCTTTCGAGGGCTACCGGCAGGGGATCGGGAACCGTAGCCGGAGGTCGGGTGGGCCTAGCTATTTACCCGAAGTTGCTGAGCGAATTAAGCAAGCATCGAGACATCATCCTCGTAAGCGCGACGAATGGCAAAACCACCACAACCGCGCTCAGCGTTGCAGGATGGAGCAACAACGTTGCGACGAATGCGACTGGAGCCAACATGCCCGCTGGTCACGTGGCGGCGCTCGCAGCTTCAAAGGCCACTCGTGCTGTTTTAGAAACCGATGAAGCATGGCTTCCGGCAGTCATTGAGTCGACAAATCCAAAGGTGGTAGTCCTGTTGAATTTGTCAAGAGACCAACTCGACCGTGCAACTGAAGTTCGCGCAATCGCTGAACGTTGGCGAGCGGCCTTGTCTGAGTGTTCGAAGGGTCTCGTCGTTGTGGCGAATGCCAATGACCCATTGGTTGCATACGCCAGCGAAGTTGTAAATGATGTTCGCTGGTGTGACATAGAAACCACCTGGACCGCCGATGCAGTTTCGTGTCCGAAGTGCACACAGTCCATAACAAGGAGCGAAAACGCGTGGTCGTGTTCCTGTGGATTTGCAAAACAACATTGCACAACTCGTGTAGATGGAAATGAAGTTTCTGTTGCAGAGAATTCATTTCATGTCCAGTTGAGTATTCCTGGTCAGTTCAATGTTGGTAATGCCGCTATGGCCGCGACCGCTCTTCAGGTGATTGGTGTCGAACCATCGAAGTCGCTGATGAGCATGCGATCGATTTCAGGAATTGCAGGAAGGTTTAGCGTCCGCTCATGGCAGGGAAGAAAACTTCACATGCTGCTCGCTAAGAACCCGGCGGGCTTTGATGCTCTCTTGAAATCTCTCTCACCAGAGAGCGAAGAAATTTGGATTGCAATTAATGCTCGAGTTGCTGATGGAAAAGACCCTTCCTGGCTCTACGACGTTTCGTTTGAGCAATTGCAAGGGAGAAAAGTCTGGTGCCTCGGTGATCGCAGATTAGATCTAGCGACTCGACTCGATTTAGCAAAAGTCTCGTATGAGGTTGTTGATGATTTGAATTCGCTGCCTAGCCCTTCTTCGACAATTGAGCTCATCGCTAACTACACAGCCTTTAGCGATTGGATGCAGAGGTCAACACCATGAAGATTGCCCTCATCTATCCAGAGCTTCTTGGAACCTATGGGGACTATGGCAATGCCCTTGCTCTTTCAGAGCGTTCGCTTCGACGAGGCATTCACGCAGAAGTTTTAAGGGTTGCCATCACTGATGATCTTCCAGAAGCAGATCTCTATTTACTCGGAGGCGGCGAAGATGGCCCTCAACGACTTGCGGCAGATCTTCTAAGGAAGTCACCACTAAGGCAACGTGTAGCCAATGGTGCGCATGTCTTTGCGGTCTGCGCGGGTCTTCAACTACTTGGTACTTCATTTTCGGTAGAAGGCGACGATGCCTATGAAGGACTGTCGCTGGTTGATGTTGCCACTACCAGGGGAGAAGTTAGGTCTGTTGGTGAACTGTTTAGTCAGGTCGGACAGAACAAACTTGTTGGCTTTGAGAATCACGGTGGTGTTACTTCACTCGGCAAAGACATCGCTCCACTCGGAAGTGTTCTGTATGGTCGAGGAAATGACGGGCACCACGATGGTTTTGTGACTGATCAGATTTGGGCAACGTACGCCCACGGTCCAGTACTTGCAATGAACCCTTGGCTCTGTGATGAAGTGATTGCAAAAGTTACTGGCACCAAGCTGAGCCCACTCAGCACAGTTGCGGACAAACTCTATGAAGAGCGAGTTACGAGTCTGAGTTCTCGCTAGGTCGAGTAACGCTGTAGGAAGCATCGCCGCTGATTTTACGACCAAGTTCAACCACTGCGTCTTCGATTCGAGTATTGAACTTACGAATGTTTTCCCCGTCGCCGCACTTGAGCGGTTTACCAAAAGCAACCGTCACTGGGTGGCGAGACTGGCTTGGACCCTGGGTGTACTTCGGAGCCTTTGCATACTTTGGTCCGCGAAGGAGTCCGATTCCGTGAATGTAAATAGGGATGATCGTGGCGTCAGTACGCTCGGCTAGGTATGCAGCACCACCCTTGAATTGCTGCAGGTTGCCATCGGGAGTTCTTCCACCCTCTGGAAACAGCAATAGGTTCCATTTGTCTTCAAGCACTTCAATAGCTAGTTGTGAACTTCTGCGATTTACTTTGTGACGGTCAATGGGGATGACATTAAAACGCAGCACCGCTCTAAATGCACTCACTCGGCTCATGAAGAAGGTGTCCATTGCGCCAGCCACAACCGTGTGTGTTCTGACCTTTGCAGGAAGTGCCGCAATGGTTATTGGCGTGTCGAGATTGCTGGTGTGGTTTGCGACAAAAATAAATGGTCGATTACCTTCAATGTTTTCAAGTCCAACCACCTTCAGAGAAGCCATGTATTTGACATACGGCGCAACGTAATAGGACTGGTAGATGTGTCGAAAAATTCGTGCAGAATATCTGCGACCCCAGGCAGTTGGGAAATCAAGTCCAAGTTGGGCCATGTTAGCGACGACGCTTGCGCTGCTTTGGTGTGTAGCGCTTCGAAGCTTCTGGGGTCGGCTTTAATGTTGGTGCACCAGCGGCTGGTGCAACTCGACCTTCTTTTCGAGCTTTGGAAATTTCTTTCGCTCTACGTGAGGATCCTGAGAATGAAGCATCTCCGTACTTGCTTAAGCGTTGGGCGCGAATGATTAGCCATCCACCCACAAAAACAAATAAGAGACCATTGCTAAGAGCTCCAATGTAGAGACCCAGAAGGAGACAGCTAACAATTACTCCGGAACGCTTCCTACGGAAGGCAAAGAACAAAATGAATAGTCCAATGATTGCGAGTGCCATGAATGCTGGCATCCAGTACGCAGGATGGGTAATGAGTGTCCGTATGCACAGCGTTGCCTGGTGCTTGTAGTTCTTGGCACAAAAAGGGTGAACTTTTGCAGGTTTTGCTGTTAGGTGAAGAATTGTTGTTTTCGCAAGAACTCTGGGGAAGTAGAGCGCAGCAAAAATGAGGGCAATGCCCGCAGCACCGAAACTGACTCCGCGCTCTAATTTGTCGAGACCCATCACTACTTCTCGTGGAGCCATTCCAGGCTTCTTTTCTTTTAGCCAACGGGATTTAGAATTTTCGTTATCTGACACGCGTAGAGGCTACAACTGAAGACACGTGAGTGTGGGGCTATCAGCGGAGAGTTGAAATTCCTTGATTTAGTCAGTTTCACATCAAGGAGTAGCGTTACTGCAATGTCTGCACTGAGTCACAAGATCCCCGTTACTCCATGGAGAGCGACATCAACGTGGGCGTTCAGACCTTCAATGTTCCTGCCACTAATTGGAGGACTTGCAGTTTTTGGCTTTGGCGAAGGGCTCTTGGTCCAGTCCGAGTGGGGAGCCACTCCTTGGACCGTTTTTGCCCAGGGCATCACCAAGCACACTCATTTGTCAATCGGATGGGCAACCTTGTTGATTAGCGCTGGAGTTCTTCTTTTGTGGTTTCCCCTTCGAGAAAAGCCCGGACTTGGAACCATTGCCAACTTGCTAGTCATTGCTTATGCACTTGATCTAACTGCAGCACACCTACCAGTCGCATCCAACTTCGCAATGAAAGCGATATACGTGGTCGGAGCAATCATGGTAATTGGCATTGGTAGTTCCCTCTATTTGACAACAGGTCTCGGCCCAGGGCCACGAGATGGTCTAATGACGAGTCTGCATCGCAAGTTGGGCGTCAGCATTGTCTACGTTCGAATTTGTATTGAAGCAACTGTGCTCACAATTGGATGGTTGCTCGGTGGCACCGTGGGCGTAGGAACGGCTGCGTTTGCGATTGGCATTGGCTTCAGCATCGGTTTTTGGCTTGGCATTATGGAACGCATAGTAAATTTGATGAAGCATGATTGATAGCAGCCACTTCTTTGAATTCTTCGTCGCTTCCGCAATCATCATTGTGGCTCCAGGACCGAGCGTCATGTTCACTATTGCGCGTGGCGTTGCGTGGGGTAAGTGGACAGCCGTGCTGACAACGCTCGGAAACAGTCTTGGTGCCCTTGTTCTCTCAGTATTGGTGGCGGTCGGCCTCGGGCCACTTATTTCGCACTCAAAAGTGTTCTCGGCGGTGCTTCAGTTTGCCGGAGGGTGCTACCTGGTTTGGCTCGGTGTCGAAGCATTCAAGAAAAGAAAAGCGCACGCCGCCGCAATGATTGATCAAGCTGACGACAAGCCGTCCAAGGCAGTCATTGTTCGCCAAGGTTTTGTTGTTGGCGTTCTAAATCCGAAGGCGTTAATTTTTTTCGCGGCCGTTTTTCCTCACTTCGTCGATCCATCCAAAGGACACGTGACGGTTCAGCTCTTAATTTTCGGTGTGGTCTTCAGTGTTATGGCGTTCTTCAGCGACGGAACGTGGGGCTACATCGCTGGAACGGCACGTGAATGGCTGGCGACTTCGCCTAATCGACTTGTCGCACTCAGAACAATTGGTGCATCAGTGATGATGATCCTTGGTGTATTGATTATTTACTCCGCCTTTACAACGCTGTAATGAAGCTGACAAGGAAATTGCTATGAGCATGCATGGTGGCGGCGGTGGAGCAGCTCGGAGCGGTCGCATGGGAATGCGTGGCCTGACCAAAGACCGCAACATGTTGGAACACCAAATAAAGAAGGGAACATTCCCTCGCGTTCTCCTCTATGCAAAGCAATACAAAAAGATTCTGATCATCTTTTTCTGTGCCGTCATAACCGACGCAATTGTGAGTTCTGTCTCTCCGCTGCTTCTTAGGGCGATTATCGACAAGGGGATTATTGGTAAAAACCAAGGACTAATTATTGCCCTCGCGTCTCTTACCGCGCTTCTCGCAGTTTTTGACGCAGCACTGTCACTCATTGAACGAAGGATCTCTGCAGTAATTGGTGAGGGGCTGATCTGTGATCTTCGTTCAGAGGTTTTTCAGCACATCCAATCAATGCCAATTGCGTTCTTCTCACGCACCCAAACTGGGGCGCTCATCAGTCGTCTGAATAATGACGTAATTGGAGCACAGCAGGCGTTCACAGATCTGTTTTCAAACATCGTTGGAAACTTGATTCTGGTCAGCATCGTGCTTGGGACAATGTTTGTTTTGAGCTGGCAGATCACCTTGGTCGCTCTAATCCTTGTTCCTGTGTTTTTGCTACCCGCTCGTCGAGTGGGAAGAAGACTGGGCGCGCTGTTTGCTCGAGGCAACGAGCTCAATGCAAACATGAACATGGTGATGACTGAAAGGTTCAACGTTGCTGGCGCGATGTTGGTGAAGCTCTTCGGAAGACCTGCTGATGAGCAGAAAACTTTCAGGGACAGCGCCTTAGAGGTTCGTGACATTGGAATTGATCAAGCGATCTATTCTCGATTCTTCTTTATTGCACTTTCGCTCACTGCATCGCTCGCGACTGCGTTTGCGTATGGCTTTGGTGGAGTGCAAGCACTTCATGGAACCATTGCTGTTGGAACGGTAGTTGCTATCACTGCGTATCTCTCGAGACTGTATGGACCACTAACGCAGTTGTCGAACATAAACATTGACTTCATGTCCGCCATGATCAGTTTTGAGCGACTCTTCGAGGTTCTCGATTTACAGCCAATGATTACAGAGAGCCCTAACGCTTCGATAATTCCTGTTGGTCCTGCTCGACTTGAATTTGATCACGTTGTCTTCTCATACCCCGGTGCGGAAGAAGTCTCACTAGCGTCACTTGAAGCGGTTGCAAAGCTAGAAAAAGTTGCGAAGACCGATGTTTTGCACGACCTCTCTTTTGTCGTAGAACCTGGAACGATGACTGCATTGGTAGGACCAAGTGGTGCGGGAAAGACCACCATTTCGCTCCTGGTGTCTCGTCTGTATGACGTAATTTCTGGGTCAGTTCGAATCA
>DAIQPM010000028.1:0-15725 GCA_036787355.1 Acidimicrobiales bacterium
ATTTCCAGTTGCATCAAGTTGCGTGAGCGACGGCTCGTCACCAATGAATCCACCAACGCCAGATTTGCCCACAACATAAACAGCGTTCGATGTTCCATGGTCGGTGCCTTGGGCTGCATTGGCCTTAACACGACGACCGAATTCTGTGTAGACAACAACCGTTACGTCGTTAGCTCGCTTGGTTCCAGCAATTTGAGACATGAATCGAGCAACTGAGTCGCTGACCCCACCAATGAGTGCATTCTGTGTTGCCACTTCATCGGCGTGAGTGTCAAAACCTCCAATTGAAACTTCCCAAACTCGCGTGGGAGCACCTGCACTAATGAGTGTTGCAACTGCGTCAAGTTGTGGGTTGAGGTTCGAGTTGCCGACATTTTGCAAAGTGGGGTCGACTGGCTTCAGAGCGCCAGCTGCAAGTTCTGAACTAACGGTGCTAGCCATTTGATACAAGTTGGCAATCGAAAGTGCAGCGCTCTGCGTTACTGGTGATGCACCGGCAGTTTGAGCTCCAAGTGATTTGAACTGACTGAGCGCTGTTCCCGTTGGCAATTTAAATCCAGTTGCCGGCATCACTGATCCACTTTGCTTCGCGCCAGCAAAGGCCGGAGGCATCGTACTTCCCACCGATACTGCAAGCATTGGATTAAGAGGCTGCGTATCGAGCCACCTTCCGATCCAACCCGTTGAGATCGAAGTCGCAGGTGAAGCTGTTTGCCAAATGGCCATCGAAGAAAAGTGAGAAAGATTCGGGTTGGGGTAACTGACACCACGAACAATTGTTAACTGCTTAGCGTTCCATAATGATGCGAAGTTCTTCATCGCTGGATTGAAACCAAGTCCATCACCAAGTGGCAGAACCGTTGACTGGTCAACCGAAATTCCTGGACGAGAAGAGTAATAGGTTGAATCGAGATAGGGCACCAAGGTATTCAGTCCATCATTCCCACCGTAAAGAGTCACTAGGACCACGATTGGAGTCTTGGCTGGAAGAGGCGTCGCAACAGCAGCCGATGCAATCTCAGAAAAACTGAGTGGCAGTGATGCGGCCATTGCATCTGCGCCAGTGAGCTTTAGAAAATCACGACGAGAGAAGTCTTCACATCTCATTGGTTCACCACGTATTCCGGTGCATTGAGCGCCAGCCAAGCGAGTCGTGCAGGGTCACTCGCTGCACTGGTGAGAACCTGCTGGGTTGTAGCCCCCCATCCAGCAACACCCAACCACATCGCAGCGGCGGCAACACGCTGCTTCGCTGGGAGAACTGAAATTGGAGAAAGATTGCCGTGACTTACTAGGTACTGCGACAGATTTATTCGCTCTTGCGCTTGCGCTGCACCAAGCCAGAATTCATCGGGTGGCCATCCACCGACGTTGGGCGGATTAAAAGGTGTATTGCCCATTCTTGCGAGTGCGCTGAAAACTGTTGACTGAGTTGGCAATGTGGACGGCTGAATGCTTAGGGCTCGACAAGCGCTCACAAACCACTCAACTGGTGATTTCGCTTGCGCGTGAAGAGAGTCGCTAAGGGCTGCGTGATACACGAGTGCCTTTACTGCTGCGCCAATATCTCTCGTGGCGAATGCATCACTCAAAGTACTGTCTGGCTGAGGTGAGGATGAGTTGTAAAAGCGGAACCAGAGTCGTTGCGCGATGAAGTCTTGACACGACTTTTGTGAAGTCAGCACCGCGACAGCATCTTGAGGCGAGAAGGCTCCCGTAGTGCCGAGGATTGAAACGGTTGACGTGTCGTGAATCTTCGGTGTGTACGTAATCACTCCGGCTTCTAACGAATCAGCGGTGATTTTGTAACCAGTGAACGATTTCGCGAGTGCCGTGACGTCGGCTTGGGAGTAGTTGCCAACACCGAGAGCGAAGAGCTCCATGAATTCACGAGACAGATTTTCATTCGGAGCCGCCACGTAGTTCTGTTGACCATCGAGCCAGTACTGCAGCGCACAGTCATTGATCATTGACTGAGCCATGGTGTTGAAATTGCCGAGTGCATTTTGTCGAAGTACTTGGTTCTGCGTCAACATTGGTGTGGCGTAATTAACTTTGCTAATTGCTGTTGCCCAGTGCCCGTGCCAAAACCACGTCATTCGCTCAGGTAGTGCGTTGTCAGCAAGCACCATGCGGTCCAGCCACCAAAAAACCAGCTGGTAGTACTCCAATGCGTCTTGGAACTTTGCAGCCTTGGAAACAAGCGAGCCGATTTTTGCGAACGTTGGTGTGCTGAGATTTGACACACCTGCATCGACCGCTGGGACATTCAGAATTGACGCCTGCGCACTTGGGACGCCGCCCGCCATTAACTTCGCGAACTCCCCCGGCTTCGGACCAAAACCGAATCGGTGTATGAGTCGCGAAATCTGCGCCTGGGTTGAAAGTTGCGTCACGTAAAAAGGATACGCACTGCTTCTGTGAGCAGCGTGTGAAAGTGCTGACAATCTCCTGAGTGCCCCCGGCAAGACTTGAACTTGCAACCTGCGGGTTAGAACTCCGATGCTCTATCCAGTTGAGCTACAGGGGCGCACCCTCAATCGTAGTTAAATAAAACCTTCCTTTTGCCAGGTTCCTACGCTGTGCAATACTTATAGGTCTTGGTGGGTGTAGCTCAGCTGGTTAGAGCGCCAGGTTGTGGTCCTGGAGGCCGCGGGTTCGAGACCCGTCACTCACCCCAAGAATTGCCCGTCGGCACCATAAATAGTGGTGTCGACGGGCATTTTTTCTGTCGCGACATGGCGCTCGAAACTCCGTGTAGATTTTCGCTACACACCTCATTCGAGGTCTAAGGGGGAAACATGACAATCGTTCGCGATTCGTTCTACATCAATGGACAGTGGGTTAAGGCCTCGTCAAAAGAAACACTCGAAGTAACAACTTCTGGAACAGGTGAGATCTACGCAACAATTCCTGCTGGAACTGTTGAAGAGGCAAATGCTGCAGTTGATGCAGCTGCTGCTGCTTTCACTTCATGGGCCAACACCAGCCCCAAAGAGCGTGGTGAGCTACTAACACGTATCTCAGAAAAGCTCGCAGAGCGTGGTGACGAAATTGCTCTATGCATTGCTAACGAAGTTGGAATGCCACTGATGCTCGCTAAAGGAATTCAGGCTGGACTACCAACCTTCACGTTCGCCGACAACGCACAACGTGCATCTGAGTTTGTCTGGGAAGAAGAAGTAGGAACATCAACACTCGTTCGCGAGCCAGTAGGTGTTGTTGCTGCGATCACACCTTGGAACTACCCACTGCACCAAATCGCTAACAAGGTTGCCGCCGCACTTGCTGCTGGTTGCACCGTTGTTCTGAAGCCAAGTGAAGTTGCTCCGATCAACGCATTCATCCTCGCTGAGATCATCCACGAAGTTGGGCTGCCTAAAGGTGTATTTAACCTAGTAACAGGTGTTGGCCCAGTTGTTGGAGAAGCCATCGTTGCTCACCCGAAGACTGACATGGTTTCATTCACGGGTTCAACTCGTGCAGGAAAGCGCGTTATGGAAATTGCCGCGCAGATGGTGAAGCGCGTTTCACTCGAGCTCGGTGGCAAGTCTGCCAACGTAATCCTCGAAGACGCTGACATTGCTAAGGCCGTTGCTGACGGAGTTGGAAAGGCTTACCTCAACTCAGGACAGACTTGCTCTGCGCTAACTCGCATGGTTGTTCCACGTTCGAAGTTGCAAGAAGTTGAAGATGTGGCTGTTGCTACTGCTGCAGCATTCACACCAGCTGATCCAATCACTGGCGCAAGCTTCTGTGGTCCTCTTATCAGTGCTGTTCAACAGCAGCGCGTACGTGACTACATCAACAAGGGAATCGACGAAGGCGCTCGCCTTGTTTGTGGTGGCGTGTCGGTTCCAGAAGAACTCTCGAAGGGTTTCTACGTAATGCCAACGATCTTCTCTGACGTGAAGAACTCAATGACTATTGCGCAAGAGGAAATCTTTGGACCAGTTCTTTCAATCATCCCTTACGACACCGAGGAAGAAGCCGTAGCTATCGCTAACGACTCTCTCTACGGTCTCGCTGGTGGAGTTTGGGCTGGCACCGACGAGAAGGCCTTCGAAGTCGCTCGAAAGATTCGTACCGGTCAAGTGGAAATCAACGGTGGTGCCTTCAACATCGTGGCGCCATTTGGTGGCTACAAGCAGTCAGGAATTGGTCGTGAACTAGGAAAATACGGATTCGAAGAATTCCTAGAAGTCAAGGCCATCCAGCACAACTAAGGAGTTCGCCGAGCGCGTGGCGGTATAGACTCGTCACGCGCCGGTAGCTCAATTGGCAGAGCATTTGACTCTTAATCAACAGGTTCCGGGTTCAAGTCCCGGCCGGCGCACTGAAAACTCCCCGAGGAAACTCGGGGAGTTTTGCTTTAGAAACACTCAGCTAGTTCAAAAAGGAATGCTTGCAGCGTTTGTATTTGACTTCGGAGTTTGTCATCCGCGCTGTTCCACTTCTCATCATTCAAAATTCCATTAGTGGCTGCAGTTTCTCTAAGGGCAATCTGCATAGTCGTGAGCCACGCCCAAGCCTCTTGCTCATTAATGAACTCTTCATTTCGAGTCATGTACGCGAGTTCCGCATTCGTAGAAATCTGACTTTGTCGAGTCAACATTGCGAGTGGATTGTCGTCATCACTTGAGGGGTCAATAGGGGCATTAAGTCTGCGGTGCCAGTCGTGCTCAGGGTCTCGCTCGGCGGCGACCACATGGCCGAAGGCTTCATAAACAATGTTTCGCCCAGCCTCGTTTAGTCGAACCTCAATTCGTCCGTCGCGACGCTTAATGAACATCTTGTTCTTGCTCATGGCTGCTCGATTGTTGACTGAAGTCCAGCTACTTGCAATTTCACGCAGTAGCTTTCGGCGATGTCTTTTTGTCCCGACCAGACAACTGCTTTGCCTTCATTGTGCACCGTCAGCATCAACTGAGTGCACTTGGCATTGGGGTATCCAAAGATTCGTTTAAAAATGACTTCAACGACTTTCATCGGAGTAACTGGATCGTCCCAGACAAGAACGTTCCAGGGGCGCACCGTTTCGACGGCGTCATCAGTAAGTACCTGAGAGCTGGTGGTCTCTACTCGTTGTGGTTTTACCGATGCCATGTATCTAGTGTCTCATGTCGCGGAACGAATTAAAAGGAAAATCTTTAGGCTGTGGAAGTGGCAAATACTGACGTCAGGCTTCCCAAGGGATTCAAAGAGCGATTTAACGTCGCAATTAGAAACACCATTGGCCTCACCCAAGATCCGATCCCAATTTGTGATGACCCGGAAATCTCATACATGGCCATAAATAGCGTGGCTCGGCTGGTTCACGGTGACCTGGCTTCAATGCTCATTGGTGGCATAGCGAGTCTCTTTTTTCAGACGCTTCACCCCTACGCAATGGCGGGCGTTGCGCAGCACTCGAGATATCAAAACGATCCATTGGGGCGAATGCTCCAGACTGCAAATTTTTTAGGTTTCACTACCTACGGCCCAAAAGATCTGGCCTACTCATCTATTGAGCGAGTTCTTGCCGTTCACGAAGCCGTGCGCGGAACTGCTGATGATGGTGTTGAGTACTACGCCAACGATCCTCATCTTCTCCTCTGGGTGCATTGTGCTGAGATCTCAATGTTTCTCGAAGGCTATTTGAAGTTCGGCAGAAAGCGCATCACTGATCAAGAACGAGATGCCTACGTTTTAGAAATGTCACAACTAGCACTGGACTTTGGAATTACAAATCCGCCAAGGACTTACCGAGAGCTACGAGATGAACTGAGTCGCTTTCGCCCTGAACTGCGACTGATTCCAGAGGGCGCAGTGGCTCGAGACTTTGTTGCTCACGAAATAATCAAAGAACGCTCAAAAAAGATTGTCTTCTGGTTCTTTGTTCAAAGTTCCTACGCACTCATGGAGCCATGGGCTCAGGAGTTGCTTGGTGTTCCTAGGCGAGTTCGGCTCAACAGATACTTGATCAAACCAGTAACAAAGTTCTTAAGTCGGTGTTTACGGATCTTCGTTCCGCCCTATGAGCCGCCTAGGCCATAAGGCCGAGACCACCGTCAACAACGAGTACTTGACCCGTTACGTACGGAGTGCTCGCTAGCGACAAAATCACGTCAGCCACGTCTGCTGGTGTTCCGCTTCGCTTCAGTGGAGCCATGGCGCTCACAACGCCTCTAATTGCGTCCCAGTCAGCCGTCCAGGGCGTATCAATGAGACCTGGGGCCACTGCGTTTACTCGCACTTCTGGGCCAACAACCTTGGCGAGCAGCGCTGTCATGTGATTAAGGGCAGCCTTTGAAGCAGCGTATGGAATTGATGAACCAGTTTGGCGAACGCCAGCAATTGATGAAACGTTCACAATGGCACCCTTCGCTTCTCTAAGAGCTGGCATCGCGTGAACTGAGATGTTCCATGTTCCAAAAACATTGACTTCGAAAATATCTCGCCACACATCAAGTGTTGCTGCGTTGATGTCAGCGTGTGCAATAACTTTGGTGGCTCCAGCATTGTTGACAAGAACATCGAGTCTTCCGTAGCGCTCGAGCACCATGGCAATCATCCGTTCGCAGTCTGCGTCATTGGAGATGTCGCCTTGGATGTAAAAGGAACCTGGCGTCTTTTGACTCAGTGCTTCACCTTCGCTGACACTTCTCACTGAGTTAAAAATTACGTGGTCACCTAGCGCAGCGAATCGAAGTGCAGTTTCTTCACCAATCCCGCTCGTAGATCCAGTGACAAGTACAACGCGACTCATTATGAGGTCCTCGCAATTCTGTAAGAGCCAGTCCAGCGCTGACCTGGTTCAAGGATGATTAAGTCTTTCCCGCTTCTAAGCGCGTCAGGAGGACAGGTCATTGGCTCAATCGCAACTGACGTGCGGCGCCTTCCAACTGGCAAGCTGTCACCCGTGAAGACCTGCAGGTAGGGAAAGTTGCGGTCCATTGATACGTCAATGTTTGACCCCTTGGAGTCCTTCAGTGAGACGGTGCACATTCCAGTGTCATCACGATTGAGCTCAGCGTACGTAACGTCAAGGTTGTGCCCATTCACCGACTTTGTTGTTCGAAAGTCGTAGTTGTTTCCCGCCACCGGCAAAATTTCGCCCGTAGGAAGTTTGCGATCATTCACTGCAACGTACGCATTAGCTGGAACGGTTAACTCTGCACCCTCGATTGTTGGCGTTGTAACCGCGAAGTATGGGTGGTAACCGAGGCCGAACGGAATTGGAACCTCATCAAGGTTTTGCACTGTTGCAGTTGTGGTGAGACCTTTAGGTCCTAAGTGATAGTCGAGTGTCAACTTGGAGATAAATGGATAGTCCGGAAGTGGGTGGAGAACGAGTGACATGACGCAACGATTTTGGTTCGCCACTTCAATGTCGAATGGGCGCCAACGAGCCAGTCCGTGATTGGAAGTGGCGTGAACTACATCATCAATTTTGGCGGAGCCTGTACGACCTGAAAAAGTCCACTCGCCGTCGCCAATACGGTTGGGCCATGGGTATAGAACTTGATTTCTAGCGAAGTCCGGGATGTCTTCAGCGGCGAAGCCTTCAACAACTGGAACCCCACCTTTTACGTAGACACGAAGGGTGGCACCGACTTCGGTGATAATTGCGCGCTGATCGCCGTGGGCAATCGCGATCTGTTCTCCTGATGGAAGCATTAGCTATTTTTCCTTCTATTCACTGACATGTAACTTACGACAGTTAGCCTTAGAAATATGCGAATACTCATAACTAATGATGATGGAATCAATGCCCCTGGAATAGCGGCCCTCACCCGGGCTACTTCAAGGTGGATTGAGCGGTGCCCAGAAGGCGAAATTCGCGAAGCAATTATCGTTGCCCCAAACCGGAACTACTCAGGTATGTCTTCAGCGGTTGGCGACGTTTTCGACAACCCTTCAGTGAAGTACAAGAAGCAAATGATTGAAGGGGCAGACAACATTCAGGGCTATGCCCTCGACGCTCCCCCAGCTCTGTGCGCAATTCTTGGAGCGATCGGAAGTTTCAATTTTCAACCTGACCTCATTCTCTCTGGCATCAATGCTGGTGCCAACGTCGGAAGAAGCGTGCTTCACTCGGGAACTGTTGGGGCAATCCTCACAGGAGCACAGCTCGGACTATCGGGACTTGCTGTCTCAACAAACTGGGGCGAAGGAGTTTCCTACGAGCCAGCTGCAGACATCGCAATTGAAGTTCTCGAAGTAATGCTCCAAGCGCCGCAGCGAACACTCATGAATCTCAATGTTCCAAATCTCCCGAGAAGTGAGATCAAGGGTGTTAAGCGAGGTCGAATTTCTACAGCAGGAATTGTGAAGTCTGCAAAATCTGGAGCAGGCGGCCCACTTGATGACGAAGGTGAGCTCAAGCTTCGACTCGGTGCCGCTACCCCAGAACTTGGTGACGTAAGTGATGAAGACGCTGACGAAGACGGTGCATTGATCGCCGCTGGCTACGCGTCACTGACTCCGCTTCGTGGGCCTCACGAAGAAACAGACATGGGGCTCAGTGATCTGATGCACATGTCGCTCAGCGTCATTGAACGACACTTGAAGGAATCCAACTAGTCCGACACCGGGCGACGTCGGTTCTCTTTGACTCGACTTCTAGCTTTCTTTTCATCAACGCGGCGAACTTTTGAGCTCTTGGTGGGCTTGGTTGCTCTGCGAGGAGCTTGGCGCGTAAGGCCATTTGCGATCTTTAACGCCAATTGTTCAAGAGCTGCTGACTTGTTCTGTGCCTGCGAGCGGTAACGGCTCGCACTAGAGCGAACGACGGTGCCTACTTTTTCAATTAGCAAGGCACGCTCGGTTTCGCTCAGCGCTTCAGATGTATTGACGTGAAAAGAAACGACGACGCGAGTGAGGGACCTATTTGCGTGCTGTCCTCCTGGGCCGCCTGAAGTTGTGACGCGAAGTTCAATTTCGCTAAACGGTATTGTGAGTCTGGAGCGAATAAACAGCGAGCCGTCGGCGTTTACGCGCGGCCCCGACATGTCTACTTACCTTCGGGAAAACGAACCATCGCGAGTTGACTACCCAGCGCTACAAGTTCGCCTCTTTCGTCAAACATTTCACAGCGTTCGTCCACGAGTCCGTCGGCAATAACAACACACCACTGACGAGCTCGTAGCCACTCGCCTACTGGCACGCGACGGACGTATGAGCTGAGTTGCAATGTTGGCACCCATCCAGAAGAGCCAATCGCGAATGTTGCTGGTGGCATGGCGTCGGTTGCGAACAACAAACTGTGCGGTGACCATAATGCATCGTCATCGTCAAGTCGCAGCCACATCTTTAACTCGGCTTTGTCAGAGATCTCACCATCGCGCCACCCAGAGCTTGCTGGGTCAAAACGTTGATCAACAACCTTTGCAATGTTGATTTCATCTCCGCCAGTAGAGCGGCGGCAATCTTCGAGTGGGGCAATGTCAAACATGGGTGTATCGGCGTATCTGAGATCAGACTCTGCGCCGAGTGTTCCGAGCGTCGCGATTGATTCATTCGTGATTACGCCTTCTTGAAGGAGGGTTATGTGGACAAATGAAACACCACGCCCAACTTTTCTGACATCAGTGTGTAGTTCTGCCGGTCCTGTACGAGGAGCGCCAATGTAAT
The DNA here is from genome assembly GCA_036787355.1 of Acidimicrobiales bacterium. GTDB lineage: Bacteria > Actinomycetota > Acidimicrobiia > Acidimicrobiales > RAAP-2 > RAAP-2. Next base: position 9,616 of record DAIQPM010000028.1, read on the forward strand.
TTGTCGTTAGAGCGGTCACGTGTTGATGAGCTGATCCCTGCGCACTGGCAGCAGCAAGCGCCGCGCTTCCGAGAACGGTCTGCAAGTACCCACCATTTGGTCGTCCATCGGTGATGGTGTAGTAATCGGACAAAACGGCGCTAAATCTGCCATCTCCCAGCGGTTCAACTGCACAGGCATCACGGAGGGGTCTGATCGTATTCATCTGACAACCTTACGACAGCGCACGGTCATGGCTGTAGATTAGAACCCTAGGAAGAAGGAAAAATGCCAACGATTCAGCACTTTATTAATGGAAAACGAGTTGATGGAACTGGCGACATTCCAGTTTTCAATCCCGCTACTGGCGAACAATCAGGCAGCGCCCCTATTGCTGATGCCAAGTTGCTTGACGACGTTGTTGCCCAGGCTCAACAGACCGCAGCCACATGGCGCAACTCTTCACTCTCAGTTCGTACAAACATCCTGTTCACCTTCCGAGCACTACTGGTAAAGCACACTGACGAACTCGCCGAGATTATTACTGCCGAGCATGGAAAAACAATTGCTGACGCCAAGGGCGAGATCGCTCGTGGGCTAGAAAACGTGGAATACGCCTGCGGCCTCGCTGAGCACATGAAGGGTGGCTTTTCCAGCCAGGTCGCAGACGGCGTCGACGTCCACTCTGTGCGTGAAGCCGTTGGCGTAGTTGCTGCAATCACACCGTTCAACTTTCCAATCATGGTGCCACTATGGATGACTGCCAATGCGCTCGCTACAGGAAACGTGGTCATCTTGAAGCCTTCTGAACGAGACCCGTCGGTTTCAGTTCGACTCGCTGAGCTTCTGAAAGAAGCTGGGCTCCCAGACGGAGTGTTCAATGTGCTCCACGGAAATGCAGACCTCGTGAACGGAATTCTCACTCACCCGGGAATTGATGCAATCAGTTTCGTGGGTTCAACTCCAGTTGCAAAACACGTCTACGAAACTGGAACCAAGAATGGAAAGCGTGTTCAGGCTCTTGGTGGCGCCAAGAACCACATGGTGGTTCTTCCTGATGCTGATCTCGACATAGCTGCAGATGCCGCCATCAACGCAGGCTTTGGTTCTGCTGGTGAGCGTTGCATGGCAATCTCAGTGGTTGTTGCCGTGGGTGACGTTGCCGAGCCTCTTCTTGCGAAGATCACCGAGCGCATGGACAAGCTCACCGTTGGACCTGGCAATGATCCAAAGTCTGACTTTGGCCCAGTGATCACAAAAGAACACCGTGACCGTATTGTTAGCTACGTCGTAAATGCACCAGCAGACGGTGTGCAAGTAGTTCGCGATGGAACAGCAATGGCTAGTGAGAAGGGCTTCTATGTGGGCCCATGTCTTCTTGACGGGGTGAAGCCTGGAATGAAGTCATACGACGACGAAATCTTTGGACCAGTTCTTGGTGTTGCACGTGTCGCGTCGTACGCAGACGCAGTTGCCATGATTAACGCAAATCCATTCGGAAACGGAACTGCAATCTTCACTCGTGATGGAAATGCTGCTCGACTCTTCAGTCGTGAAGTCACGGTGGGCATGATTGGAATCAATGTTCCAATTCCAGTTCCAATCGCCAGCTATTCATTCGGTGGATGGAAGAATTCACTATTCGGCCACTCACACATCTATGGCCCAGAAGGATTCACCTTTTACACCCGCGCGAAGGTAATCACCACACGCTGGCCACAACCATCTGAATCACAAATTGACCTCGGCTTCCCGAGAACTCGTTAGGGAATCGTGAGTAAACAACACACCAGCGTCCGTTCATACGGCGTGCTGATTAATGAAGGCAATGTTGCACTAGTTAGATCGAGTAACCCCAAGCACCAACCACCTCTTTGGTGGCTTCCTGGTGGAGGCATTGACTTCGGTGAATCACCTGAGGACACCCTTCTCCGTGAATTTGTCGAGGAAACTGGACTTGAGGTCAAGAATCCGAAGCTCATTGGCACAACCAGTGATCTTCGCCGCAGAGATAACGGCGACAAGCTTCACACCGTAAGGATCCTCTTCACTGTTGAACTAGCTGGTGGAGAGCTTCGCCACGAAGTTCACGGCACCACCGATCACGCTGGATGGTTCTCGCTTAGTGAGATCAGCGAAATGAACCTCGCTGATTATGCAAGAGATGCGATTGAACTTGCGAAAGGCTAAGAGCGTTCTGCTCGGACCACGTGAGGATGTCTTTGCTGGTAAAGATGCTGTAAATCAGGGTCGTGAAAGAAACCTTAAAAGTGCGTTGCACAAATTTGAAGTAGTTGATGTTCGAAGTTTTGGAAAAAATGTTGAGTTCATGCGAGCATGATTAAGTCCTAGAGTTTTGATATGAAATACGCAATCCTGGTCACACTCATTGCCAGTTGGTACTTAGCAGGACTTTCAGTCACGGTTGCGCTGAATGTGTACCCATCGTTTGAGTTTGTTGATGGCGAGAAGTGGCAACGATTCCACGAGCATCACTCGAATCGAATTAGCTGGGCAGTCGGCCCTGCATGGATTGTTCAAGCGGCTGGACTGGCAATCTGGTTATTTTCCGTCTCGCACAAAACCCTGGCCATGTGGACGGCGAGTTCACTTTTTGCCCTAGGTGCCGTGGGGCTAACAATTTTCAGTGCAGTTCCTATCCACCAGAAACTCTCTAATGGCTTTAATGCAGATCTACTGAGAAAGCTTCGTTTCGCACACGTGCTTCGAACAATTTCATGGTTGCTTGGCGCGCTCTGCACGACACTGGCACTTCGTCAAGTACTTTAGACCTGCGACTACTGCGCAAATGCGTCCGCTGGCAAGTCTTTTTCACCGCTTGAAATAGCGCTCAGAATCCTGTTGGCTACAAATGATGGCTCAAGACCTTGAGGCATCTTTGGGGCCGTGCCAAATAGTGCTCTAGTAACTAATCCAGTTTCTGTGTGCGGGGCACGAATGTCCAGCACATTGATCTTCTTGGTCCTAAATTCACGAGCCGCCACTGCCATTGCGCTGTGAGCTGCGCTCTTAGAGGCACAGTAAGCACTCATTCCGAGAACCGATACGTCTGCGGCAACACCTGTAATCGAGGCAATAACGCCTCCCTCGTTGACGAAGGCGCCACTAAGTGAAAGTACATTGACGGTCCCCGTGGCATTGGTACGAAATAGTTCGCCAACCACTTCTTCAGGCACTTCACCAATAGGTCCAAAGGCCACTACTCCGGCGGCATTAATAACTCCATCGAATGTTCCACCGATTTCATCGATCGCTAGCAGTAGCGAAGCCCTTGAACCGATGTCAGCTGTTGAGCGGTTTAGTTCCCGCAAGTCATCTGGAATGTTGGCTTCAGTGCGCGCGATGAGAGACACCACCGCACCATTTGCAATGAGTTGACGGCAAATCTCAGACCCTAAAACGCCTGACGCACCGATAACGAGAAACTTCTTGCCTGCGAAATAATTATCCATTGTCTAATCGTAAAGGGACCAATTAAAAGTAATTCCGAGCGGGCATTCCAGATTTGACCTGGCTGCTCCTCAGTAATCCTTCGCCCGTAGGATTGCTTGGTGAGTAGCGCACTTGAGCTGATGTATGACGGTGACTGTGGACTTTGTCGAGCCTGCGTACGGTGGTTAGAACGCCACGACATCTCAAGGGTGATTTCCTGCGCACCCGCTGCTTCGTGCACCTGGGATGACGCGTCCACTCTGCCATTTGACCAGACCGTTGTTGTGCGTGATTCAAACGGAGTTACCTATCTACGTTCCAGTGCGGTGGCAAGGTCGCTTAAGGCCCTTCCAGGCTTATGGGGGGTGCTTGGCTCAGTAATACTCGCAGCCAATGAAATCAGGCCAGTCAGATCGTTCAACGATTTTCTTTATCACCTTGTCGGGAAAAATAGACGACACATCTCAAACACTCTTGTGCGATTTGGACTACTGGATGCAAGTTGTCGAATGCCCTTTCCAAATAAAGACTGACATGGCATTCTCGCTACAACGAGTTCCTGTGATGCGCCAAACGTGGAGCAACATTGTTTGGCGTCACTGGCCAGTTGATCCACAGTTAGAAGTACAACTTCTCCATTGATCGCTTCAAGAACTTGCCTGCTGGGTTTCGAGGAAGTGGTTCAGTCGTAAAAGCAATGCGAGTTGGAATTTTATACTTAGCCATTCGACCATTTAGATACGTGGTCACCTGTTCTTCAGTAAGTGTCATTCCAGGCTTCACCATGATGACGCAGGCCACTTCTTCACCGAGACGTTCGTGCTTGATGCCAAACACTGCCGCTTCGTAGACCTCAGGAATTTCATAGATTCCAGTTTCAACTTCTGCACCATAGACATTGTCTCCACCACGGATAATCATGTCCTTTGCGCGGTCTTCTATAAAGATGAAACCTTCGTCATCGATACGTCCCAAGTCACCTGTTCGCAGCCACCCATCCACGATGGTCTCCTTATTTGCATCTGGGCGATTCCAATAACCACGAATGAGCATTGGACCCTTCATCCAGATTTCTCCGGATGTATTGCGAGGAACTGGATTCGCGTCTTCGTCACGAATTTCTAGTTCCATTCCCGGAATAGGAATGCGTCCAGTCGAATTTGGGTGCGAGGTGTATTCAGAGCCAACATTTCCTGGGCCATACGCATTTGTTTCTGTCATTCCATAACTGAGGTTTGGACGACCACTCTTGAAAGCGCCATCAACTTGTTCGACGAGCTTCGCCGGTGCCGGAGCACCACCTCCACCAACGACGTTTAGCGAAGAGGTGTCGTATTTTGAGAAGTTAGGGTGCTGAACTAAGTCCCACGACTGTGTTGGCACTCCAGTGAACGTCGTGATGTGGTGCTTTTCAATGAGCTGAAGGGCTCGCTCGGCATCCCACTTGAACATAATGACCATTTTGAACTGGTACGCGAAGTTTGAAAGCATCACTGCCATGCCCGTTACGTGGAATAGTGGCACGGCCAAGATCCCAACATTGGGAAATGGTGAGTCCTTCTTTTCTTGCGCAAGACCCTCAACACGCTTTCCATTGGCGCTCGCACGAGCACTGAATGCCATCATTGAGTTCGCAACGGCCTGGTGCGTTGAAACGGCACCCTTTGGAAATCCTGTAGTTCCAGACGTGAAGAGAATGATTGCGTCCATGTCGGTCGTAATCTCGACGAATGGCATTGCTTCACCACGAACGACAACATCTTCCCAGCGTTTTGCCACAGCTGGAATAGGAACGTTTCCTTCTCGAACAGTGATCATCTTGGTGCCATTGCGCTCGCATGGACCAGTAGCGCGCTCAATTCGCTCGCTGTCAACGATGAGCACGCTAAGACCAACATCTTTAAGGGAGAACTCGAGTTCTTCTTCAGTCCACCATGAGTTCATTGAAACCGATACAGCTCCAATGCCAGTAATTGCGGTAAAGGAAACAACCCACTCAGGAAGGTTGCGCATTGAGATTCCAACGCGGTCGCCTGGCTTAATGCCATAGGTGTGAACAAGTGCATACGCGAGAGCGTCTGCTTCTTGGTGCGTCTTTTTGTATGACCATTCTTCGTCTTCGTAGACCATGTAGGTCGCATCGGATTCTCGAGATGGATTGAATACGTCTCTCAGCGCCTTCGGGGCGTTCTTGAAAACCTTCATCGGGACACCGTTTACGACGCCGTCTTCAAGCTCGAACCAAGACCCTGGCCCTGTTACTTCATCGATAGATTCTTGGTACCCAAGTGCCACTGATTTCCCCCTGCTTGAATGTAAATCCTACGCAGGTTGACGGGGGTCAAGTCAATAATCGATTTGGAAGTTCCGTGTTCTCAGGCCATGCCGGCTAGAGGCCTTTTACAGCGTTGCAGGCTTGGCGTTCGCCGCAATTGAAGCGGCCTTTTGAGCCATGCGCTCAACCGTGGCACCGAGTTGCTTGATCATCTCAGCCAGCTCCGCACGGGCCTTTTCAGCCTCTGCTGTAAGCCCGGAAATGTGGTTCACGTCCCAGAGGTTTAGTACTGGGTCTAGAACATCTTTTAGGAATTGGCTAAGACCGTAGATCCCCTCACGAGCAATACGAACTGCGTGGCGAGTGAAGCTCGGAATGCCAGTTCCTGGCATTGCGAATGCCT
>DAIQPM010000105.1:0-3029 GCA_036787355.1 Acidimicrobiales bacterium
CTGCATCTCATCAAGGTCTTCGCTGAAGAGACCGTTCACCGGCCCATTGCCGCTGGTGAACTTTGGTGGAGCACCAGCAAGAAGTGCCATTGACACTGGGTTCGGCGGATTAACAACAGTGCCATCAAGAATCTGTTCTGCAAGGTGGAAAAGAACTCCCGGCTTATCGCGAGGAGATACGTAGTCATCAATGGTGAGTACTGAAGGAACTGCTCCTGAAGCGTCATGGGGTTCGGGCCACGTCATGGTGAGCGTGCGATTTTCTAGGTCGAATTCCTTGATGTAGCCGTAGCCGTGTTCCACACCCACACCCGTAAAGAGAACTGTTACCTGCTTGGTGAACGCTGGGCTTAGAGCCTGCGCGCTCCACGTGAAGATTGCCTGTTTGATCTCCGCGCCTGTGCGATTGTGTGTTGATTCAATTGGGGAAACAAGTGACAGGTTCGCAATGAATTCTGGGTTGTCATACAGAGTTCCGAAGTCTGAAGCACACTCAATGAACTTAGGAGTCGTGTAGGCACTCCGCTCTCTACGCCAGTAATTGAGCAAGTCTGCAAGCAAAGCTTCTGGTGAGCCTTCTCCGAAATTCTTTAAACGCTCTACGAGCTCATCAGTATCAAGTTCAAACTCTTGAACTTCCATAACTGGATCGCGCCATTCAAGGTCAATGGGGCGCTGGCTTACGAGCCAGTCGCGAAGTGCTTTGGTTGCCTGCACGTCGTCATCGTTGTATCCAGCAATGCTGTCAAGAATTTTGGCGTCGCCAGTTTTCATCCACTCTTCGTACTCAACAACGGCACCCGCTCCACCTTCAATGTCACCGTGACGCGTGAACCCAGAAAGCTTCTCTAAGTGTTTGAGGCCGTAAGACTCAGTTCCAACTGCGAGAGCATTGCGAGCAACGTTGAAAAGGTCGACAAAGAGTCCGCCCTCAATGAGCTTTGCGAAGAGCACTTCTGATTCAGTTCCAGCAGTGAGACGCTCAAGTGAAGAGCGCTCCGTGTGGTTGTAGTGATACACGTGATAATTCGGATATTGCTCTCGGCGTTGTGAGAAAAACTCCACGAGATCTTTAATCATCTTCTTTTGCTGATCGAGGTTGTGTGCCCAGATGGCCTCGTAGGCCCACTCGCCTTTCTCGTTAACTAGGTAGAGACCCGATAAGAAGAAGAGCTCATCTTTTGCAGTCCAGAACGGGTGACCTTCAAAGTCAAAGAAGATGTCACCTTCATTCGGTTCTGGCATCAAGCTAAAGCCGTGTCCATAGACCGGGTCCTCAGTTGGTTCTACGAGTTCAAATGCTGGAAGGTCGTCCGGGTGTGTTCGAGACTGCACCTGCAGTGCCGCTTGACGAGTGAGTCGTTGCAACTTCTCTTCATGAACATCTACAACGGGTTCTTTTCGCGTTGACAGTTCCACGAGAGTCGAAATGCCAGCTTCTGCGAATGCTTCTCGTTCACTAGGCCGAATGTTGGCAACATAAATAAGTGAGTCAGCGTCTCGCCACTGCTTTTCGCAGCGATCAGCAAATTCGCACATCTCACAGTGCGAGCAGGGCTCAGGTGAAGTTGCTTCTGGAGTCTCTTCATTGAGAAGACCAGCTAGCTGGAGTCTGAGTCGTCGCCAATACGGCGCGTACTGCTCAGCAACGAGTGTTTCCATCTCGCCAGAACCGAGCCAAAGGTGAATCTTCTCTGGAGATTTACCCGTTAGCGCTCGAATGGCGTCTGAATAGAAGCAGAGCTGGAGCACGTGACCGGGCTTTCCCTCACTTCTCGTTAACTTCGCGTCAATGGGTTCGTAGCTACTGAATCCATCTTCAGCATCAACACGAAGCAGAAAGTCAGCAATTCCTCGAATACCTTCATGGATAAATGGCATTTGATAAATAACGTCGTAGCCCTTATCGAGCGTGTCTGAAACTCGCTCCACCCACTGCGCAAAGTTCTCGTTTGGGTTCCTTCCAGGAACTGAATAAACCGACTTGCCCTGCTTTTCAAGATCACCCAAGCAGTCGCGTTCGTGGGTAGATCCCTTTTCGACCAGAAGATCAGCGAGAGATCCCATAGGGCGCTGCGTTACTTCAATAACGCCAGCATCGGCCTGGTTGCGCAGGGTCAAGAAGTGGCCACATTCAAGCCAGGCCGTAATTTTTGATGGGGTTAAAAGCCGTTCATTCATGCATTCTCACTGTAGGTTCACTTAGCGTGGAAAATTGCCACCCCATAAGCCTGCCCAGTGGGTGTAACACCCCATACGTATCTTTAAGCAATGCAAGAGAATGAACTGATGACATCTACAGATAGCAGCGACAAACAGGAACTGGTGAGAGCCATTTCCGCCCTGCTCGCTGAAGAGCCCGGCCAAGATGCCAAGCAGCTCGGTCGAAAGTTAGGCCTCCACAAGTCAGTTCTAAATCCAATCCTGTATCACGAGAAGACATTCACCCGCAGCAAAGACACTCGCCCACGCTGGTACTTAAGCGAGAATGCGGACCTCATTACTGAGCCGGAAGAACAAGACGATCAAGTCATTGTCACTAGCGAACGAGTTATTCGAATTGACCCCGACGAAGTCGGTGAAAACCCCTACGACGAAGCGCTCATTGACCCAGAAGTACTGAAGCGATTTATAAAGAATGAACCAATTGAGCGACTTGCGTTCGCTGCACCACCCATCGATGAAAACAATCCCCTCGGTCTCTATGCATGGCAACAAGAAGCACTCGAGAGCTGGAAGATTTATCGTCACAGCGGAATCATTGACGCAGTAACGGGTGCTGGAAAAACTCGACTCGCAATTGCGGCACTCAAGGAACATCTTGAATCTGGTGGCAAAGCAGTTGTGCTGGTTCCAACCATTGTCTTGCTCCACCAGTGGGTAGAGGTTGTTCATTCACTTCTTCCGGATGCACGCATTGGCCTCGTTGGCGATGGTCACGATGACAACCTCGAACGCCACAACGTTGTAATTGCCGTGCTGGCATCAGCACGAACCAGGGCCTTCATTCTTGGTGGCGCTGAAGGACT
>DAIQPM010000106.1:0-3017 GCA_036787355.1 Acidimicrobiales bacterium
AAACATCTTTATTGTCGCCCCGTCCACAAGTACTGAGCGTGCCATAAAGCTTGCCCAGGCTTCAGAAGGCTTTTGTTATGCGTCTGCTCGAATGGCTGTGACCGGAAAGTCATCTGACGAGGGTGGAGCCGAAGACGTAGTCGCAGGAATTCGCGCTGGAAGCGACATCCCCGCCTACGTAGGTATTGGGATCTCAACACCTGAGCAGGCAAGGCTCGCTTCGCTGGTCGGAGACGGAGTTATCGTTGGCTCTGCCTTGGTGCAGTTGCTGCTCGATGGAGCTGGTCCAGGCGAAGTCGAGGAATTCATAACCTCCTTCAGACGGGCAATCGACTGATTTTCGATTCGCTCGCTTAATGATTCTCAAAAGTTTTTTTCTGCCCCACATCAGGTATTTCATGAAAACCCTGTAATCCCTTGGGTTACGTATAAGTAAGTACTACTTAAATTTTTTCGTTACAAAACCGTAATGAACGCAGCCATTGGTGAAAACTTTTAGTGCGGAGGGAATTAGCAACTAATTACCTTTAAAGGAGAAACAAATGTACGTATTAGGCGAATTTTTACTCTTGTCGGCGCTGCTCGTAGCTGTTCTTTCTGTTTGGAACAGCCTTACAAGCACACTAAAGCTCGATGGTCCAATCCGGATGATTCCAATCATTGGTTCACACCAAGACCTTGGAATGGCAATCCTTATGATTTGGGCCGTAGGCGTTCAACCAGCTGCTGGCTGGGGAATTATGACAAGCCACGCTTGGATGAACGTAGTAATTAACGGTGCCATTGTGTACGGCTTCATTCCACTTAAGGATGCAGTGGTGTCAATGGTTTCAAAGGGTCTTCGCGCCTAGTTAATTAAGTCTCAATAAAAACGCCCGCCAGTTGTCTGGCGGGCGTTTTTGCTTCTCTATAGTATTTCAGAACAGAAGCACGGAACGAATGGAACTTTGATGGCTGAATCGAAACTGGAAGCATGGCTCGAGGAAACCCGAAACTTTCCACCGTCTCCTGAATTCGCTGCGCAAGCCAATGCCCAGCCAGGCATCTACAACGAAGCTTCAAAAGATCCTGTCGCATGGTGGCGAAAGCAAGCTGATCGACTTAGCTGGGACGTTGCTCCCACCAAGACCCTCGAGTGGGACCTTCCCTTTGCTCGCTGGTTCTCAGACGGAAAACTCAATGCGAGCGTGAGCTGCGTTGACCGTCACGTTGAGGAAGGCAGAGGCGACAAAGTTGCCTACCACTGGATTGGTGATGCGGAAGGTGAAGAGCGCACAATTACGTATCACGATTTGCTGAAGATGGTTTCACAAACTGCAAACGCACTTATCGAACTTGGCGTTAAAAAGGGTGACCGAGTCGCTGTGTACATGCCCATGATTCCTGAAGCAGTGGTTGCCATGCTCGCAATTGTCCGCCTCGGTGCCGCACACTCGGTTGTCTTTGGTGGTTTCTCTGCAGACGCTCTGTCGAGTCGAATTCTGGACTCAGATTGTCAGTTTGTCGTGACCGCCGACGGAGCATTTAGACGTGGGGCAGTGAGTCCTCTGAAACCCGCCATTGATGAGGCACTTCAATCATGTCCAAACGTGAAAGCTGTTCTGGTTGTTAAGCGAACCGGACAAGAAGTTGACTGGGTTGAGGGAAGAGACCACTGGTGGCACGAGACTGTTGAGCGTCAGTCTGAAACGCATATTCCAGAATCATTCGATGCCGAACACACAATGTTCATCATGTACACCAGTGGAACCACTGGAAAGCCCAAAGGGATCTACCACACCACTGCAGGCTATTTAGTAGGAGCCGCCACAACGTATTTCAATGTTCTTGATGCGAAACGCGATAGCGACGTCAGTTGGACCGCTGCGGACATCGGATGGATTACTGGTCACAGTTACATCGTCTACGGACCGCTAATCAATGGAATGACCCAGGTGATGTACGAAGGTCTCCCGGACTCGGGTGGCAAGGACCGCTGGTGGAAGATCATTGAGAAGTACAAAGTGACGGTGCTCTACACCGCACCAACCACAATTCGAATGTTGATGAAGTGGGGAGAAGAACTGCCGAAATCGAGAAACCTTTCCTCGCTTCGACTGCTTGGAACCGTTGGTGAACCTATTAACCCTGAAGCATGGATGTGGTACCGAGAGAATATCGGCGCCAACAAGTGTCCAATCGTTGATACGTGGTGGCAAACAGAAACCGGAACCATGATGATTGCGCCCTTGCCAGGCATCACAGCAACAAAGCCAGGAGCTGCAATGCGAGCGCTTCCTGGAATTGGAGTTGATGTGGTCGACAACGAAGGTAATTCAGTCGGAAACGGCGAAGGTGGCTACCTCGTTCTCACAACGCCGTGGCCTTCAATGACTCGAGGAATCTATGGTGACCCTGAACGCTTTAAGTCAACCTACTGGTCGAGATTTCCGGGCAAGTACTTCGCTGGCGACGGAGCTAAGAAGGACGAGAACGGTGACTTGTGGTTACTGGGCCGTATTGACGATGTGATGAACATCTCAGGACACAGACTTTCAACCACCGAAGTTGAACACTCGCTCGTTGGTCACCATGCTGTTGCAGAGGCAGCAGTTGTTGGTGCATCAGATGAATTGACGGGACAGGCAATCGTTGCTTTCGTAACCTTGAAGCAATCAGTTCTTGATGGTGGCGATGATCAGTCAGAGATCGTTGAACACTTGCGCCAACATGTCTCTAAAACAATAAGTCCCATCGCTAAACCACGCCAAATTATCTTGACACCGGAGCTTCCGAAGACTCGTTCTGGCAAGATCATGCGTCGTCTGCTTTTAGATGTGGCAGAACATCGATCACTCGGCGACGTAACAACACTCACTGACCCAACAGTTGTGAACATGATCTCTGGTCTCATGGACACACACACCAGCGCCGACGATTAGTTGCTAGGAATCAAAGCCAAGGCCAAACAAATCCATGGTCTTCAACCAGAGATTTCGCTTTCCTTCATTCTCATCGGCACGCTTAATTGACCATTT
>DAIQPM010000107.1:0-3004 GCA_036787355.1 Acidimicrobiales bacterium
GCGTGGGTCAGAAGTGTCGAAACGCTCTTCGTCTTCTCCACCCTCGCCGGTGTTGGATTTTCCACCAATGCGGTTCATAGCGATGGCGAGGGTTTCGTGCGCCTCACCGGAAATCGAACCGTATGACATTGCACCAGTTGAGAATCTCTTGATGATTGATGAAACGCTCTCAACTTGGTCGAGAGGTGTCGGCGTTGCAGCTGGCTTCAGATTGAAGAGCCCGCGAAGCGTGACTTTCGCATCGTTTTGCTCGTCAACCATCTTGGTGTATTCCTTAAAGATGTCGTATCGCTTTTCACGTGTGGCGTGCTGCAGTTTTTGGACCGTGTGTGGATTAAAGAGGTGAATCTCTCCGTCACGGCGCCACTGGTACTCGCCCTTGTTACGAATTTCGATTCGCTCACCTTCAGCTGGTGTGTAGGCGTCTGAATGCCAGGTGAGAACGTCTTGTGCAACGCGCTCAAGCGTTACACCGCCCATTCGTGATTTCATGCCTGGAAAGTAGCGAGACAGAATGTCGTCTGATACTCCTACGGCTTCGAACAGCTGGGAGCCAACGTAGCTAGCGACCGTGGACACACCCATCTTGGACATGGTCTTAACAATTCCCTTGTTGAGCCCCTTGCCGTACAAGTATCTGGCATCAACGGATGCGGCAGTGGTTAATTCACCCTTTTCAACGAGATCATCAATTGACTCATATGCGAGGTATGGACAAACTGCCGATGCTCCGTAGCCGAGCAGTAAGGCAACGTGGTGAACTTCACGAACGTCACCAGCTTCAATAATTAGGGCCGCTGATGTCCTGATGTGCTCAGCGACTAGACGGTGATGAACAGCAGAGGTGAGAAGCAAACTTGGAATAGCTGCGAAGTCTTTGTTGACGTTGCGGTCAGAAAGAAGGATGATGTTGGCTCCAGCGCGAACTTCCTTAACAACTTCGTCGGTGACTTCCTGGATTGCTTGAGCTAGTCGCTCCCCTGCAGTTCCGGCACCGCTTGAAGGAAACAATCCCTCCACTACGGAAGTTTTAAAACCCACTGCCTTGTCAGATTCTTCGATGTAGCGGATCTTGGCGAATTCGTCAATGCTGAGCACAGGAGATGGAAGAACAATTTGATGAGCGTGACGGTCGGTCTCAGTAAGCAGGTTGTCTTCGCCGCCAATTGTTACTCGTGTCGAAGTAACGAGTTCTTCTCTAATTGCGTCCAGCGGCGGGTTTGTAACCTGAGCAAACAATTGTGTGAAGTAGTCAAAGATTGGTCGAGGTTGTGTCGAGAGTGCTGGCAAAGCTGCATCTGAACCCATTGAACCAATTGGCTCTTCACCGACTTGAGCCATATGTCTAATGATGAGTCGAAGGTCTTCTTCGCTGTAGCCGAAGTTCTTCTGGTGTCTCACTACTGAAGCGTGACTTGGAGCGAGCCATGGTTGAGCGTCGATTTCATCCAGTGAGATTTGCTGTTCTTTTAGCCACTGGCCGTACGGGGCCTTAGCTGCGAGGTTTCCTTTGAGTTCTTCGTCGTCGATAATTCGACCTTGTTCGATGTCTACGAGGAAAACACGTCCTGGCTGCAAGCGACCTTTTCGTTCAACGTTTGCTGGATCAACATCAACCACTCCAACTTCACTGGCGAAGATGACTCTCTTGTCTTTGGTGACCCAGTACCGAGCTGGACGAAGACCATTTCGGTCAAGCACGGCTCCAACAATTTTTCCATCGGTGAACGTAACTGAAGCCGGTCCGTCCCATGGTTCCATGAGCCCCGCGTGGTAGCGATAAAAATCACGACGCTCAGTACTCATGAAAGTTGACTTTTCCCATGCTTCAGGAATCATCATGAGAACTGCGTGTGGCAGTGACCTTCCAGACTGAACGAGGAGTTCAACTACTTCGTCAAAACTTGCAGAGTCAGACATGTTGTCAGTAATGATTGGATACAGATCAGAAATTTCAACCGGAAGCAGATCGCTCTTAAGTGTTGTTTCACGAGCTGTCATCCAGTTACGGTTACCGCGAACGGTGTTGATTTCACCGTTGTGCGAGATGTAACGGAATGGCTGAGCAAGTTCCCATCTCGGCAGCACGTTGGTTGAGAAGCGACTGTGTACTACTGCGATTGAAGTAATTAGACGCTCATCGCGAAGATCATCAAAGTATTGACGAAGTTGTGGCGAACTGAGCATGCCCTTGTAGATCAATACGTTCGGCGAACATGAAGATGCGTAAATCGGAAGCTCATGTTCCAGCATCTTTCGAGCAGCAAAGAGTGATCGCTCGAGGCTGTCAGCCCCGTCGCTGGTAATGAGTTGTTGGATAAAGACCGGCTCTGAAGCTGATGATGTTGGCCCAAGGATTGAAGAGTCAACTGGAACTACTCGCCAACCACTTGACTTCAAAGAAACCTTGGCGAGCGACTTGTCAATTGTTGACTGGACGTCGCTCATCACTAAGTCTTTTGGAATCATCCAGAACGCAACGCCATAGTCTCCAGCAGCAGGAACATTGTCAAAGACTTCTCGAATAAATGAGTCCGGCATTTGAATAAGAAGACCTGCGCCGTCACCTGAACCCGTATCGGCTCCAGTGGCGCCACGGTGCTCCATGTTTTCAAGAATGGTTAGAGCGTCGAAGACGTTCTTGTGAGTTGGTGTTGCCGTGAGATCAGCAACCATTCCAACGCCACAGGCGTCGTGCTCAAAATTGGGGTCGTAGAGAGTTTTTGTCATATTCGTTGTCTAGTGGGACAACGCTGACCCGTAATAAGTATAACGAATCTGCAATTACTCGTGCCACGCCTACTGTGGTGGGGTGAGTAAAAGTTCGATTGTTGTTGGTGGCGGAATAATTGGCCTTCTGAGCGCTTACCGGCTTGCCCAGGCCGGTTTTTCTGTCGATTTATTCGATCCACAGCTCGCCAAAGGAGCGACATTTGCGGCCGCTGGGATGCTGGCCCCTGGTGGCGAAATTACAAGTGGAGAACAGTCTCAGTATTCAGTTCAA
>DAIQPM010000108.1:0-3000 GCA_036787355.1 Acidimicrobiales bacterium
TGCTTTCGATACTTGATGCAATACCTAAATCTGATGATTGTGAAGTGACTGTTGAATGCAATCCAGAAGACGCTGACCTCGAGCGGCTGAAGGCCTACCGTGCAGGTGGAGTGAACCGCATGAGCTTCGGTGTTCAGTCCACTCAGCCAGCGGTGCTTGCTGACCTAGGTCGTCGCCACGGCATCATGGCACACGAGGAGGTTTCTAAGAATGTCACCGAAGCAGGTTTTGCAACTTGGAACATGGACCTCATTGTTGGCTCTCGCGCGGAAACTCCCCAAGACGTTAGAAACACGCTCAATGATTTGTTATCCTTAGATAACCCACCACCACACATCAGTTGTTATGCGCTGACACCAGAGCCGGCAACACCACTTGGTCAAGATCCGAACCGACACCCTGATGAAGATGACACCGCAGACTCGTACGACATTGTTGGACAGACTCTCGAAGCAAACGGCTACGAGTGGGAAGAAATTTCCAACTGGGCTAAACCTGGCCACGAATGTCGTCACAATCACGTCTACTGGGACCAGGGTGACTACATCGGTTTTGGATCTGGCGCGCACTCACATCAAGCTGGTCGAAGATTCTGGAATGTCCGCACCCCAGATCGCTACATCGCCATGGTCCAAGCGGGTGAGAAGCCACTCGGCGGAGAAGAAATCCTGGACGAAGAAACAAAAGAGTTCGAACGTGACTCGCTGGCACTTCGAACCAGGCGCGGCGTTGCCATTGAAGCATTCGAATCCCTTGATGAAATAGCTCACCTAATTACCGTGCAGTCGGGCCAGGTCACTCTGGCCCCAGAGGGCCGTTTGCTGGCCAATCAGGTCATTGTGCGTCTTAGGAGCAGTAACTAGTCCGGTAGCCTTGTCAGATGGAATCAATGCCCGAATTAGCCCCAGACCTGCTCGACAAAGTAACCAACCTGGCCAAGCGCCGTGGATTCATTTTTCAGTCAGCAGAGATCTACGGTGGATTCCGGTCAACTTATGACTACGGCCCACTCGGTGTGAACATGCTTCGCAACGTGAAGGACCAGTGGTGGCTTTCAATGGTGCAACTTCGAGACGATGTTGTAGGTATTGATGCAGCAATTCTCGGCCCTCCAGCAGTCTGGGCCGCTTCAGGTCACCTCGAAACCTTCACAGACCCTCTCGTTGACTGTCGCAACTGCAAAGAGCGCTGGCGCGAAGACAAAATCGACGGTATTTGTCCTAAGTGTGGTTCGAAGGAATTCACCGAGCCACGTGCATTCAACTTGATGTTCAAAACTCAGGCTGGTCCAGTTGAAGGTGACGGCGCCACTGCGTATCTTCGACCTGAAACAGCTCAGGGAATGTTCACAAACTTTGGAAACGTTCTTGCATCAATTCGAAAGAAGCCACCATTTGGAATCGCCCAAGTCGGTAAGTCATTTCGTAATGAAATCACCCCTCAGAACTTTGTGTTCCGCACACGTGAGTTCGAGCAGATGGAAATGGAATACTTTGTTCCACCTGCTGATGCGCCAAAGTGGCATCAGTACTGGATTGATGCGCGCTACAACTGGTACATCAATCTAGGAATTCCGGCTGCATTCCTTCGCCTTCACGAACACGCACTCGCAGACTTGTCGCACTACTCCAAGGGAACAACTGATGTGGAGTTCGCCTACCCGTGGGGTTGGGACGAACTTGAAGGTATTGCAAACCGTGGTGACTACGACTTAACCCAGCACTCAACACACTCGGGTACCAAGCTTGACTACTTTGACCCAACAACTAACGAGCGTTACACGCCGTACGTTATTGAGCCAGCAGCTGGAGCCACACGGGCAATGATGGCGTTCTTGCTAGCGGCGTATCACGAGGACGTTGTTGAAGGTGAGACTCGTTCGGTCCTTCGCCTTGACTGGCGAATTGCACCGTATCAAGTTGCAATTCTTCCTTTGTCCAAGAAGCCAGAGCTCGAAGGTGTTTCACGAGAAATCCTTGCGAAATTGCAGCCACACTTCATGTGTGACTACGACGTCACCCAGTCAATCGGTAAGCGCTATCGCCGCCAAGACGAAGTGGGAACACCATTTTGTATCACTGTGGACTTTGACACCTTGCAAGACCAAGCAGTCACCGTTCGTGACCGCGATACCACTGAGCAGACTCGCGTGAAGATCACTGACCTGCTGAGCGATCTGCGCCGTCGTACAAATCAAGAGTAAGGAAAGACTTTGAAAATCAGTAATCGTGTTACCGAGCTTCTTGGTGTTGATTACCCAATCCTTCAAGCACCAATGGGATGGATTTCACGAAGTCCCCTCGCTAGTGCGGTAAGTAACGCTGGCGCTATGGGCATTATTGAAACCTCATCTGGAGAGCTTGACGCCATCAAGGTTGAGATCCAAAAGATGAAGGAGCTCACGAAGAATCCTTTTGCTGTAAACATTGCCCAGGCCTTTGTGCGCGACCCAGACATTGTGCAATTCGTTATCGACCAGGGTGTGAAGTTCGTTACAACATCCGCTGGCGACCCGACGAAGCACACCCAGACGTTTAAAGAAGCCGGCCTTACGGTCTTTCACGTCGTACCAACTTTGGCCGCAGCGCAAAAGGCTGTTGATGCTGGCGTTGATGGTCTCATCGTTGAAGGTGGTGAAGGTGGAGGTTTCAAAAATCCACGTGACGTCTCAACAATGGTGTTGTTGCCACTGGTCTGTTCAAAAGTGAACGTTCCGGTCATCGCTGCTGGTGGAATTACGGATGGTGCTTCAATGGCTGCGGCATTCGCTCTCGGAGCCGAAGGTGTGCTCATGGGAACTCGCATGGTTTCATCACTCGAGTCACCGGTTCACGAGAACTGGAAGAACATGATTGTTAATGGTGCCGAGACTGACACGGTGTTCCTTAACCGTTTCTCACGTCCAGCACTACGTGCAATCAGAACTGAGCGCACGACTCGCCTTGAGCGCGAAGACAATGTCTCGATGGCTGAATTTGCAACCATGAAAGATCTTTACTT
>DAIQPM010000109.1:0-2971 GCA_036787355.1 Acidimicrobiales bacterium
TGTGATGGTGTCACCAGCGTTTCCAGTTCCCATTGTGTTAATCCAGCCAAGGCCCTGCGCTTCAATTGGCGCAGCTTCTGGTTCTGGTCCAACGTACTTACCTGGGTCACCGGCACCGTGAGTCTTTCCAAAGGTGTGACCACCAGCAATAAGTGCGACAGTTTCTTCGTCGTTCATTGCCATGCGAGCAAACGTTTCACGAATGTCAACCGCGGCCTTAAGTGGGTCGGGGTTTCCGTTAGGACCTTCTGGGTTTACGTAGATCAGTCCCATCTGAACTGCACCTAGTGGATTCTCTAGGTCGCGCTCACCGCTGTAGCGCTTGTCGTCGAGCCAGGTGTCTTCAGGTCCCCAGTAGATGTCATCTTCTGGTTCCCAAATGTCAACACGTCCACCAGCGAAACCAAAGGTCTTAAAGCCCATTGAGTCAAGTGCACAGTTACCAGCAAAGATCATGAGGTCAGCCCATGAAATCTTCTGACCATACTTCTTCTTGATTTCCCAGAGAAGACGACGAGCCTTGTCGAGGTTTCCGTTGTCTGGCCAGCTATTGAGTGGTGCGAAACGTTGCGCACCTGATCCAGCGCCTCCACGACCATCACTGATTCGATACGTTCCAGCACTGTGCCACGCCATGCGAATGAAGAGTGGACCGTAGTGTCCCCAGTCGGCTGGCCACCACTCTTGTGAGTTGGTCATCAACTTCTCGATGTCCTTCTTTAAGACATCAAGATCGAGCTTCGCGAATTCTTTCGCGTAATTGAAGTTCTTGTCCATTGGACTCGCCGCAGGATTTGCCTGGTGCAACAACTTGATGTTGAGCTGATTAGGCCACCACTGCGCGTTGTTCTGATTGCCGGTCACTCGAGTGCTTGCGCCTCCAACAACTGGACACTTGTTTTCTTCTGTCATGTTTCTCCTTTATAGATTGCGGTACTGCGTTACTTCGAACTTTTTTGACAACTTGGACAGAGGCCCCAGTAGGCGACCTCTGCTTCGTCAATTTCAAAACCCATGGAGTCTGCTGCAGTAAGACATGGTGTTTGTCCTACCGCACAGTCAACGTCAACAACCATTGCGCAACTTCTACAGATTAAATGGTGATGATTGTCACTAATCCTGTCTTCGTAAAGAGCAGGTGATCCAACTGGTTGAATCTTTCGAATGATTCCCTTTTCTGCGAGCAGACCAAGTGTGTCGTACACAGCTTGACGAGAAATTGTTCCAATTTCATCAGTGGCGATTGCGACAACGCCATCTGCTGTGATGTGTGGTTGTGCTGACACCGCGCGAAGTACTGCGAGACGCTGCGCAGTTGCCTGGACTCCGTTTTCTTTCAGTACGTCACTTGCGGTAATGGTCACGAGGGCAACTATAGCAATTATTTGGACATTGTCCAGTACTGGACTCAGTACAGAAACTAAGCGGATTCCCCATCAACAGAGGGTTTTTCAGGAGGTGAGCCCTTGTCCTTCCAAGAAATGAGCGGCAAAACGCTCAACCCAATCAAGAATGAGATCTGCAGCGCAATTGCGAATGGGTTTCCCCAGTACTTGCTCCAAAGGCTATGAAACTCATGACCAATCGCCGAAGCAGTCGCGTCGTAGATCGCGTATGAAACAAGTCTTCCCAACGCGAAAGTGAGGAGAATTTTTGTGAGAGGCATTTCGAGTAACCCAACTGCACAAAAAAGCTGAGCAGAGGGAACTGGGGTAAATAGAAAAACGATGTACCAAGCAATTTCGCCAGATGGATGCTCATCAATTTTTGCGTGTGCCCGATTGAGATTATTTACGTAGCGCTTCGGAAAGAAGTCTCTCAAACGCCCGAAGGCAACAGCCAGAAGTCCACGTCCTGCCACCGCGCCAATTACTCCCAGTAGCACCACCGCAACGGGATTCAAATGCCATCTCCACTGTGCAATGACGAGCGCCAACCATGTGGGAGGTCCAAAGGCTGGTAGGAGGTTTATCCCGAAGATGATTAGCAAAAGAAAGAGGTAGTTCACTAGTACTCAGCGTAGGTCTAACGACAGCGCAGTACTAACCAAGTGCAAGTAGAGAAACACCAATGACAATGACGATTGCTGGGCCAACTGTCTTTCGAAGCGAACCCTCTTTGAAGTAGAGCGCACCGATGACCGCTGCCCATAGGACACCAGTTTCACGAAGTGCACTCACCAAAGCGAATGAGGCATGGAACTGCGCCCAAAGAATAAGTAGATACCCAGCAATTGAACCAGCACCAGCTGCGATGCCGAGACGCGCTGTTTTTGCGCAGGGCCACCACGTCACACCTCTTCGAGCGAACGTGACAGCGAGCCAAAGTGTTGCTTGCAAAACAGAAAGTGTTACGCCATATCTAATCGAGCTGTGTGCAGCTCTAACTCCCAGGCCATCTACGACCGTGTATGCCGCGATGCCAACTCCTGTCGCGAGTGCCCAAATAGTTGCAGAACTCGCATTTACTTTTGCTCCTTTAATCAGGGCCAAAGAAAGTACACCGCTGACAATGACAAAGATCCCTATGAGGCTCAGTGCATTTTGATGTTGATTGGCAAAAAAGAATCCCCCGAGAGCTACCAGCAGAGGAGCGATACCACGAGCTATCGGATACGACTTTGAAAAGTCTCCTCTTCGAAATGCACCCATCAACAAAAGCTCATATGAGCAGTGAAGGCAAACTGAGCAGAGCAAATAGATCCAGGCGCCACTTCTGGGAAGTCCAATAAATGGAAGGAGTGCCCAGCTCGCGCCAGCTGCGCCAACTTTTAGAAGTCCGAAACTGACGAATTGGTCAGTGATGTTTTTGGCAATGGCGTTCCACACGGCGTGGACTAATCCTGCAAAGAGCACTAACAAGATGACTGAGTTGCTCACAAGATGAATCTAATGAATTGGAGCGGGCGACGAGAATCGAACTCGCGTTCTCAGCTTGGGAAGCTGATGTTCTGCCGCTGAACTACGCCCGC
>DAIQPM010000110.1:0-2864 GCA_036787355.1 Acidimicrobiales bacterium
CTTTAAGCCCGTTGGCATCCGAAAGAACTACTACGACAAGATCGGCGAAGACGCCTTGGTGCTCTGGGCAGATTTATAAGTAGTAATTCGATTTTCAGTTGCCCAAGCAGGCTGGGTATCTATGAACTAACTTGTCTTGCGTGACAGATACGCCAGCAAAGTCAGTACTGGAAGTTTCAGGGGTGTCAGTTCACTTCGGGGGGCTACTCGCGCTCGACAACGTCTCGTTCAGCGTTAGCTCTAATGAGATTGTCGGCCTTATTGGGCCTAATGGAGCTGGAAAAACAACTGCGTTCAACGTGATCTGTGGGTTTATCGCTCCCACGTCTGGGCAGATTAATTTTCCGTCACTTGGAAAGTCGAGCCTTCGCCCTAACCAACTGGCCCATAATGGGATTGCTCGAACCTTGCAAGGTGTGGGACTCTTTACCCATCAGTCAGTTATTGAAAACGTGATGGCTGGCGCTCAAAGTCGACCAGGTAGTGGCTTCTGGACAAATCTTTTGAGTCTGCCTTCATCAGTGCGCAGTGAGCGCATCTTGAGAAATGAAGCGATGCAAATGCTGGACCGTCTCGGAATCGTTGAATTCGCGAACGAATTGCCAAGTGCAATTCCTTATGGGATTACAAAAAAAGTCTCAGTTGCTCGAGCGTTAATGACAAATCCATCACTGCTCTTGTTGGATGAACCTGCTTCTGGACTTGATGAAGGCGAACTCGAAAGTTTCGCCGCTCTTATTCAGGAGTTGAAGAGTTCAATGAGTATTTTGCTTGTTGAGCACAACATGGATTTTGTGATGCCTCTCGTTGAACAGTTAGTGGTACTTAGTTTTGGCCAAGTCATCGCGTCGGGGACACCTCAAGAAATAGGTTCCAACCAAGCTGTTCTTGAGGCTTATTTAGGAGTCGACGAATGATAAAGATTGACCAACTTTCAGTTTCCTACGGTGCTGTGAAAGCGCTCGAAAATGTTTCATTTGAAGCAGCAAAGGGTCGTATCACTGCGGTGCTTGGCGCTAATGGAGCGGGAAAGACGACGCTTCTTCGAACGATCTCTGGCCTAGTGGCTTCACATCATGGGTCGATCACTGTGGACGAGATTCAACTTACTGATAAGAGCACCGAAAACATTGCGCGTCTCGGTATTGCTCACGTACCAGAAGGACGAGGCGTGATTGCTGAGTTCACCGTTGAAGAAAATTTGAAACTCGGTACGTTAGCTTCAAAGGTAAACATAGGCGAAGGTATGGAGAAGCAGTTTGAACTATTCCCCGTGCTTCGCGAGCGTCGCAAGCAGCATGCGTCGACACTGTCTGGCGGTGAGCGACAAATGTTGGCAATGGCTCGAGCTCTTATTGCCAAACCTTCGGTGCTACTTCTCGACGAACCATCACTCGGCTTGGCACCTCTTGTAACTCAAGAAATGATGAAGACTATTTCCGCACTGTGCAGTAGCGAACAACTCACAGTTTTGCTTATTGAACAAAATGCCAAGAGTGCTTTGAAGATTGCCCACGAAGCAGTTGTGCTTCA
This sequence comes from Acidimicrobiales bacterium, assembly GCA_036787355.1. Classification (GTDB taxonomy): domain Bacteria; phylum Actinomycetota; class Acidimicrobiia; order Acidimicrobiales; family RAAP-2; genus RAAP-2. The sequence goes on from DAIQPM010000110.1 coordinate 1,534, forward strand.
CTTGGGTCATGTGATTGCGTCTGGAAGCGCTCAGCAGATTCAAAGTGATGACAATATGCGTCGCTATTACTTGGGGGTCCAGCGATGATGGGGAACGTATTAACTTCTCGGATTGCCACTGACTTCTTTGGTGGCGTGACAAGCGGAATTGTTATCGCACTGGTTGCATTGTGCTTGGTGATTATTTGGCAGTCGACGAACATTCTTAATTTCGCCCAGGGTGCAATGTCAATGTTTGCAGCGTTCGTGGGAATGAACCTCGTATTTCACGGAGTGAATTACTGGCTGTGTCTGTTGATTGCAGTTCTCGCTGGCATGGTTTCTGGTGGCCTAACTGAAAGGGTGCTCATTCGACCCCTTTATGGCAAACCCGAAATCAATCCTGTGGTAGTGATGATTGGTTTTTTGGGTGTGGTGGAAGCTTTGGCAGCCTCAATCTGGAACAATGAATCCGCTACTGTTCCACCTCCATTCTCACTTACTTATTTTGAGTCAAACGGTCACACAATATTGATTTCACCAAACGCAATTTTTCAAGTAACTCTTGCTGTCGGAGTGATGCTGTTGGTTGCACTGGTGTTTCGTTACACCAACATTGGACTTCAAATGCGTGCAGCAGCTCTCGCACCAGAAGTCTCAAAGTTGCTTGGTGTGCGTGTTGATCGTCTATTGACACTTGGTTGGATTGTTTCAAGCGGAGTTGGAGCAATTGCTGCCGTGATCGTGTCAACGGGACAAACTCTTGCACCAACCAACATGGATGGAATTTTTGTGAGTGCTTTTATTGCTGCAGCCATTGGTGGCCTCAGTTCTCCAGTCGGTGCAGTTACTGGTGGCGTACTAATCGGTCTGACGAATTATTACGTTCTTGACTTCTGGTCACCAAACATTGCGCCTCTTACCAGCGTGGTAGTCCTTGTCGCAGTTCTTTTTGTTCGACCTCAGGGCCTCTTTACCAAAAACACAACGAGGAGGGTGTAGTGAACTTCCTTAAAAATTCTCGTGCAGCATTTCCTACACTCTTTCGATTTGCCACCGTCCTGATCGGAACGCTGCTGGTTTTATTCATCACTTTCTTCTTGCATCCAATTGATAATTCAAAATTGGCTGGCGGGGCGGCTGTCACAGTTGTGGTGCTCGGCCTTAGTTGGTTAATTGGCTTGAGTGGTCAAGTATCACTGGGGAACGCAGGTTTCATGGCGATTGGCGGCTACGTAGCAGCTATCTGGTCAAACCACCATGCCCACTCGCCGCTTTTAGTGACATTTCTATTAGCTACGGTTTGTAGCGCCTTTGTGGGACTTATCGTCGCACTACCGTCTACTCGACTT
>DAIQPM010000111.1:0-2847 GCA_036787355.1 Acidimicrobiales bacterium
TTACACGTAGAACTTCACGAGCGAAAGTCATTAAGTATTCAATGGCGATGCTCGCGGTCGGCGACTTTCTCTATGGCGCCTCTCCAAACTTCATTTGTGCAATGTTGTCGCTGATATTGCTCGGCGGAGCGTACGTGGGTGCGTTAAATGGCTTCAATGCTGCAGTCCAGCTGTACGCACCAATCTCGGAGCGCTCTCGAATACTGAGTCTCTACACATTGTCACTTTCAGTTTTTTATCCATTTGGTGCGTTACTGACGTCGTGGCTTTCCAAACTTGTGGGAATAAGGGAAATAACGGAAATCTCAGCCGGGCTTATGGCCCTCGTTGTTCTTTCCCTGGTTATTCGTGGCGAAAAGATCTGGTCTGCCATCAGTGGCCCAGTGGTTGAGGCACCGTAAATACTGCCAGAATAGAGATATGCCTTTCATCTCGATAAACCCAGCGACCGAAGAAGTAAACGCAACGTACGACTCGCACACAGATGCAGAAGTTCAACTAGCGATTGCACGCGCCCACGAAGCGTTCGACTCCTGGAAAAAGCTCTCTTTTGCCGATCGAGCACTTCTGATGGTGAGGGCGGCAGAACTGCTGGAAAGCGAAATACCTGTTACCGCAGAACTGATGAGTTCTGAAATGGGTAAAACATTCGCCGCAGCCAAAGGTGAGGCGGCAAAGTGTGCAAGCACAATGCGTTACTACGCTGAGCATGCTGAAGCATTGCTGCAAACTGAAGTAGTAAAAACTCCTGCCAGCAACAGCGGCGTTCGTTACGACTCAACGGGTGCACTCTTTGGAGTGATGCCATGGAACTTTCCACTTTGGCAAATCACTCGCTTCGTAGCTCCAAACATCATGGCGGGGAACGTTGTGTTGATTAAGCACGCTCCAAACGTCCCCGGTTGTGCACAGTACATGGCTGATCTTTTTAAGCGCGCCGGGTTCCCTGAAGGGATCTACACCAATCTCTTTGTTGAGATTGAACAAGTTGAAGCAATCATCGCTGACCCACGTATTCAGGGCGTAACGCTAACTGGCTCTGAGCGAGCTGGGCGCAGTGTGGCCGCACTCGCTGGAAAGTATTTGAAGAAGTGTGTACTTGAGCTCGGCGGATCTGATCCATTTATTGTTGCCAGTTCTGCTGACATGGAGCACACAATTCCTTTGGCCGTTACTGCACGTGTGCAGAACAACGGACAAGCATGCATCGCTGCCAAGCGATTCATTGTTGTTAAGGACCGTGCCGATGAGTTCACTGCAAAGTTCACCGAAGCAATGAAGGCCGTGCCGGTTGGCTCTCCGATGGAACCAACTACGGTTCTTGGGCCACTCGTCAACAAGTCGCAGTATGAACTCATCAGCGCACAGGTTGCAGATTCAATTTCAAAGGGTGCAGTTGTGCACGCTGGTGGAGCACCACTTGAGGGCAAGGGCTACTTTTATCCAGCAACGGTGCTCTCGAACGTTCCAAGCACTTCGCGTGCTGGATGTGAAGAACTCTTTGGCCCAGTCGCCGTAGTCCACGTTGTTGAAGACCTCGCAGAAGCAATTGAAGTTGCGAATGCGACACCGTGGGGGCTCGGTGCAATGGTGTACGCAACGGACGAAAATGAGATTAATCAAGCAATCGCAGGTATCGATGCAGGAATGGTGTTCGCAAATGCGAACGTCGCTTCAATGCCTGAGTTGCCATTTGGTGGAACGAAGAGTTCAGGATTCGGTCGTGAACTAGGAGCGATTGGTATTCGAGAGTTCATGAATGCCAAAACCTTTTACGTGGCATGACGCAGCTGTATTTTGATCACGCGGCTTCCGCACCAAGGCGCGATGAAGTTGTTGCTGCAATGGAGAAATGGCAGCATGGAGTAGTCGGCAACCCATCAGGTGCGCACCGAGCAGCTCGTGAAGCGCGAAAAGCTGTTGAAGATGCTCGTGATCAAGTTGCTGAATTTTTAGGGGCAAAACCGGGCAACGTTATCTTCACAGGTGGTGGGACTGAAGCGTGTCATCTCGCGGTTGCCGGAGTTGTTAACAAGCATCGTCGAAATAATCCAACGACGTCGGTTGTCGTTTCAAAAATTGAACACCACGCGGTTCTTGACTGCGTTGAAATGCTCGAGCGTGACTACGAGAACGTGAATGTTCGTTACGTTGACGTCGACACTGATGGCGTTGTTGACATTGCGTCACTCGAAGCACAGATCACTGACGACACCGCAATCGTTAGTGTGATGTCCGCTAACAACGAAACTGGAGTTATTCAACCAATAAGCGCCATGGCAAGTGCAGTCGCTGGAAGAAGTATTACCCACACTGACGCAGTTGGCGCAGCGCCATTTCTTGATCTGGTCGAGTTCACTAAAGACATCGACATGATCTCAATTTGTTCACACAAGATCGGTGGCCCAGTTAATTCTGGCGCCCTCATTCTTAGGAGTGACATTTCTTTCGACGCAGTTATTCCTGGAGGTGGCCAAGAAAAAGGTCATCGAGGCGGCACCGTAGATGTCGCCGCAGCTGTTGGCCTGGCAGCCGCCGTAAAGGCAACCATGAATGATCATGAGCAGACAGTAAAGCGCGCCACCGCTTATCAGAATCAAATAATTGCCGCAGCAAAGCAGATGAAAAATTGTGAAGTCACATCAATTACTGCAGCGCGACTTCCTGGAACAGTGCACCTCACCTTCGATGGGATTGCGAGTGATGAGCTTCTGTTCTTGCTCGACCAAGAAGGGGTCTGTGCGAGTGCCGCAGCTAGTTGTTCCAGTGGTGCCGCAGAGCCGAGTCATGTTCTCTCTGCAATGGGGGTGCCTCTCAGCAAGGCCAGGGGATCGCTTCGACTTTCTT
>DAIQPM010000029.1:0-14677 GCA_036787355.1 Acidimicrobiales bacterium
CCCCCCACAAAATCCCGAAACAATTATCTGGTGGATGTGAGCATCTGATGTTCCAGTCAGCTTGTAGGTGGCCCATCCAGCAATTCCAGTTCCGATGACATTTGCCGCTACCGTTCCAATTGGACGCTGCGTCGGGTGACGTAGGCGCACTGCGAACTCCATCAGGAAGCGAACAACGCATCCGAGGGCTCCGAAAATTCCGATAAGGAACAGAATCATTCCCTCGCCCCCTTAAGTCCGAGCCATCCAGAAAAAAGGCTCAAAACGAACAGGCAGGAGAAGGTTAAAAATGCGGCCGACACACTCAGGTGCCAGATACCTGACAAAGTGACGAAAATCGCCGAATAGGACGTGTACCCACCCAGTAGCCCAGTGATTAGTAGTAATCGCATGGGATTATCAAAATGATTGTCTCTAAGTGGTCCAACGAGAAGTCTGGTGGCCAGATAGATCCCTGACAGATTGATCGCGGCGAGAACCCAGGGGATATGTGAGACCCACGTTGACTGGTTTGCAGCTGGCTGGAGCTTCATTAAAACGTCTCGAATAATTGTTCCGAAGAAGCCGCCAAGAGCCACGACAGAAATCGAAGTCAAAAACATCTTCGGAGTAACTGCGCGTCGAGTATTCATTGCGTTCTAAAACTACTTGGAAGGAAGTCAGGGAAGCGTTATGCAAAAAGGTCTGAATGTCCCTTTATTTCAGTACATTTACAACTTTACATAACGTACATTATCGGCTTTATACCTAAATACGTCAGATACTGTTGTTTCGTGTCTAGTGCTGAACGCGTCCTCTTTCGAGTCATCTGGGGTGACTTCTACAAAGGGATGTTTCAAGAGCTCGTTATGGCGTTTGATCCAGATGAAGCTCTCGTGATTGCCAGCGAACTTCGACCTGAACTTCCTAGACCTCGAGTGGCGATTTTGGCCTCAGTTACATCCATGGATGCACAGTGATTGTTGCTGTACCCATAGAAGCCATTGGCGGCATGCTCGTTCCCTTGGTGCCACGGGCGCTGATGTTGGCTATGTAGGTTCCGACAGCTACGTGAGTGACCGTATACGTCAGAACTTTGCCAACCTGAATCGGCGCGAGTGACTGACCTTTCTTTTCAAAGAAGATTTGATAGCCGCTGATACCCGAATATCCCTTCGGCGCTGACCAGGTCAACTTGACATTGAAATAGAGACACTTGTTCGCTGGAGTCGGTGTCCCCGTTGCTGTGTCAATTTTGGTGATGCAGATCTGCGTCGCGGTGACGTTGCTTGCTGGTGGGTTGTACATTGCCGCCTCTACCCCAGTTCCGATAACTGAAACTAGAAGTGGTGCCAGTGCCACACTCGCCATGACCGCTTTTAGAGATTTCTTCATGATTCAGAGCCTACCAATCGTTCTCAAAAGTAGGTGGTCACTCCCCTCTACACTGAGCCTATGGAAAATCTTTTTGATGTCTCAGGCAAGGTTGTACTCGTAACTGGCGGATCTCGCGGCATTGGCGAAATGATCGCAACCGGTTTTATTAATGCTGGAGCGAAGGTGTACATCTCAGCTCGTAAGGCGCAGGCGTGCGACGACCTCGCGGCAGAACTTTCAAAAATCGGTACATGCATCTCTATTCCCGCCGACCTCTCCTCTGAAGAAGAGTGCAAGCGTCTCGCTGAAGAGATTGCCAAGCGCGAGGACCACTTGGATGTACTCGTAAACAACGCTGGTGCCACCTGGGGTGCACCAATGGCTGAAACTGATGAAGCATCGTTCGAGCGAGTTCTCTCAATCAACGTGAAGGGTGTCTTTCACCTTTCGAAGTTTCTCCGACCTCTTCTTGAAAAGGCTGCGAAGCCGGGGTCACCTGCTCGCATCATCAACATTGGATCGATTGACGGAATTCATGTTCCAATCATGGAGACATTCGCCTACTCCGCATCAAAGGCTGCAGTTCATCAAATGACTCGCCACCTCGCAAAGGCCATGGCGCCAAACGTCACAGTGAATGCAATCGCACCTGGCCCATTTGAGTCAAAGATGATGGCGGCAACGCTGAAGGCTTTCGGTGATCAGATTGCTGGCAACGCACCAATGAAGCGAATCGGACAACCTTCTGATATGGCAGGGACAGCAATCTTCCTGTCATCGAAGGCATCAAGCTACATAACTGGAGCAATCATTCCTGTTGACGGTGGAATCGCTACTACCGCTTAATTGATTGGCTTAGTTCCGAGCGTCAGTTTGATATTGAGATGCTTGGTGCCACGAACAATCGAAATCGTGATCACGTCGCCTGGGTGATGAGAAGAAATCACTTGCTGGACGTCCGCTCCCCCACCAATTGTGGTGCCGTTGATACCAACAATGATGTCGCCCTGCAAGAGTCCTGCAGATGCTGCGGGGGTTCCAGAAATCACACTCATGATGACGGCGCCACTAGCTACTGAGAATCCATATTGTTGCTGGAGCGATGGAGTTAGAGATTCCATTTCGATGCCCATGTATGCGCCGTGATTAACAACTGTCTGTCCGGCAAGTAGTGACTTAAGGAGCGACTGGATGGTGGCCGCAGGAATTGCGAAACCAATGTTCTGAGCTGATGAACCATCTGGCAGCGTTCCTGCAACTGCGGTGTTCATTCCAATAACGTTGCCAGAGGAGTCAAGAAGCGGTCCCCCTGAGTTTCCTGGATTAATTGCGGCGTCTGTTTGAATCATGTCATTCAGTGTTTCTGTTGAAGCACTGGATGAGGCTGTCACAGTGCGTCCAAGCGCAGAAACAATTCCTGTAGTGACGGTAGGTGTTCCTGCGGCTAGGCCGAGAGCATTTCCAATAGCAACAACTGCGTCACCCACACTGAGTTGCTGCGAATTTCCAAATGCAACAGTCGGCAGTCCGGAAATGTTGTTGATTCTTATTAGCGCCACATCATTTATTGGATTTGTTCCAATCAACGTAGCTGGAAGCTTCTTCGTTGTGCCAGAGCGAGTTACGGTTATTGACCCGCCAGATGTCGCAGAGGCAATCACGTGATTGTTGGTGATGACGAGACCCGTAGATGAAATAATCATGCCAGTGCCTTGATCTTCACCTGCTGCACCAGTGACATCAATTGACACAACACTCGGAAGAAGACGCTGAACCAACTTCGGGATGCTTTGGCCATTTGGAAGAGTCGCTGCACCTGGTGAATTGGTTACAGACTGAATCGTGAGCCCGTTTCCAGACGATGAGCTTGCCGATGCGTAGTGACCAGCGAGTCCACCAATAAGTCCTGCTACGAGGAGTAGACCTATTCGACTCGACAAAATTGACTTAGGACCGGCCTTTTGTGAAGCAAGTGGGACCTCATCCACAATTACCCTTGCTGGCGCTGGTGCAGGCGTTGGAGCAGCTGGTGCCTGGGCGAGGACTGGTTCGGTTGCTGACTTCTCAACAACATCTCTCAGAATCTCAGCGAGGGTGCGCTCGTCTGGTTGCTGGCTTGGAGTTTCGTCGCTCATGGGTTCTACCTTAGGAGGAAAGATTAATAAAAGAATAAATAGCGGCTGAAAATTCGCTAGCCCTTGGAGCGACTAAGATTTATCTCTGTGTCAAGACGTATAGAGATCGAAATTACGAGCCTTAATGGTGACGTAGCAACATGGCGTGCTGCTGGGGCAAAACTCCCTAAGGGCACGCTCAGCGCAGCATTGGTTCAAGGCGGAGCCGTTGTCGGCAACGTTTACCGTGCCGACGTGGAAAATTACATGGACGGCATCGAAGTTATTGCCATACTTCCTCCCAAGACTGCTTCCCCACTCGACCCACGTAAAGAACGTCTTGAAATAATCGTTAAAGAAAATACCGGTCCTGACGTTGTTGTTACCTACGCACCGAAGGGTCGCGGGGGACGTCGTGACGGTGAACGTCGTGAAGGTGACCGCAAGGATTCGAAGCGCTCACCAAGTCGTCCTGGTTCAAAAGACCGCGGTGGCGCACCAACTGGTGAAAAGTCTGAGCGCGGACCGCGTACAGAACGACCAGCTCGCTCTGATCGTCCGGCTCGCCCATCTGGTGCTCGCACTGGTGGACCTGTTGTTGCTCCAATTACGACTATCTACCGAAACGCACTTCTAGCAACCCTTTCTCCAGAGCAACTACCAGTCGCAGAACAATTGCTTCGTGGTGGAATGCCCGCAGTGAGGTCTGCTGTCGCAGAACAAAACAAGAACGCCACAGCTCAGGGTCGCCCAACAATTGATGCTGAGACCATTGACCGCATTGCAGAAGAACTTCTTGGCAAGACAAACCTTGCTCTTTGGAAGGACAAGGCAGCTGGCGCCATTGGAGCAGGACGTGAACTACGTCTTCGCGACCTTCGTGCCGTTGTTACTTCAGCAAAGACTGTTTCACTTGACGACGAAGGTCGCCTGCAGTTAAAGGAACTTCAGACTGCTCTAACTTCAAAGGTCGATCACCTTCGCACTGTGTGGAACGAAAAGCTCGAAACTGCACTTAACTCTAAGAACGTTGCTGAGACGCTTCGCTTGGTGGCTCGCCCACCAGACATGTCAACTCGCGTAACTGCTGAGATGGCCGCCAAGGTTGTCACCATGACTTCTGAAGCACTTACTGCTGAACTTGACCCAGCCGCATGGAATGAAATCGTGACGCTGGCCGTTGACACTTCAATTCGTCGCAACATCAAGCCAGTTGGAATCCCAGCAAACGAAGTGAGCAAGGCTCTTGCGATTAAGAACGCTGGTGCTATTCCTGAGCTAGCGAAGCTTCTCGGAATGCCAGTTCCTCCGCCACCACCGCCATCACGCGCGCCACGACGTCCGTCTAATCGCCGCGCATCGTAAGTAAACGAGCTTTCCAGCCAATCGATTCGTAGAGCGACTTAGTCGCCCTATCTCCTGGAAGTGCGAAGCCATCAACAGCTCCAGCGCGACTGATCATCTCAGTAATCATCTGCTTTGCTATTCCGTTTCTGCGATTAGCTGGTCGAACGTAGATTCCAAGAATCACCGAATCACGACAAAGCGCAAAGCCAGCTCCAGATTCTTCGAGCCAGAGTTCACCATTAGCAACGCTTAGCTTGAGCAGTTCGCTACTACTTAGTCCGTTGCTCATTTGAGCCATGAGCTCGACAGCACCCCTGGCGTCCTCGATGCCATCGAGAGATTCGCTCCAAAGGGCTTCGATCTCTGGAGTCACAGTTGAACTCAGAGCGACCGACATGCAATCTCGATCAGACGCAGTCGCGGCAAAGAGTCTTCTGCTTGTCAGCCAACTGAGACATCTTCTTCAGAAGTCGACATGACTTGCAGCGGAATTCGTCATCTTGCTTAGGCAGCAGGATTTCGCTCGGGTCCAGCGTCGGATCAACCTCAGTGGTTGGTGCCTCATCGTCGTCTTCAGGTGTGGTGTCTCGGCGAATGGTTTCAGCGAGAACTTCGTCAAGAGCCAGTTCGACGTCGGCTTCATCAGCGACATCTTCAATTTCCTCAGGGACAGCCGGAACCGCACTCTCCTCTTCGATTGCTACTTCGTCTTCTTCGTCTGAGTCTTCGTCGACTGCGAGAACATCGCCGTCCTCGAGCTCAGCGCCTTCTTCGATGATCTCTTCTTCGAAACCGTCGGCTAGTTCGCCTTCGTCGAATACTTCATCTTCTCCGTCATCGGACATAAATTCCCTTTATTACTCTTTATTTGTAGCGTTGGCAGTGTAGGTCGTAAAAGTGCTGATTACATGTCAATTCGCTTAAAAATCCCTAATACTTGGATTTTTTAGGAATTTGAGCGTTTTCTTTCTGCATTTCGCTCTGCTTCAAGTCGTTCTAGGTCAGTATCAGAGAAATCTACGTAACTCATTGAGTCTGCAATTGCAGCGTGTCCCGCCTCTTCACGAATGAGCCTCGCCATCTCGTGAGCGACCCTTCGGTAGCTCGGGTGACCCTGGGGTCCGGAGCGAAGCTCAATGAGGTGCATTGCTTCTCTGGCGTTCATTTCCATGACGTATCTGATTCTGAAAGCCAGTGCGACGCAGTACTGCGCTTGTTCAGGGAACTGCTCTCGCATGTCGTAATAGAGGCTTGCTGAGCGTTCTAGGGACGCTACAAAGGGTTCTGTGAGCCCTGCCTCCTCAATTATGTCTGGAACATCGAAACCGAGCTCAACTGTGAGGGGTTGCCATTCAATGGTGAGTAGTCGGTGACGCTGAAGATCTCTAAAGGCGCCGTAATCAGTAACTAGTTCGAATCGGTACATCGTTGACTCGAAGGCGCGACCTGGGCGGTGACGACGGTTCTTGCGATCACCTACGTAGGTTGCGATCAACTTTGAGCGATCGCCAGAATTCATTGCACCAACGCGCTTAGATGCTTCTTCTTGGGACATTGTCGAGTTCGCGAAAACGATTGCTTCAAGAATCTTTGATTCGCCATCCTTGTCGTAAGCGGCAAGACGAACATGTTCGCCTGGTTCGGCTTCGATGTCATTCCACATTGAAGCGATGAGCTCTTTGGTCGCACCCTTGGTTTCAGCCAAGTAGGTCGTCCATGCAACACCACGTTCTGCAATGTTTACTCTCTTCAGGAATGAAGGAATCACCTTTACGAGTTCATCCATCATGAGCTTTGAGTAGTCACGAACTTCTGGAAGCGGATGAGCTCTCATTCGAAGCAGCAGCGATTCGTATGCTTGTCCTGATGCGTAGATTCCGAGATTCGAAATTGCTGACGCTGGAAGAAGTCCTCGAACAGCATCAAGTGCTTTTGCACGAATTGCTTGTCGGTAAACAAAGTCGGTATCTTCTGCAGTCTTTGGGAATTTTTTAGTTAGGAACTCAACCAGTTGTGGGAGTAATTCGGCGTAGGTGTCGAACATTCGGTCCATCTCGCCTACGTAGCGAGCTCCAAAAGACGACATGGTGACATCGTGGTCTCGGTAGTAGCGGTAGTGACCGTTGCTTAGACGCTTGTCATAACCGAGGTAACGGGTCGATTGCTCGAGGTAACTCATGAGCCTTCCCCATTCAAGAACCTTCGTCAAAACGTTGCTTGCTTGCTCGCACGCGAGGTGAACTCCACCAAGTTGTGCGACGGAGTCGTCACCGTATTCGAAGAAGATCTTTTCGTAGAGACTTTCAGCCTTATCAAGTCCAATGGTGGCATCAATGCCAATGTCGCCGGTGAGGTCTAAATCGCCAATGAACTCGTCGAGGAACAATCTACGGAGACTCTTTGTGCTGCGTGAATAACGAGCAAATAAGGCACCTTTAACAACCTCTGGGAGGTTTACTAGGGCGAAGACCGGAGACTCTAGATTTGTGAAATACCGGCGAAGGATTGTGGCTTCTTCTTCTGTGAATTCTTCAACGGCATAAGAGTGCATGGATAGAAAAGATTAGAGCGCAAAGTCCCCTTAAGGGTGGACACTAGAAGCGCCAGCAACAACGCTTCTCAGCACATAATCACGCGCTTCAGCGGCCACATCAGCTACCGCCGTGAGGTTGCTCATACGGGCCAACTGCTCGCAAAGGTCAGCCACCTGCTTGGCATTTCTAACGAAGTCACCAGGTGACGTTTGGCCAATTTCGGCGTCGGCAAGGTCAAGTACGACGCTGAGAGAAGATCCCCTCGCCCATGCCGTAATCGTTGTCGCAAACTTGCCGTCTGGCTCCTTGGTGTGAGGAACTTTGTAACGCTCTTCAACTTCTCTAATCAATGCGTTAGTTGTATGAATTTCGTGAAGTCGATCAGTGATGTTGGCACGGCGTTCGCTACCAAGACGGTCGTTAATGCTCTTTTTCTTCGTTGTTACGTTCTTGCCAGCGTGAGGCGCCCTCGTCGAACGCTTTGACTCGAACACGAAGCAAGAAAGCAAACCCGCAAGCTGAGCCGGCTCTAAGTCTTCAAACACACCACTCGTAATTGACTCGGCAATCAGAAGGTCGCACTCGTGGTAAATCGAACGCAACAATTGTCCTTGAGCATTGAGTTTCCATCCATCGGTGTAGCCAAGCTCTTCCAGCACCTTGTGTCGTGCAACCATCTGATCGCCCAACGGCCTCTTGGACGGGGTCGCACGGCGATCGGTTTCGAACTGAGCGTACGAACACTGCACGACTTCTAGAGCAGTTTCAAATTCAAAGTGATTAATCAGATTCGCCGTGAAGTTATAGGTAGGTCTAAATGAAGAGTGGAGATCTGAAGGCGGTGCCAGCGCAACCCTTCCAACATCATGGAACTCAACCTCGTTAGTGAAGCACACGATTGCGTGACCTTCGTCGTCGAGTCCACGTCGACCTGCTCGTCCAGTCATCTGAGAGAACTCACCACTCGTGAGGAACTTGCGCCCAGAGTCTGAGTACTTAGTGAATCTTTCGAGCGCAACGGAACGTGCCGGCATGTTCACACCGAGTGCGAGTGTTTCTGTAGCGAAGACGACGGCGAGTAGTCCTTCCTCGAAACATTTTTCCACGATTTCTCGAAAAGCTGGGACCATACCTGCGTGGTGAGCGCTAATGCCTCGTCGTAGGCAGTCGACAAATTCGTCGTAATCGAGTGCCTTTAGGTCGTCTTCACTGAAATTCTGAAGGCGTGCTCGAGCGATGTCTTCAATTTCGCGTCGCTGGTCTGGAGTTGTGAATAAGAGACCATCACGTCTGATTTGACTGACCGCGTCGTCACAGGCCGCTCTGGAGAAAATGAACACAATCACCGGAAGAAGCCCTTCGAGTTCGAGGGTGTGCAATAGTTCACTTCGCCGTGGAGCTCTAAATGGCGGTGGCGGTGCTGATGACTTCGGCCCCTTCCATTTAGGCCCGGGTCGGAAACGACGGGTGTTCTTCATCATGTTGTCGACTTTTTTCGCTTCGTCAGAAAGCTTGCCTTCATTGAGGAGATCCGAGATCTCAGCGTAAGGCTGACCGCGGCGAACAATTGCGAAGTGATTGTGAAGCTCGATTGGTCGAGTCTTCTCAATAATCACTGACGTCGGACCTCTGACTGATTCAAACCACTCACCCACGAATGCAGCGTTACCGATAGTGGCTGAAAGAGCTACGAACCGCACTGGCTGAGGCGTGAGAATAATTACTTCCTCCCAGACTCCTCCACGAAACTGATCCTGGAGATAGTGAACTTCGTCGAGAACCACTAGGCCGAGGGTCATTATTTGCGTTGACTCAGTGAGCAACATATTTCTGAGCACTTCTGTGGTCATAACAATGATGTCGGCATTGCGATTGATTGAGGTGTCTCCGGTGAGGAGTCCTACGCGGTCTTTGCCGAAGAGCTTGGAGAGCTCGTGAAACTTCTGGTTCGAGAGAGCCTTAAGTGGTGTTGTGTAGAAAGCCCGCTCACCTCGTTCGAGGACTTTTCCAATTGCGTAATTAGCAATTAGCGTTTTGCCAGCGCCAGTAGGTGCGCTCACGAGGACATTGACGTTCTGGTCAATCGCCTCGATCGCGTTCAGTTGAAAATGGTCTGGTCCGAAGCCAAGTCCATCTATGAACCTGCTCCGGTAATCGCCGGTGTTCATTTCCTACAGATCTTGCCAACACCAATAGCGCCGAAGTAAAAAACGACAAGAGGAACGGCTAGCGCACACATCGAAAGTGGATCACCGCTCGGAGTGAAGACCGCTGACGCAATAGTGATGCCGATGCAGGCATAACGCCAGTTGCGAAGCAGCGCCTTGGGCGTAACTGCGCCAGCTAGCTGGAGTGCAACGAGAAGCACCGGAAATTCGAACGTGAGACCGAATGCAAACAGCATGAGGGTCAGCAATGACAAGTACTGATTCGGGTTGTACTCGGTTATTAGCGTGTTCCCTCCCACTGCTTGTAGGAAGGCCAGTGCATGTCCGAAACTTAGATACGCCACAATCATTCCGATTATGAAAAAGATCACAGCGGCAATCACGAAAGGAATGATGTATTTCTTTTCATTCTTTTTCAGACCAGGGTTGATGAATCGCCAGATTTGCCAGAAAATTACTGGTAGTGAGAAAACAATTCCGCCGTAAACAGAGATTTTGATTCGAAGCGATAGGCCGTCTAGCGGATTGGTAACTAGAAATTTACACTGACTGACACTGATTGCGCAGTACGGGTGCTGCAACCATCTGAGGATGGGTGCATACAACAGGAATGAAATCACTCCAAAAACGAAGACACTTGCGGTGGTTACAAAAAAACGGTGTCTCGCCTCAGAGAGATGTTCGCCAAGTGTCATGCCTGTTGCGGCTTTACTGAATCTGCTCATAGTTAGTTCATCGATGGATCGTTAGAGAGCGGAACATTTTCAATCAAGGTGGTGTCTGGAGCTGGAGTTAGGTCTGCCGGCGGAAGTATGACGTCTGAGTACGGTTCCGGTATTTCAATGCCGGCTTCCTTTTTGGCTTCTAAGTCAGCAACGATTTTTGCCGTCATAGTTTTTTCTTCAGATTGTTCGGCAAGTTTGTTCAACATGTTGACAGGGTTTCGAGCGAAACGAGCAATTTCGCCAGCGCTAGGAAGGTCTGGAACGACTTCTCTCACTTCTGATTCAATTTTCTTTTGAATGTTCTTGAGTGAGGACCAGGCCGAACCAAGCTTTGCGGCGACTTCAGGGAGTTTGTCTGGCCCCAGCAACAGGAGTGCCACAGCGATTATGACAATTAATTTGATTGGGCTTAAATCGAACACCTAGCCATTGTAGGGCGATGGACCTGACCTACCCCTAGAACCATTGGAGCCGAGAAAATGGCCAAATTCTGACAAATACCTTGCCGATGATGTTCGCTCGGGGCACATATCCCCAGTACCGGCTGTCACAAGAGTCGGGGTGATTGTCACCAATGACGAAGTAAGAATTTGCTGGCACGACTTGCTTTTCAATTACGCGTGAACCGAGTGGCTCATTGTGTGGCCAGTTTTCCTTTAGGGCAACTCCGTTAACAAGAATTGTGTTTCCCTTTGAAGAAACCTTGTCCCCCGGCACAGCAACAACTCGCTTCACCAGATCAGAAACCGCGTCACCACATTCCGTTGCAACTGTCGCTGGTGCCTTAAACACGATTATGTCGCCAGTATTTACAGTTCCGAGTTTCACACTTAGTTTGTCAACGATAATTCGATCACCAATTTGAAGCGTCGGCTCCATAGATGCTGAAGGAATGTAATAGGTCTGGAAGATAAACACACGGGCAACAGCGGACACTGTCAGGGCAATCGCAATTATTACGACCCACTCGATTCCGGCCCGTTGTCTTCTGCGTCTACCTCTAGCCCTCTTCTGGCGTTTGAGGTCCTCTTCAGACTGCGTGAAGCCCATACCGGTGTATTCGTCGGCGAATGAGGAAACGTAAGGTGACCAGTCGAAATCGTTAATGTCGATTTCTTTGTTTGAGTTGTCCTCGTCAGTCACATGACAAGGTTAGTCGTGACGCTCCAGTGAGGAAATCAGTTTCCTGAACCGATCGTCTGTGCTCTTGAAGGGGTCTTTCAATAAAACTGTCCGTTGCATTTCGTCATTTAACTTCAGATGCACCCAGTCAACCGTGTAATCACGACGCCACTCTTTTGCAGCTTTAATGAACGTTCCTCTCATGTGAGCACGCGTTGTCGCTGGCGGCGTCGTTGTGGCGGCCTTGATGTCCTCATCGCTCACCATGCGTGTGAAGTGATCTCTTGCCTGGCGGCGGTAGTAGAGGCCCTTCTCAACATTCGTGTCGTGATACAGAAGATCGATCAGAGCAATTTTGGAATCATCGAGCTGGATGTGTGAACGTTCTTGCTCTCGTTCAATGATTTGAAGCTTGGCAATCCAATCAACTCGATCACTCAGCAGCATCGGGTCGCTTCGATATTGCTCAATAACTTCACGCCAAAGTTGAACGGCGAACTTTTGATCTTCTGGAAGTTCATCATGGCTCTGGACGAAAGCCTCTGCTCTCTCGCAAAGATCTTCTTGAATCTCGAGTGCGGTCATGTCTCGACCATTGACGAGTTTCACTGGCTCTTTGCTCCATAGGTCATAGGAAATGTCTCTCAAGGCGTTTATTGGAGAAGCCATGTTGTAATCACGAAGCACAGTCTGCTTATCTTCAATCATCGCGAGCACGACTGCTGCTGTTCCAACCTTTAGGTACGTGGCGAACTCGCTCATGTTGGAGTCGCCAACAATCACGTGAAGTCGACGAAAACGCTCCGCATCGGCATGGGGCTCATCCCTGGTGTTGATTATTGGGCGACTTCTGGTGGTGGCAGAAGAAATTGCCTCCCAGATGTGCTCAGCTCGCTGACTCATTGAGTACTTCGAGCCCTTGGCGTTGGTAACAACCTTGCCAGCTCCAGTAAAGATTTGTCGGCTGATCAAATATGGAATGAAGACTTGTTCAAGACGTGTGAGGTCTTCAATTCGTTCGATGCAATAATTTTCGTGACAACCGTAGGAGTTGCCCGTGGAATCAGTGTTGTTTTTGAAGAGGAAAATTTCTCCGCGGATTCCTTCGTCGTCGAGCTGTTGCTGGGCGTAATCGACAAGCTCTCGGAGAATCATTTCGCCCGCCTTATCTTGGGCCACAACATCGTGAAGTGAATCACACTCGGCACTGGCAAATTCTGGGTGCGATCCAACGTCTAGATAAAGACGACTTCCGTTCTCAAGAAAGACGTTCGAAGATCTTCCCCACGCCACGACTTTTCTAAACAGGAATCTCGATACTTCATCTGGGCTGAGTCGTCGCTGGCCGCGAAGTGTGAAAGTGACACCGAACTCTGTTTCAATTCCATAGATTCGTCGAAGCATGCGGTGTCCTCTCTCGCTGTTCTGTTAACCGAGGAGTTCGCTCACTTGTTCATCATTAAGTCGAATAAAGGTTCGACGCGCACCACGATCTTCGAGAATGCACGCTTCTAGGTCCGACACCGGAATTGTTCGCTCAGGGCCAGAGATTGCATTGACGCAGTCCTTCAGTGTTTGAGACAGTGGTTTGAGTTCAGTTTCGCTGGCTGCAAATCGACCCTTGATGGTCTCGGCGTCACCACCAAGCACTGCGAACATTGGCTCATCGGTGATCGTTCCTTCGTAGCCAACTCTGTACAACTTGGTTGGACGAATGTTGTTGCCGAGTTGGGCAACCAAAACCTCTACTTCGAGAGGTTTTTGGCCTTCAGAGAAGACTTGACCGAGATACTGCGCAAAGTAGTTTGCGAGTGCTCTTGCATCAACATCTTCACGTGAGTAGGTGTAGCCAGTGCCATCGGCCCAGCGGATACCGGCCTCTTTCAAGCGGTCGAATTCGTTGTATTTTCCAACTCCAGCGAAAGCTAGACGGTCATACACTTCAGAGATCTTGTTGAGTGACGCCGAAGGATTCTCAGCAACCATCACGACGCCGGTTTCATATATCGCGGCAACAATTGAACGGCCTCTGGCAATTCCCTTTTGGGCAAACTCAGCACGGTCTTTTGTTAACTGCTCTGGATTGACGTAGAAGTAATTACTCATCGAAGTGTTCCTCCAGCAATGCCACCTGAAGTAGTTCGACGGTCATTAATGGTTTTGAAACGAGCAGCAACTGCATCAACCGCTACTTCTTGGAAGCCGTCTTCATTGATGATCACCATCATTGGAAACAGCCCGCGTACGAAATCAGGCCCACCAGTACTTGGGTCGTTGTCGCCCGCTTCGTAAAGAGCGAGAGCACCGAGTTCAAGGGCGGCTTCGAGGTCTAGGTCGCTCCTGAATCCAAGGCGCAGTGCACTCTCTGCGAATGGAGATCCGGATCCAATCGTCGCGAAATCTGATCTCTCGTAACAACCACCAGCTCCGTCGAACTCAAAGATGCGTCCTACCTTGTGGCTGGTGTCCCATCCAGCGAGTAGCGGCATCACGGTCAGCGGAGTTGTGAGGTTGTTGTTCTGAATAATTGGTGACAGGTAGTTCGCTTTACCTTCGAGGCTGAGTGACGTATCGGTCATCTTCTCGTAGTGCTCGAACGAAAGTTGCGCAAGTTTGATGAATTCAATGCCCCGTGCCGCCGAGCCTGAGATTGCAATTGCTGTAAATCGGTCTGCCGCTTCAATCTTTCGGATGTCTCGACTCGCAATGTAGTGACCAGTTGCTTGGCGGTCTCCCACCATGACAACTCCACCGATGTAACGAACGGCAATAACGGTCGTTGCGTGTGGAAGATCTGTAGCGTCAAAAGACTGAGGTGCACTAATCCCCGTGGTTTTTGCGAATCTATAAAAGTCGGGACCTGGATCGTCCTGCGCACTAAACAGCGGAAGGCCCATTACTACTCCCCGCCCTTTTGAACGTAATTACGAACGAACTCCTCAGCGTTCTCTTCTAGGACTTCATCAATTTCGTCGAGAAGGTCATCAAGGTCGTTCTTCAACTGGTCACTCTTGGTGGTGTCGACGTTGACTACGGCTTGTTCGGTGCTGGCTCGCTCGGTCTTTTGTTTTTGGATTCGTTCTTGTTCGCTCATAGTTCTTTTCTACCCGTTCATTGCCTTAAGGAGTGCACTTGCTGCTGGATTCTTTTCTAGCAAGTCCTGGGTGAGCTCTGCTGTACCTCTCAAAGGATCAAGCATTGGAACCCTCTGAAGCGGTCCTTCACCCAGGTCAAAGACCAGTGAATCCCAGTTAGCAGCGACAATTTGCTCTGGAAAACGAGCGACGCATTGCCCGCGGAAATAGGCCCTT
>DAIQPM010000112.1:0-2808 GCA_036787355.1 Acidimicrobiales bacterium
GGAAGGAAGACCACATCCTCGAGCCCAACTCGCCGTATTCGTCGTCGAAGGCCGGTTCGGACTTGGCGGCCCTGGCCTACCACCGCACGTATGGTCTCCACGTGAACGTGACGCGCTGCTCGAACAACTACGGCCCCCGACAGTTCCCTGAAAAGGTCATTCCCTTGTTCGTGACCAACCTGATGGACGGCTACAAGGTACCCCTCTACGGTGACGGGCAGAACATTCGCGACTGGCTCCACGTTGACGACCACTGCCGCGGCATCTTGCTCGTGTTGGGCGGTGGCCGCGCCGGCGAGATCTACAACATCGGTGGCGGTACCGAACTCACCAACAAGGAACTCACCTACCAGATCCTGGCGTTGATGGGCAAGAACGAGTCGAGCATTGAGCCCGTGGCGGACCGCCTGGGTCACGACCGTCGCTACTCCGTCGACTGCGGCAAGATCCGTAACGAGCTCGGTTACACCCCACAGGTGCCTTTCGAACAGGGTCTCCGCGACGTCGTCCAGTGGTACGTAGACAACGAGGACTGGTGGCGTCCCCTGAAGGAAGCCAAGTGAAGTTAATTGAGACGGCCATTGACGGTTGCTTCATTCTGGAGTCGGGCGTCTTTGGTGACGACCGTGGTCTCTTCCGCGAGTGGTTTAAGCTACCGGACTTTGCGGCGGCTGGTGTGACGTTCAACGTAGAGCAGGCCAATTTCTCGGTTTCTTCACAGAATGTTGTTCGCGGACTCCACTATTCAGTTTCACCTCGTGGCCAGGCCAAAGTTGTGACCTGCGCACACGGCACCCTCGACGATGTCATCTTTGACATTCGCGAAGGATCGCCAACTTTTGGTCAGCTCGTTGTTGTTTCCCTGGCTGCGAATGAGGGCAAGTCGGTATTACTGCCTGCAGGCGTCGCCCACGGATTCTGCGTCACGTCAGAAGTGGGCGCGCTCGCCTACCTACTCTCGTCTCCATATGACGCACCTAATGAACTCGAAATCAATCCACTGGACCCAGAGATTGGTGTTCCGTGGCCACTCACTGGTGAGCCAATTATGAGTGCCAAGGACGCCATAGCTCCTTCATTGGCAGAGCGGCGTAATGCCTCACAGTTGCCGAGTTTCCAATAAGTCAAATCAACAGATCCGCTGATGCGTTTCCTCGTAATCTCCAAACCAAAGTTATGAGCTAAATCCTCTGTCTGAAGAAAGCCGCTACGTCAGGATTGGTGCAATAAATTCCTGTGCCGAGCATTCCCCGAGTCAACAGAGTTCTGTAGGTGTTTCGGATTAGTCGATCCGCGCGGTCAAGGGCTGCCGCTGGGTTCGCCTCAAAGGCATTTTTAAAGCCTTGGAGCGACTTATCGTGCTTTGAGCGATTGAGAGGATTGCCCCTTAATCTCCCATCGACAACTTCAAGATCAGGGCCGATAATCACGCCGAAGTAGTCACCTTCGAGGCCCTGACATGTGTGGATGCAGCCAATCTCGTTCACCGACTTGCTGGAAATCATCCATTCAGAGCCGTCGGAAGTTAGATTCCACTTCATTGAGAAATCGAACTCTGGGAACACGATGTCGTCTCGTGAGGAATCTTTCTTACTCTGCCAGTCCCAGCAATACCCTGCTAATAATCTCGACTTATTGTTATGGGCGTTTTGCGTCACGATAAAGTCACGCATTTCACTTGGGGAGTCAAAGAGGCGCAGGTCGTATTCAGAATTCTTTAGCGAGGCAGAACTGTTCCCACCAAGCCCGAGGGTCCAGTCGAGCCAGTCAAGGTAGTCGGTAGACCCAGCACACCGGAACTGTGCAGAAAGTTCTAATTCCTTCACCGCCGCACCGCTCGCAACTGAGGTTGCACGAATATTTTCGAGCGACCCAATGTCTCGCCAGGTTACGAGCTGGCTTTCGTCGGCGAAAAACACATTGACTCTTGCGGCTTGAATCACCTCTCGAATTTGGTTTTCACCAAGATTGCGATAGAGACCAGATTTTTCTACGAGTCGATGAGCTTCGTCAACAATCAGCACGTCTTATGAGTCAGGTTGTTTATTGTGGAATGAATCCGAACTGACAAAAAGGTTACCTGTCGCAACATCCAATCGCTTCCCCTTGAGTTTTGCCTGATACACGGCTCGTGGGGCTGCATTCTTGGTCACGTAGCGGGCATTCAGACCTTGTTTTAGGGCATCGACCAGCGCGTTTACCGCAATGACCGACTTGCCGGTTCCTGGCCCACCTTTGACAATCACGACAGATTTCTCTTGAGTCGAGACGTCAGAAATCAGTGACCGAATAGTCTCAAACGCAGTTTTTTGCTCATCAATCAGAACAAATTCGTCATTGCCACGGAGCATGGCTTCTAACGCCTCAACCAATTGTTTTGAGGCGTGAATTGGGCTCGATTCCACTCGGCGGAGAACGTCGCCACTGTCACCCCGTTGGATCTTGCCTGCAATGAACGACTGGAGGGACGTGCGCTCACTGGCGAGAAATAAGGGTGCCTTCGTCAACAAGTCTGCGTATTCCTTGTCTTTGACAACAGAACTATTGCGTAAATTGTGCAGATAGACGGTTGGAGTAACACCAATTGGGTCGCTCGAAACATATTCGTAAAAATCGCAAAGAAGTCGGCTGTAAGACCACGCTTGATAGCTGGGATGATTCACATCTCGGATTCCGCCATTGAGATACGTACGCACATGGTCGCGAAGCCCGGAGCCTTCAACTTGATCCCATTGCTTGAGTTCGACGAGAACGATTTCGGACTTTGATAGGTTGTTGCGTCCTGAAATCATGAAGTCGATTCGCTGC
>DAIQPM010000030.1:0-14522 GCA_036787355.1 Acidimicrobiales bacterium
GTCACGGCTTGATCCACTTCCGTATTCCTTGCCACCAATAATCATGAGGGGAGTGCCCTCTTCTTGGTAAAGCATCGAAGCGTCGTAGATGAACATCTCTTCGTTCTCTGGGAACTTGATTGTGATGCCACCTTCAGTACCGGGTGCGACTTGGTTGCGAAGACGAATGTTCGCGAACGTTCCGCGCATCATCACTTCATGGTTTCCACGTCGCGTTCCATAACTGTTGAAGTCCTGAGCCTTTACGCCCTTCTCGGTGAGGTAGAGACCACCAGGCACGTTGGCGCGAATGTTTCCAGCGGGTGAGATGTGGTCAGTGGTTACTGAGTCACCGAGTTTTGCTAGAACGCGAATGCCAGTGAAGTCTGAAACAACACCAGGCTGCATTGAGAGTCCATCAAAGAATGGCGAAAGCTTCACGTAGGTTGATGAACTGTCCCATGCGTAGGTCACAGCGTTCGTTGCAGGAACACCCTGCCAACGCTCGTCACCACTGAAGGCACTGGCGTAACGCTCTTCGAACATCTGGGGAGTCAGTGATGCACGAACTGCTGCGGCAACATCTGCGTCAGTTGGCCAGACGTCTTTTAGAAATACTGGCTGACCGTTTGATCCGGTGCCGAGCGGTTCTGTATTGAGGTCAATGTCAACTGTTCCAGCGAGTGAGTAGGCCACGACTAGTGGAGGAGACGCAAGGAAGTTCTGCTTCACGTCTGGGTGAATGCGACCTTCAAAGTTACGGTTTCCCGACAGCACTGAAACCACTGAAAGGTCATGTTCATTAACTGCGTCGGACACACCGTCAAGTAGTGGGCCAGTGTTTCCAATGCAGGTGGTGCAACCGTATCCAGCGAGGTAGAAACCAAGCTTGTCGAGTGGCTCAACAAGGTTGGCCTTCTCGAGGTAGTCCATAACCACGCGGCTTCCAGGAGCAAGTGAAGTCTTTACCCACGGCTTAGCGCTCAGTCCGAGTTCTACGGCCTTCTTGGCAACTAGTCCAGCAGCAACAAGCACTGAAGGGTTAGAAGTATTGGTGCAAGAAGTAATCGCAGCAACTGTTACGGCTCCGTCGCTAATGCTTTGCGCGTAGTCCTTACCAGCGACTGTCTTTACGTCACGTCCGAGTGCAGTTTTAAATGCACCACGAACACCGCTAAGCGACACGCGGTCTTGTGGACGCTTTGGTCCTGCGAGCGATGGCTCGACAGTTGCCAGGTCAAGCTCTACGTACTCTGAATACACCGGCTCAGCTGCTCCAGCTTCGTGCCAGATTCCCTGGGCCTTGGCGTACGCCTCAACGAGTTCGAGTTGCGTCTTTGGACGTCCAGTGAATGCGAGGTAGTCAATGGTGATCTGGTCAATCGGGAAGATTGCACATGTTGCTCCGTATTCAGGAGCCATGTTTCCAATTGTTGCGCGAGTTTCAAGCGAAAGTGACGTCACGCCAGGACCGAAGGCTTCAACAAACTTTCCAACCACGCCTTGTTTGCGAAGTAGTTCAGTAATGGTGAGCACCACGTCAGTTGCAGTAACACCTTCTTTAGGTGATCCGCTGAGTCGAAGTCCAACTACTGGTGGAATCAACATTGATGTTGGTTGACCGAGCATTCCTGCTTCTGCTTCAATTCCTCCAACGCCCCATCCAAGAACTCCAAGACCGTTCACCATGGTGGTGTGTGAGTCAGTTCCAACAACGGTGTCGAGGTAAGCAACGCCGTCATTTTCAAAAACAACGCGGGCGAGGTGTTCGAGGTTTACTTGGTGACAGATTCCCATTCCTGGTGGCACCACGCGGAACTGCTTAAACGAACTCTGGGCCCACTTAAGAAAGGTGTAGCGCTCGACGTTGCGGTCGTATTCAATGGCAACGTTTTGTTCGTAGCTTTCTGGTGTTCCAGTGCGCTCAAGAATTACTGAGTGGTCAATGACGAGTTCGACTGGAACAAGTGGGTTGATCTTGGCTGGGTCGCCGCCGAGGGCAATGATTGCGTCACGCATTGAAGCGAGGTCAACAACTGCAGGAACTCCGGTGAGGTCTTGCATCAGAACGCGCTCAGGGGTGAAGGCGATTTCCTTCGCATCGTCTCCGGCTGCTTCACCGTGTCTGCTTGGGGTATCAGCCCATTTAGCGAGTGCTTCAATGTCTGATGCTGTGACCTTCGCGCCGTCTTCGTGACGTAGCAAGTTCTCTAGAAGCACCTTGATTGAATACGGCAGTTTGTCGACACCTAACTTCTTAAGCGCTTCTGCTTGAAGCGAGTAATAGGTAAGTGAGCGGCCGCCAACATTTAGCGTGCTCTTCGACTGGAAGCTGTTGAGTGAGGGGGATGTCATGTCTCCATTCTACGACCGAGATGAGGTCAGTATTTCTAGACACTGGCACGGTGAAGTGGCTAAAAAGTGGGAGACTGGACGTTATGACCAGCACGTATGACCTTCTCGCTTCGCGCCTGCAAAAAGCGTTCGACAGCGTCATCTCTGGTGCTGACCCAGTACTTCGCCCTTCAGATCGCAGCGATTACCAGGCCAACGGAGTCATGGCCCTAGCCAAGCAAGTTGGCAAACCGCCACGCGAAGTTGCTGAACTTGTCGTTGCAGCCCTTGACGTCGCCGACATCGCAACAGTTGAAATTGCTGGTCCCGGGTTCTTGAACCTCAACCTCACCACGCAGGTCTTTAATGCACAGCTTCGAGAGCTCAGCAATGACCCACGCCTCGGACTCGAGAAGTCCAGCGCAGCCAAGACTGTGGTCATTGACTACTCAGCGCCAAACGTTGCAAAAGAGATGCACGTTGGTCACCTTCGCTCCACGGTGATCGGTGACGCGCTCGCTCGAATGAACCGCTTTGTTGGAAACACCGTCATTGCGAGAAATCACATTGGCGACTGGGGCACACCTTTTGGAATGCTGATTGAGCACTTGCTCGATCTCGGTGAAGACCAAGCTGTCGCAGAACTATCTATTGGTGACCTTGACACTTTCTACAGGGGTGCGAGAGAAAAGTTTGAAGCTGATGATGCCTTCAAACAACGCAGTCGACTTCGAGTTGTGGCTCTTCAAGGTGGCGACAAAGAAACACTTCGACTCTGGAAGATTCTCGTTGACCAGTCAGTTTCGTATTTCGCCGAGGTGTATAAAAAGCTTGACGTCACTCTTACTCCCGATGACAACGTGGGTGAGTCGTTCTATAACGACATGCTCGATGACGTAGTGAAAGACCTCAGCGCCAAGGGACTCATCACTGATAGCGAAGGAGCCCTCTGCGTGTTCCCACCGGGATTCGTAAACCGCGACGACGAACCGCTGCCAATGATTGTGCAAAAGCGTGACGAAGGTTTCGGATACGCAGCAACCGACCTCGCTGCAATTCGTAATCGTGTGAGTGGTCTAAAGGCCGACGAAATTCTTTACGTCGTGGGGGCCCCTCAAGCACAACACTTCGACATGCTCTATGCGGTTGCACGCATGGCCGGATGGTTGCCAGAGAATGTTCGCTGCGAACATGTTTCGTTCGGTCACGTCCTCGGTCCAGACCGCAAGATGTTCAAGTCACGAAGTGGCGGCACCGTAAAGCTCGTAGGACTACTGGATGAAGCGATTGAGCGCGCTGACGCGGCACTCGTTGCACGTGGCAGTGAACTGAGTGATGCTGATCGAACTGCCCTCGCCACCGACATTGCTCGCGCTGCAATTAAATACACCGACCTCTCTACAGAGCGCCAACGTGATTACATTTTTGATCTGGACCGCATGCTCGCCTTCGAAGGTGACACGGGTCCGTATCTTCAGTACGCGCACGCTCGACTTCGTTCAATCTTTCGCCGCCTCGATGCGCCATATGTTCCTGGTGAAGCAACGTTCGCACTTGAAAGCCCCCAAGAGCGCCAGCTGGCCCTCGGACTCTTGGCTCTTCCTGAAGCTTTTGACGTGGCTTTTCAAACACTGCAGCCCCACAAGCTCTGCACCTACCTATTCGATCTAGCCCAACGATTTACAACTTTTTATGAGGCCTGTCCGGTTCTCAGCTCTGAAGGGGCTCTTCGCGCCGAGCGACTTGCCTTGTGCGAATTGACCGCCAGAACTCTGGAACTTGGGCTTTCATTACTTGGCATAGCTGCGCCGCAGCAGATGTAGAGTCCCTGTAGGGCGAATTGCCCTTCTTGATTTTTGGGGGATGACATGAAAGTAAAAGCCGCAATCGTTACTGAGAAGAACGGTCCTTGGCATACAGAGGAAATCGAAATCGATGAGCCAAAGGCCTTCGAAGTTCGAGTGAAGATGGCGTACGCCGGAATGTGTCACTCTGACGAACACACTCGCACTGGTGACATCACTGCACCTCTCGAAGTTCTTAACTTCTTCGGAACCGACTCAATGTTCCCAGTAATTGGTGGACACGAAGGATCTGGCGTTATTGAAGCAGTGGGTCCAAGCGTTTCAGGTCTTGCTGTTGGTGACCACGTTGCTGTTTCATTCATCCCGGCATGTGGTCGCTGCAAGTCATGTGCATCAGGTGCTCCGTATGTATGTGACCTTGGTGCAAACACACTTGCTGGTCCAATGATGTCTGACAACTCCTGGCGTCACCACTGGGAAGACCAGAACTTGAACCGTATGTGCCAGCTCGGAACATTCTCAGAGCAAATTGTTGTGCACGAAGCTTCAGTCGTGAAGATCGACCCTTGGTATGACCTCAAGGCTGCAGCACTCATCTCATGTGGTTTCGCATCAGGCTGGGGGTCAGCTGTTAACCGTGGTGGCGTAAAGCCTGGAGACGTTGTTGCAGTAATCGGTGTTGGTGGACTTGGTTCTGCAGCAGTACAGGGTGCACTGCACGCTGGTGCTCGCGCCGTCATTGCAATTGACACCAACCCAACCAAGGTTGAGCGTGCCATGAAGCTCGGTGCAACCCACGGTGCAAGTTCTGCACTTGAAGCTGCATTCAGTTTCCTGGGTGAACTCACTAACGGACAGAACTGTGACGTAATTGTTCTAACGCCGGGACGCCTTACTGGTGAGCTCATTGAAGAAGCTCGTTCAATCCTTGCGAAGAATGGAACAATCGTGGCGACTGGCATTGCGCCGTTCGACCAGACAGAAGTAACTGTGAACATGGCTATGTTGACCCTCTGGAACCAGCAGATTCTGGGTTCAGTGTTTGGATCAACTGCACCACGAGTTCAGATTCCACTTCTTCTTCGTCTACACCACGAAGGCAAGATTCAAGTTAACGAACTTGTTACCAAGGAATACTCAATTGACGAAGTCAACCAGGGTTACCTTGACCTCGAAGCAGGACTCAACGTTCGAGGCGTAGTTAAGTTCTAGTTCTTTTGAACTGAAATACCTAAAACTTTTCGCAACGTGACGCTCGACTTAGTTATGTCGGGCGTCATTGTTGCGAGTGAGCGACTTTTTATTGCTCCCTTGGCGACGCCAAGGCTGTAGGCAACGTCGTCGGCGATCGCGACTGGGACATCAAGCGGGTGAAGTTGCGTCTTTCGCCATCTCCACGCGGTGCCAATTACGAATAGTGCAAGTACTCGTCGACGAAGTTTCGGGTGCAGTGCAAATAAAAGAATCAGTGGTCCAAAGGTCCTAACTGCGGCGCGAGCAAGTGGGCCTCCGGATTTGACCATTCCTTTCGCCACAACTTCTCTCGCGACGTGCTCTGGTTCGTCTGCTGAGTCTTCGAGCCGTTCTATTAAGGCTTCGCTGTTCACACTGATGATTCGAGCCCCTAGTGAGGGTCTGCCAATAAACACAGTTCCCCAAGCAACCAGAGTCCAAGGATCAACACGCAGGGGAGCAAGCCTGCCGGGGTGACGCTTCGCCAGTTCACTAGAAGAGACTCCGTACTGCACGCGTTGATGCCACCAAGCACTCCAACTTGTCCGAGCTCGGTGCGTGACGACAACATCTGCGAGGTAACGAACGAGCCAGCCCTGATCGTGGAGTCGCCACACGAGGTCTACGTCTTCTCCAATGCGAAGTGTTGGATCGAACCCTGCTCCCACAGCACTACGTCGCACCATCATGCAAGCACTCGGGAGATAACCAACTGGACCACCGGGAACAACTATCTGTGGGCGAGCACCCATGTCGAGGGGGCTGAAGCGAAGTTCAAACTTGTCACGTAGTGAATCACCACCGCTTCCACGCACACGTGGGGCCACGCAGCTAACCATGGGGTCATTGAACTGACAGAACAGGCGTGCAGCAACGTTGAGAGCATCGCTCACAATTACATCGTCGTCAATGAACCAGACGAATGGGCGACTTGTTGACCTGAGCCCTGCGTTTCTGGCTCCGCCCGGACCCACGTTTTCTTCGAGTCGAACCAGCGACTGTCCAAACGTAGAAACAATTTCTGCGAGAAGTGCTGGATTACTCGACGCGTCATCAACAATCGTCACGTGAAAATCTCTGAGCAAAGTGAGAAGTCGTGAAACACGTGAGATGTCGTTGTGCACAGGAATGACAACATCTATTTGCTCGACGTCAACTCGCGACTCATAAATAGGATGCAGCATTCCTTGGTTAATCAACGTGCGGGCAAAACGCTCTTGCCCAGGCTGAATTCTGGCGCCATTTATCCAACTCTGGGCCACGGTTTTTGAACCGCCAGGAAGACGGAGCAATTTCCATGGTGCGCCACCCGTCAAATAATCACGGTCTAAGAACTTCGATTCTGAGTCAATGCGAACCAGGGTTCCCACAGCAATTGGTGCGTCAACGGGGCTCGGGGCCTGGGCGATTAGCTGACTCATTGAAGCAGTTTGCCATGAATGCTAAACAGGGTGTCGCGCCATAGGTAATAATGGAACAACTTAAGGAGAAAAGCATGTCACCAGACACATTGATCGCAGACGAAGTTGTAGAAATTATTGGCGATACTGAGCTACTCGTTGAAGAAGTATCTATCGACGGACTTTGCGGGGTTTACTAAACCGTGTCATTGTCGACCAGCGTCATCTTTGACGCGTCGGCACCGTGGTCGCTCAGCTCGCAGGTTTCTCTTCGCGATGAAGCATTCGGTGCTCTCGCATATCACCACGGCAACCGCCGATTGGTCTTTTTAAAGTCTCGCGAACTTGTAGCGATTCTTCGTAGTCTCGAAAACTTCAATTCAGTGAATGAAGCAATTGACGCTGTAGTTCCAAACGAGCACGACCGCTACGTAGAAGCGGTTGGCGCATTAGTGAAATCGGACATTATCTGTGGGCGCTAACTCCAGTCTTCGCGACAAGTTTGAACGTGGTCTCGCGGCTCCAATCTGTCTGACGTGGGAGCTGACCTACGCCTGCAACCTTGCTTGCACGCACTGTCTGTCATCGTCAGGTCGCAGAGACCCTAAGGAGCTGAACACCGAAGAAGCTAAGGCACTCATTGATGAGATTGCCGCGATGCAAATCTTCTACATCAACATTGGTGGCGGGGAGCCAATGATTCGCCGCGACTTCTTCGAAATCATTGAACACGCAGTCAATCAAAAAGTTGGTGTGAAGTTTTCAACTAATGGAACACGCATTGACGCTGAAGCAGCGAAGCGGCTCGCCGCAATTGACTACCTCGACATTCAGATTTCTATTGATGGCGCTGACGCCGAGACGTGCGACAAGATTCGCGGTGAAGGAAGTTACGCGGCTGCGCGACTTGCCATGGACCACCTTCGTGATGCGAATTTTGGAGAATTCAAGATCTCGGTTGTTATGACCAGAGACAGCATTGAACAACTTGATGAGTTTGAAGCAATTGCCAAGCATTACGGCGCGCAACTTCGACTCACTCGTCTTCGCCCATCAGGACGTGGTGTTGATGTGTGGGATGAACTGCACCCGACACAGGAACAAAACCGTCGTCTCTACAAGTGGCTGATGGAACGTCCAAATGTTCTTACCGGTGACTCTTTCTTTCACCTCTCGGCACTTGGTGATCCCCTCGACGGACTGAATCTTTGTGGCGCTGGGCGAGTGGTTTGTCTAATTGACCCAATTGGTGAGGTTTACGCCTGTCCGTTTGTAATCCATGACGAATTCAAAGCCGGCAATGTCCGAGACGCTGGATTCAATGCAGTGTGGACCGAGAGCGACCTCTTTACTTCGCTTCGTGAACCGGGCAACCCCGGAGCATGTGGGTCATGTGGTTCATACGACGCATGTCGTGGTGGCTGCATGGCTGCGAAGTTCTTTACTGGACTCGAAATGACTGACCCAGACCCTGAGTGTGTATTTGGCCACGGAGAGACGGCACTTGCAGCAAAGAAGCTAATGCTTATCCCTAAGCCATCACCTGACCACTCCAAGCGAGTGCCGGTCTCAATTAACTCGAAATAAGGTTATCTACAGATTTGGTGTATGAATGTTGTATGGCACGCACCAATGTAGACATTGACGAAAAGTCCTGCGAAGTGGTGATGCGTCGATACAACCTGTCAACGAAGAATGATGCAGTCAACATGGCCCTTCGACTTCTCGCGAGAGAGGCCTTGTCAGTAGACGAAGCGAGACAGCTCCGTGGGACCGGTTGGGATGAAGACCTCAACTCGCTCCGTGCGAATCGCTGTTCTTGATCTTGATTGTTTATTCCGTTGGGATTGAATCTCTCCGAGACCCACAAAGGAACTGATGGATTGTCTTATTGCAACTCTCAGGTAATCTCAATGTGATACTTAATCGGAGGGCCAGTGGCTTATAAGTGGTTTGAAACAGTTGCTGTTGCGCAACGTCGAGCAGAGAAGTACCTACCAAAGTCTGTCTACGGTGCCCTCATTGCAGGATCTGAAAAAGGTCTTTCTTCGAAGGACAACCTCGAGTCATTCGACCAACTTGGATTCGCACCTCATATCGCGGGACTTTCTAACGAACGCCAGATGCAGACAACACTCATGGGCGAGTCAACTTCCATGCCCGTCATTATTTCTCCAACCGGTGTGCAAGCTGTTCACCCAGACGGCGAAGTTGCCGTTGCACGCGCGGCAGCGAATCGCGGCGTTCTCATGGGACTCAGTTCATTTGCCAGCAAGTCAGTCGAAGATGTCTGCGCAGTAAACAGCCAAGTTCTTTTCCAGATGTACTGGTCGGGAGACCGCGACACCATGGTGCAGCGTCTCATTCGCGCCAAGGCCGCTGGCGCCAAGGGAATTATCTTGACCCTCGACTGGTCGTTCTCTAATGGACGCGACTGGGGTAGTCCTTGGATTCCAGAGAAGATCAATCTGAAGGCAATGGTGAAGCTCGCACCTGAAGTGATCGTGCGACCACGCTGGCTAACAAAGTTTGCATTAACGGGTCGCTTTCCTGACCTCGGGGCACCAAACATGTCACCAGTAGGAACAAAGCCACCAACATTCTTCGGCGCGTACTACGAGTGGATGCAGAGCCCCCTTCCAAGCTGGGATGACATTGCTTGGCTTCGCGCGCAGTGGGACGGACCATTCATGGTGAAGGGCGTAAGCCGCATTGATGACGCCAAGCGTGTTGTTGACCTCGGTGCTACTGCTCTCTCAGTTTCTAACCACGGTGGAAACAACTTGGACGGAACTCCAGCGCCAATTAGATCTCTTCCTGCAGTGGTGGACGCAGTGGGTTCACAGATTGAAGTATTCCTTGACGGTGGTGTTCGCCGTGGAAGCGACGTCGTGAAGGCCCTGGCGCTTGGAGCCAAGGGAGTCATGATTGGTCGCGCCTACCTCTGGGGACTTGCAGCTGGCGGACAAGCCGGTGTTGAAAATGTGCTCGACGTACTTCGTGGTGGCATTGACTCAACATTGCTCGGACTCGGTAAGTCAAACATCAATGAGCTCTCGCGCGACGACGTCGTTGCTCCTGAGGGATTCTTTAGGAAGCTTGGTTCATGAGTCGAGTGGCGATTGTTACCGGTGCCGCACGCGGTATTGGTGCCGCCACAGTTGACGCACTCGTAAACAGTGGATACCACGTAGTTGCAGTGGATCGCTGCCGTAACATTCCTGAAATTTCGTACCCGCTCGCAACGCCTGCAGATCTCGACGCAGTCGTGAATCGTCACGGAGACGCCGTACTCGGACTCGTTGGTGACGTTAGAAGTGCCACCGACATGCAACTCGCCGTCGAAACAGCAGTACGTCACTTCGGGCGCCTCGACGTAGTTGTCGCATGCGCCGGGGTAATGGGTGGCGGTGGACCGTTTTGGACAGTGAGCGATGAACAGTGGGACGCAGTTGTTTCGGTGAATGTTCTTGGTGTGAGGCGTCTGATTGAAGCTGCTGCACCAACACTCATTGCTAATGGACCTGAAGCTAACAGTCGCATTGTGGCGATTGCTTCTTCAGCAGGAAGCACAGGGCTCTACAACCTGGCTGCCTACACCGCATCAAAGCACGCAGTTGTTGGACTGATCAGAAGCGCCGCTATGGACCTCGCAGAGCACGGCGTCACCGCAAATGCCGTGAGTCCTGGATCAACTCGCACCGACATCTTGGAAGCATCAGCAAAGGTCTATGGCCTCAAGAGCGTTGAAGAGTTTGGCAAGCAGCAGCCAGTTGGGCGATTGCTGGAGCCTAGTGAGATTGCAGAAGTAGTTTTGTGGCTCTGCTCTCCTGAGTCTTCTTCTGTCACCGGAGCCGACATTGCGGCTGATGGCGGCATGACGGCCTAATCACTTCAGTTAATGCTTAACATGGACAGTCATGACATCCCAGACTGACACTTCGCTTGACGCCTTAATTGACACATCGACTGCAAATGCTGCATCGATGATCACTAACGCAGAAAAGAATCGGTCCAGGCGTGAAATTGCGAATCGCAAAAGATTCGCGAGGTTGTTCCGAGATGACAAAGCCATCGACGTGACAATGGCACTTACCGATGAAGTTATGCGTATTTCGTCTCGTAAGAGCGCAGCAAAAGTACTTCGCAGTGCAGCTAAGGATGCGTCGATTGACGGATTTGGATTTTTCAATGCCTTCGGACTTCGATTCATTGCATTCGCCTCGTACGTGGCACCTTCATTTGTTGTAGCTGTGGTACATGGACGTGTGCGTGGTTTGTCAAAAGACTTGATTCTCGCCGCGGAGCCGAAAAAACTCAAGGGCCATAGCCAGGTTCGAAAGAGCGAAGGCATCAACCTCAACATCAATGTGCTTGGTGAGGCGGTTCTTGGCGATAGAGAGGCGAGCGAACGGCTAAGTCGAGTTCTTGAGATGATGCGCCGTGAAAACGTCAACTACGTTTCAGTCAAACTTTCAGCGGTGGTGAGCCAGATTACGCCAATTGATTACGAGGGTTCGCTTCAACGGATGTGTGAACGTTTACGTGTGATCTACCGCGAGGCAAAAGCGAGCAATGTTTTTGTCAATTTGGACATGGAAGAGTTTCGCGATCTTCGATTGACCGTTGATGTTTTCAAAAAAGTTCTGAGTGAACCCGAATTTACGTCACTTAAAGCAGGCATTGTGCTGCAGGCGTATCTTCCAGACAGCCATGGAGCGTTTGATGAGCTTCTCGACTGGTCTAAGCAACGATATGCAGAGCATGGTTCATCAATCAAGATTCGCCTCGTTAAGGGAGCGAACTTGGCTATGGAGCATGCAGAAGCGCAAATGCATGGCTGGGTTGCCGCTCCCTTTGATTCGAAAGCCGATGTTGATGCGAGCTATTCACGGCTACTTGACATAAGTCTTCGACCCGAAAATGCTGACGCTGTACGTATCGGGGTTGCGAGTCACAATCTTTTTCACGTTACTTGGGCGCTTGAAATCGCTCGAACGCGTGGCGTGCTCGACCAAATTGATATTGAAATGCTTGAAGGTATGGCCAATGCTGAAGCATTTGCAATCGTAAAAAGTGGTCAACCGGTTCTGTTTTATGCCCCAGTAACGCAGCATGATGACTTTGCAGCTGCGGTTGCTTACTTGGTGCGCAGACTCGACGAAAATACTTCCGATGAGAACTACTTGAAAGCCGCTTTCTACATTGCTGAAGACCAAGCCGTCTTCGAAGAACAAAAAGTCCGGTTTAAGACTTCCGTGGAAAAGCGTCACACTTTAGATACAAACTCGCGACGACTAGTCACACCTCACATGCCACCCAGTGATGCGTTTGAAAACATCAGCGATGGTGACCCAACTTTTCCAGGCTATGTCGAGCCAGTTCTGGCCGCGATCGGGAAAATAAAAACTACTCATCTAGACCAGATACCGCTCGTAATTAATGGGGAAGAAATTCTCACTGACGAAACTGAATTGGGACATGACCCGAGCAATAACGCAAGTGTCTGGTATCGCTACAGCATTGCGAACGCTGATCAAGTTGATGCTGCGGTCTCGGGTGCGAGACGTGCCACCAGTTCATGGTCAGCCCTAAGCACGTTAGAGCGCAGACGAATTCTTGAAAACGTAAGTGAAATCATGCAGCAAGAACGCGCGGCTTCCATTGCCATTATGGCGAAGGACGCAGGTAAAACCGTTAGTGAGGCAGACCCTGAAGTGAGTGAAGCAATTGACTTCGCTCGTTACTACGCCGACACTGCAAATCATTTTGCCGACTCGTCGCCACTTGGCGTAGTGCTTGTTGTTCCACCATGGAATTTCCCCTACGCAATTGCGAATGGTGGAATTTGTGCAGCCCTTGCAGCTGGGAATACAGTCATCTTCAAACCGGCACCCGAAACTGTCGCAACTGGCTGGGCACTGGTGCAGCAGTTGTGGCGCGGGGGAGTCCCTAAGGACGTCTTACAGTTTGTGCCGACTCGCGACGATGAAAATGGTCGTCACCTTGTAACACACGAAGGTATTGACGCAGTAATTCTTACTGGCGCATTTGCAACGGCGGAAATGTTTACGGCATGGAAGCCTGACATAAATTTGCTCGCTGAAACGAGTGGAAAGAATTCATTGCTCATCTCTTCACACGCTGACATTGACCTTGCAGTTAAAGACCTAGTCCAGTCAGCGTTTGGTCACGCGGGTCAAAAGTGCAGCGCGGCGAGTCTGGCAATAGTTGAGAAATCCATTTTTGACAATCAGGCTTTTACGCGTCAGCTCATTGACGCGGTGGAGAGTCTGAAGGTAGGTCCAGGGTACGAATTGTCAAGCACTGTAGGTCCAATTATTCGCACTGCAGAAGCAAACTTGGCTAGAGCGTTTACAACTTTGGACGACGGAGAGTTATGGCTGATTAAGCCAGAAAAGCTAGACGATGCTGGTCTCTTGTGGCACCCGGGGGTGAAGCTAGGGGTCAAGCCAGGATCGTGGAGTCACCAAAACGAGTGGTTTGGCCCAGTGTTAGGCGTGATGGTTGCTCCAGACTTTGAAACTGCTCTGCGCTGGCAGAACAGTGTTCCTTATGGTCTGACGGCTGGCTTGCACTCACTGGATGAGTCTGAGTGCCAAGACTGGATTGACCGGGTCGAAGCAGGCAACGTTTATTTAAACCGAAGCATTACCGGAGCAGTAGTAGAACGTCAACCATTTGGTGGCTGGAAGAGAAGCAGCGTTGGACCAACGCACAAAGCTGGTGGTGCGAACTACGTGAATGCACTCAGGTCATGGCCAATGCTTCATACTCACGAAAGTGCCACAGCCAGTTTTAAAACATGGTGGTACGAAGTGGGATCGCGAGCCATTGATAAGTCCAATTTAAGCGTTGAAGCAAACATTCAGCGCTATCGCCACACCCTTAGGAGCATTCTTGTTCGTGTTGACGACTCATTCACTGGAGCGGAGCGTTTGTTCTTGGAAGCGCTGTGTTCACTGTCAGGGGCGAAGGTTTTGTTCAGTTGCGCTAAGGCACTAAGTCACATTCCTACGGCGACTATTGAAACAATTGAAGAACTCGTTGCAAGAGCAGAAGCATTTTCAAAAGTTCGCTGGCTCAGTACTGAAGCAGCACCCGTACGTGAGTTGCTAGAAGTTGGGATTTCAACTGACCGTCGTCCACTCGCTCAAGAAGGGCATGTTGAGGGGCCACGCTGGTTCTTAGAACAGAGCGTGGCCATGACTCGTCACAGGTATGGCAATATCAATGCAGGACCAAAACCGGTTGCTCGAGGATTAGGAGATTAACTATGTGCCAGCGCGTTACATGTGAAAACTGCAAGAAGCCAACCTGGAAGGGTTGTGGCGAACACATCGAGCAAGCTCTCGAAGGTGTCCCTATGAATGAGCGTTGTTCCTGTTCACGAGAGGTTGCCAAAGTCAAAAAGGGCGGCATCCTCGCTCGTTTCCGCAAGAGCTAATTCTTTCCATGTTCGTGGGATAAGGTCAAGGAGCCTCGCGGCAGCGAAGTAGGTGTAATTCCTACGCTGTCCCGCAACTGTAAGTGGCCTTCGTGAGAAGCCCATAAAGCCAGGTCGCCTACCGCGAGGAGATGTGAAGACAGCTCTCGAGGTAAGGAGCGGTCGTTCGGGTATTTCTCCGTCGTCCACCTGACTCGACGAACATAAGGAGATATCCATGAAACATTTTCCTCGGTTCGTCGTTGCACTAACACTTAGTGCTTTGACGTTTCCCCTAGCAAGCATCACAACAGCAGGCGCTGT
>DAIQPM010000113.1:0-2771 GCA_036787355.1 Acidimicrobiales bacterium
GTCGGTATTCGCTCTTCTTGGGAAGTCCGTCTTCAAATACCACCATTGAGCCCACATAATTTGTTCCCTGGAGGTGACTCATATCAAAACACTCAATGCGAAAAGGAGGCTGTTCGAGGCTCAAAGCACTTCCCAGTTCTTGAAGCGCTCGAGACCTGACGTTGTGATCACTCTGGCGTCGAAGTGAATCTCTATTGATGACGGCCTCGGCATCAACGAGTGCAAGTTCCAAGAGTCGTCGACGTTTTCCACGTTGCGGTGCAACGAGTTCAACATTCTTTCCTCGCATGTTGTTGAGATACTCACCGAGAACCGGAGTGATCGCACGGTTATTGGAAACCACAACACAATCTGGGACTGATTCCTTATCGGGGAATAGCTCTGGAAACACACTTTCCAAAATTTCAGCTTCTGTCTCATCCAAGGATTTGTCAATCAGATGCACGGTTCTTCCAATAATTCGTCCGAAACGAACACGAAAGCGGACAGCTGCTGCTCTCCCACCGTCGGCGCCGACTGAAACGACGTCGATGTTGGAGTAGTCATCGAGAACAACGCTCTGATCACTCGCTGCACGTTCCAATGCCGCAAGGCCGTCACGAGCCAAGGCTGCTGCCTCGTAATGCTTCGCCTTCGATGCAGCGTCCATTCGATCTTGCAGCAGAGTTCTAAGTTGGCGAACATCACCTTCGAAGAAGCGCGCCCACGAGAGAACTATCTCGCGATATCCCGGTGGATCGATCGCCTTCACACACGGACCAGAGCATTTTCCAATGTCGTAGAGCAAACACGGACGCCCAATACGTTCTTGATAATTGAACTTGTGTTTAGTGCATGAACGAAGCGGGAACGCCTGTAGCAGTTCGTCGATCGTGCGACGAAGTGCTCGTGCATCGACAAATGGACCGAAGTAACGAACTCCCTTTATGTGTTTGCCCCTGGTCACGTAGGGTGCAGGGAAATCCGTTCTCATGTCAATTGCGACATAAGGAAAGCTCTTGTCATCCTTTAGTCGCATGTTGTACCGAGGTTGATTTTCCTTGATCAACTCATTTTCAAGAATCAAGGCATCTAGCTCACTCGGTGTGACTATCCAATCGACACCAGTTGCCTCGTTCATCAGCGCCTGCGTCTTTAATGTCAGTGAGCTTGATTTTTGAAAGTAACTCGAGAGTCGCTGAGTTAATGATCGAGCTTTTCCGACATAGATGACAGTTCCGGAATCATTGCGAAACAAGTAGCAGCCACTTTGACGTGGAATGCCAGAAGGCTTTTCAAATGTCACGAACTCGCCTGGCCGTGGGCCAACACTTCTCGCAACACAGTTCCGGTTGCGGTCTTCATCTTTGCAATTTTCTCTGGCGTTCCTTCGCCGACGATCAACCCTCCGCGGCGTCCGCCCTCTGGCCCAAGGTCAATCACCCAGTCTGCAGTTTTGATGACGTCAAGGTTGTGTTCAATTGTGATCACAGTGTTACCAGCATCAACGAGACGATGAAGAACTGTGAGCAAACGATTTACGTCCTCGAAGTGAAGACCAGTCGTTGGTTCATCAAGAACGTAGAGCGTGTGGCCAGTTGGGCGGCGTGCAAGTTCGGTAGCCAGCTTCACGCGTTGGGCTTCGCCACCTGACAGCGTCGGCGCACTTTGTCCGAGACGGACATAACCGAGTCCCACATCATTGAGGCTTTGAATAATGCGAAGAATTGCTGGCTGACGGTCAAAAAACTCAAGTGCTTCAGAGATCGGCATGTTGAGCACATCGGCGATTGACTTACCGCGGTACAAGATTTCAAGTGTCTCACGGTTGTAACGGGCGCCGTCACATACTTCGCAGTTCACATAGACATCTGGCAAGAAGAACATTTCAATCTTGATGGTTCCATCACCAGCACACGTTTCGCATCGTCCGCCCTTCACATTGAACGAGAAACGACCCTGTTGGTAACCGCGCACCTTAGATTCTTGAGTCTCAGCGAAAAGCTTTCGGATCTTGTCGAATACTCCGGTATACGTTGCAGCATTCGAGCGTGGTGTTCTTCCAATTGGCTGTTGGTCAACCGCGACAACTTTGTCAATGTTGTTCACCCCAGTAATGCTGTCGTGTTCAAGAACAATTGTCTTTGCACGATTGATCTGGCGTTCAAGGGAACTCAGAAGAATGTGATTTATGAGAGTCGATTTACCGGACCCAGAGACTCCGGTGATAGCAACGAAGTCACCCAACGGAATGTCAACGGAAACGTTCTGAAGATTGTTCGCTCGAGCACCCTTGATAGTCAGCTTTTTTCCATCGCCTTTGCGACGAGTTGTCGGGACTGGGATGAATTTCTTTCCAGATAGGTATTGTCCCGTGATCGAACGGTCATTCTTCAAAATGTCTTTGTATGAGCCTGAATGAACGACTTCCCCGCCGTACTCACCTGCTCCCGGTCCAATGTCAACCAGATAGTCAGCGCAGCGGATTGTTTCTTCGTCGTGCTCAACAACAATGACTGTGTTTCCTAGGTCTCGAAGTCGCTCAAGAGTCGTGATGAGACGCTTGTTGTCTCGCTGGTGAAGGCCAATTGACGGTTCGTCCAGCACATACAGCACTCCTACCAAGTGGCTTCCGATTTGACTCGCTAGTCGGATGCGCTGAGCCTCGCCTCCAGAAAGTGTTGCTGAAGCTCGACTGAGTGTCAGATAATCAAGGCCAACGTCGAGCAAAAATGTCAAGCGTTCCAGGATCTCTTTAATGATCAGACGAGCAATAGATTCT
This sequence comes from Acidimicrobiales bacterium, assembly GCA_036787355.1. Lineage (GTDB taxonomy): Bacteria > Actinomycetota > Acidimicrobiia > Acidimicrobiales > RAAP-2 > RAAP-2. Next base: position 2,762 of record DAIQPM010000113.1, read on the forward strand.
TCTCGCTTGG
>DAIQPM010000031.1:0-11715 GCA_036787355.1 Acidimicrobiales bacterium
ACCGAGGGTATAGAGCTCAGTGTCTGAACGTACTCCTGGGTACGTGTGCGTTAGCCACGTGCCTCCGTAATTACTTAGAGCATCGAGGATGACAAAACTCTTACCAGGGTGCTTCGTGATGAGTTCGTGTGCGGCGTTTATGCCAGAAATTCCTGCACCAATAATTACAACGTCAAAATGACTAGCTTCAGTTGAATTTTTCAAGTGATCTCCTAGGTGTTGCCTAGAGATTACTTGTGACCGTTAAGCGTCTAGGCGAAAGCCCACACCGCGGATAGTAAGCAGGTGCTTAGGTTCAGCTGGCTCATCTTCAATCTTCTGTCGAAGTCGTTTTACGTGTGTGTCAAGTGTGCGAGTGTCTGAAAGCTCTAGCCCCCACCAGAGTGTGTCGAGACAAACTTCACGAGTAACAACCTGTCCTAGCCGAGTTGCAAACAATGTCAGTAAGTCAAACTCTTTACGGCTTAGTTCAATGGAGACGTCATTCTTTAAAACCGTTCGCCTTGTTAGGTCAAGTCGGATGTTTCCAAATGAAATTATTTCGTCGTTAGTTTCAATTGTCGGGCGACGAAGGACTACGCGCATTCGTGCAATTAACTCACGAAGTCGGTAAGGCTTTGTGACGTAGTCAGCAGCGCCAATTTCGAGTCCAAGAACGATGTCGAGTTCTTCAGTCCGCGCAGAAACCATAATCACAGGAATTTTTTTGGTTTCACAAATTTCGCGACACAGATCTAACCCTGATCCGTCTGGAAGCATCACGTCGAGCAACACGAGATCCGGGCGGGTCGTCTCTATTAGGGATCTCGCCTCAGCGAGGTTCATTGCAGAAACAACAACAAAGCCTTCAACAGTGAGTCCAACCTTGAGCGCTTCTTGATAGCTCTCCTCGTCCTCGACTACAAGGACGACACTGCGTCCTTCGGGATCAACCATTGCGACCAAAACTTATCCAGTCTGAAGGGACTACGCGAAGTGCGGCACGTCTCAATGTCGGGGAGGTTGACGGAGTCTGAGCGTGTGCCACGCGTATATAAGGTAATGAGCAAGAGTTATCCCAGTGTGAAAGAAGCGTAATCAGATGGGAGAAATTGAATGAATCTTTAAATAAAGTTATTCGGAACTTTCACGAATCGTTGCAACGATACGAAGCGCTTCGGCCATTCCTTGGGCAAAGCCATTCTCGTATTCATCCTGACGAGCAGTTGAGAGCTTGATGTGATGTTGGGCCTCGCTTTGAAGTTTGTAGAAAGCTTCATCGATTTTCTTGCTCATAACAGCCTTTCTCGCTGCCCCCAGGTTATTACTCAATTCAGTCAGGAGAACAACACCTATGTAATTATGCCAATTGTGAACTGCGGGGGATATAATTTATTCAGCGCTACGAAACCCCTTATTTTGCAGGCGATTCTCTGCTGGGCCATGTTTACACAGTTAGCCAAGATTTCACTTGAAAGAGCAGAGCACTTCACTTTGCGTTTACTTCCGCACCGTATGTTGGACATTGGTTTAGCGCAAATTATTGCTAAATAATTGAAACTAAATCATCAACTAATCACTTTTCTTTAGGAGGAAAGCAAAATAATGAAGAAGACTCTTCGCAGAAACCTAGGAGTTGCTATTGCAACAATCGGGCTTCTTTCAACAATGGCTGTAACAGTCGCTAACGCCGCAACGCTTACTGGTGACCTTACATTCACATCTACAGATGGATTAGCCGCCGCCGCTTCATCAATCAACATGGGTGGCTCAAGCTTCGACGAGCCATTCTTCAACGCCGCTATTCCTGTCTACATGTCTCAGGCTGCAAAGAAGTCAGGTTCAAGCGCTCCAACTGGGCTGGCTCTCTACTCTCCAACTGGTTCAACAACTGGTAAGAAGAACGTTGTAGCTGGCACTTACCAAGTTGGTGCTTCAGACGTTCCAATGGGAACAGTTAACCAGGCAACTGGAAGCAGCCTCGACTCATCAATCATCACTGGTGCAGGTCCATCAACAACACTAAGCAACTACGTACAGATCCCTGTAGTTCTTGGTGGTGTTGGACTTATGTACAACCTGCCAACAGTGCAGAAGGCATTTCCAAAGAACCCAGTGATCCTTAATGCTGCAACTCTTGCTGGTATCTACGACGGTTCAATCACATCATGGAACGACTCGGCAATTTGTGCCATCAACCCTAAGATTGTGAATGTAACGAAGAACAAGGCTGGAAAAGTTACATCGTCAAAATGTGCACTTCCAAACATCCCAATCGTTCCAGTATTCCGTGCTGATGGTTCAGGCACAAGCTACATTTTCATGGACTACTTGAAGTCAGCTGCATCTACAAGTTTTGCAATTACTTCTGGTTCAGGAAACTCATCTAACAAGGCCGTTGGAACTCAGATCTTCCCTAACACCACGTTCAACCAGGGACAGGTTCCTACTGCTGGTCTTGGTGCTCAGAAGAACGCTGGAGTTGCTGGTGATGTTGAGCAGACAGTCGGTGCAATTGGATACGTTGAGTACTCATACATCCTTCTTCAGCACACACTTCCAGCTGCACAGCTGATCAATGCTGCCGGGAAAGTTGTTTCATTGAATGCTGCAAACGTTGCTACTGACGCTGCAAACTTCTCAACGACACCACCATCTGAAGGAACTGACGGAGTTGTGAAGAACTTCTCAATCGTTAACGGTTCAGGTGCAAGTGCTTACCCAATCGCTGGTTACAGTTGGGCAATTGTTCCGCAGGACTTCAAGACACTCAACGCTGGTTCGCAAGCTGCAGAAACACTTGTAGCTATGTTCCTCGACTGGGCAACTCAGTCTGGCTCAACAGCGGGTCAGAATGTTGCGCAGCAGCAGGGGTATGTTCCACTCCCAAGCTACGTACGCACACTTGCTGCTTCGCAAATTGCACAGTTGACGTACAACGGTACGAAGATTGTTCTTAACTAAAGAATCGATTTAAAACTTAAAATGCAGACGAAAGAACCTGGACTTCATGGTTCATCAGAAGTGGCCGAGAGAGTTTCTCACTCGGCCACTTCTGATCGTCCGTACAAAATTGTTCTAAAGGGCGCAGCTTTCTTTTTTGGGGCTGTAGTTCTTATCTTTGTTTGGAGTGTTTTACACGCAGCCTGGCCGGCACTGAAGCAAAATGGATACCACCTAATTACTGGCACGTCTTGGGTCGCGGGTGGAAATGGTCCATTTGGTGCCTTCTCACTAATCCTTGACACACTTATCACCACCTTGATCGCTCTTCTTATTGCGGTTCCGATTGGCATTTCATCGGCACTTGCACTCCTTTTCCTTGTTCCCCCAAAATTCAGAACCCTAGGTGCCTCGCTCGTCGAACTTCTCGCCGCTGTTCCTTCCGTGGTGTACGGCCTTTGGGGTCTTTGGTACTTAACGCCTTGGCTCTCACACACTGTGCAACCATTCCTCGCTGGCCTCACTGGAAGCAACTTCCCATTCAATGGCCCACAAGAAGGTTTCAGCCTTCTCTTGGCGGGCATTGTTCTTTCGGTCATGATTCTTCCAACGATTGTTGCAATCTCTCGAGATGTAATTTCAGTTGTGCCTGCTGACCTCATCGAAGGTGGGCTTTCCCTTGGCGCCACACGAAGTCAGGTTTTCACAAAAGTTATTCTTCCAACGTCAAAGATAGGCATTATGGGGGCAATTGTTCTCGGTGCCGGTCGAGCCCTCGGTGAGACAATCGCTGTTGCAATGGTCATTGGGTCAAACATTCAAATGCCACACTCACTCTTCTCAACTGGCGGAACACTTGCATCAACCATTGCGACTGAGTTCGGAGATGCCAGCGGGAACACTGGTGCTGCGCTAGCAGCGTTAGCGCTTATTTTGATGCTTATCACGGCGAGCGTTAACGCCTTCGCCCGCGTACTTACCAATCGTGCAAAGGCATCGGCATGACCGATCTTCTGACTCAACTTCCACCTGATCCAATTTATGATCGTCGCAAGCAGATTCAAGAACGAGCTGCCGCAACGATTAGACGCCGTACTTTTCTTTCTCGCACCTACATTGCGACTCTCATGGGGTGTTTCATCCTGGCACTGATCCCACTTGGTTCAGTTATCTACGCATTGATTAATAAGGGAATCGCCGCAGTTAGCTGGACGTTTCTAACTGCGCTTCCTACCCAGCCAAACTTGGTTCAGCAAGACGCCATTGGTGGAATTGGTAATGCAATTTTAGGGACAATCGTTATCGACCTACTCGCGGGGTTCGTGGCTGTTCCAATTGGTGTTCTGCTTGGCCTTTATTTATCCGAGGCGACGTCGCGTGTTGCAAACATCCTTCGTGCCATTACAGAAATCATGACGGGTCTCCCATCCATTCTTCTTGGCGTTTTTGCATACGAATATGTAGTGGTTCCCATGAAGCAGTTCTCCGGACTCGCTGGGGTGGTTGCACTTGGAGTTCTGATGGTTCCCGTTATTGCCAAGTCCAGTGAAATTTCCTTTAGAGGGGTTCCATCGACGCTGAGAGAAGCCGGCCTGGCCTTAGGAGCACGCGACTCAAAGATTGCCAAGTCGGTTACTTTGCCGGTGGCCGCTCCTGGTGTAATTACCGGAGTGCTCCTTTCGTTAGCTCGCGCCATGGGAGAAACTGCCCCAATTTTGCTCGTTGTCGGTGCTTCTGGAGTGTGGGATTTCAACCCCCTCCACCCAATGTCGGCACTCCCACTTCTTACGTACAATTACTCAGGGTCGCAGTACCCTAGCCAGCGTGCCGCAGCTTGGGGTGTTGCATTAGCGCTTGTAACAATGATCTTGATTTTAAGTCTCACTGCTCGAATAGTTTCTGCTCGAATGAGAAGGGAAAAGCGCTAATGGAAGTTGTAACAACAAAGACAGAGGTCACCACGAACATGGCAACTACTAAAAATAAAATTGCGATGCAACTCAAGGATGTATCCGTGGCGTTCAGTGGTCGCACTGCCGTTCGCGACGTGACGTTTGACGTCGAGGAAAAAAAGGTCACGTCACTAATTGGGCCTTCAGGCTCAGGTAAGACAACGTTGCTCCGATCACTTAACCGTTTGCACGACCTCACCAAGGGTGCCGTAGTTGAGGGGCAAATCCTTCTTGGTGATACCGATGTCTACAACGACAAGCTTCCGACCACACTGCTTCGTAGCCGAATTGGAATGGTTTTTCAGCGTCCGAACCCATTTCCAACAATGTCTATCTACGACAATGTTGTTTCTGGACTTCGCTTTAACGGAATTAAGAAGAAGTCACTACTCGACGAAGCTGTTGAATCCTCATTGATTGCTGCCGCTCTTTGGGACAGCGTAAAGGGTCGTCTAAAGAACGGTGGCACCACACTTTCAGGTGGAGAGCAACAGCGTCTTTGTATTGCGCGTGCGCTTGCAGTGGAGCCTGAAATCCTTCTGATGGACGAGCCAACATCGTCGCTTGACCCAATTTCAACCAAGGCTATTGAAGACCTCATGGGAGAACTCAAGAATCGAGTCACAATTGTGATTGTTACTCACAACATGCAACAAGCTGCACGCGTCTCAGACAACTGTGCCTTCTTGTTGATGGGTGATGACCGAGCTGGTGAGCTTATTGAGTTTGCTGAGACAACAAAAATCTTTAATAACCCTTCAGATCCACGAACTCTTGACTACATCCAGGGACGCTTCGGCTGATTTAGAAGTAAGAAGTTCTATCCGTGTTCGCCAAATTGGAACACTTCCATCAAGATTTAGTCATAGTCATTTAACCTGCATCTCCTACATTGAAGGTAGTTCTTTACCTATTAGGAGAAAACATGGTTATTGCATACTTCATCGGAATTCTCTTCACACTCGCCGCTACGGCTGTGGTGTTGCCACTTCTTTTGGCCGGCCACCTCGGTCACGAGGAACACAAGAAGCAAATTCACCACTTTCACTTCACCGACAAGTTGCGCATTGCTGAAGCAAAATTACAGCAACCGGTGGAATCGTTAATAAAGTGCGGAGACTGTGGTAGCCACTCCGCAACGATGGAACTTATTTCAGAGAGCGTTGCGTAACTAGCTGTTTTGTATTTGCTCTAACAGGGCAAGTACTCGTTCTTCAATTTCGTCTCGAATAGGTCGAACCGAGTCAACCCCTTTACCCGCTGGGTCTTCAAGCGCCCAGTCAAGGTAGGAGACTCCAGGGAAGAATGGGCACTCGTCGCCACATCCCATAGTGATTACGTAGTCTGATCCCATTACGATTTCACTTTCAAGAATCTTCGGCTTCGCACCCATGGCCAGAAGGTCTATTCCCTTTTCTTGCATGGCTTCAATCACCGCTGGGTTGATACTGCCAGCCGGGGCTGTGCCTGCTGAGCGGACGCTCACAGCCCCTTTTGAGTGGTGAATAAGGAAGGCGGCAGCCATCTGACTACGGCCAGCGTTATGGACACAGACAAAGAGAACTTCGGGCTTAGGCACTGATTGTTTTCTCTGGGAACAAAAACTTGACGAAAACTACGGCAATTACGCCACCAATAATTTGAGCTAAAACGAACGCCGGTACTGATGATGGGGCGATGCCAGCGAATGAGTTTGAGAGCATTCGACCAACAGAAATAGCTGGATTAGCGAAACTTGTGGAGCTGGTGAAGAAGTACGCAGCACCGATGTAACTAGCAACTGATCCAGCAATCTTTTGCTCACCGCCATTTTTCGAGAGAGCAAAAATAACGAGGATCAAGCCTACGGTGGCAATTGTTTCAGAAAGTAGATGTGGAGTTGTCGCGCGGTGGTGGGTTGATAACTGAAAAAGCGGAAGGGCGAACATTGCATTCGCTGCGAGCGCACCAAGTGCACAACCCGCAACCTGCGCCGGCAGGTAAGCGAGAGCATGATTAAGAGTGTTCTTGCCTAAGGCAATATCAGCGAACGAAACAATCGGATTGAAATGTGCCCCAGAGATTGGTCCAAAGACATTAATGAGTACATAAAGCCCTGCAACTGTCGCAGCGGTGTTCTCTAGAAGCTCTAGTCCGATTTGATTTGGTGAGAGCTGCTGTGCAGCGATGCCAGATCCAATAACAATGGCGCTGAGTAACGCACTACCAATGAATTCAGCACTTAGTTCACGTAGACGTTTCACTACATAAGTCTAATTCATTACTCTTTTGCTTGGATGATGCGTGCTTAAGCAGATTGCTGCGAGGCAAACTTCTGCTTGCAGCCATCACAGCAGAAGTAGTACGTTTCGTCGTCAAGTTCCAACACAGCTGAAGCAGTATTCACCGCAACTTGCATCCCGCAGATGGGATCCTTGGCGAATGCTTCTGATGTAGGGCGACGTTGTCCCACTTTGTAAGTGACGTACACAGCAATCAAAACCAGAAGCGCTACTGCGTTCAGCCAAGTCGTTCTGTTATTCGCAAAATGATCCTGCATGTGCCCCATTGACATTCTGACCGGAACAGCATTAAGCGCATTAAATAATGCTTGAGTAATCAGTCCACTCAAACTCATAACAAACCAGAAAACCAGTACAAGGCGTACGGTGATTTTGGCGCCGAAGAACTTCTTGTAGATAAGTATCAATGGGATGGTGAGCAGGTCAGCGAAAATAAATGAAATAGTGCCACCAAATGAAATGCCTTTGTTCCAGAGTGCTGCTGCGAGGGGAATGTTCCCAACCGAGCAAACAAAACTGAATGCAGAAATTATCGGACCAATCAATGCGTTCTCTATCGCAGCTAGTACTCCACCTTTGGCGATAAAGAAAGCGTTCCAAAAACTGACCGGAATGAGCTTGTCAAAGAATCCCGCTACTACGAATCCACCAACCAGCTCAAAGCGCAGCATCATCAAGTCACCCATGGTGAACCCGGCGGCGTCGAAAAGTGTTGGCTTTGCGGTACTGCTCACGACAGATTTCTTAGAAGTGTTTCGCAGCTCTTGCGTCTTAGAAGTAGGCACTGCCAGGGGAAGGAAAATGGCAAGAAGAACAATCATCACTACGCCACCAAAGAGCTCGGCAACAGCGAACTCCCATCCGAGTAGCGCCCAGATGGCGAGTCCTAGATCGAAGACCAGATTTGTGCTGGCGAACATGAAGACCATTGAAGTGGTGAAGTCAGCACCTTTGTCGAAAAGACTCTTGGCAATAGAGCTTGCTGCGTACGAACAGCTTGAGCTGATTGCACCGAGAAAACCTGCTCGAGTGACAGATGCTGGATTGTGTTTTCCAAGTTTTTCAACAATGAGCAGATTCGATCCGAAGGCTTGAATCAATCCTGAGATTGAGAAACCAATAACTAAAGCCCAGAACGTTGCGTAGAGCATCCACCAACTGTCAAGCAGCGAGGACTGGAGAGAATGCATTTTTGTTGGCTAGCCCTTTAGCGCAGAAAAAGGGACTCCCCAGTACGTCACTGGCCAGAGACCTTCACGGTCGGCAAGCTTGCCCGGATCACCGAAGCAGTCGACTTTGATGAACTTGCATGTTTCAAAAAGTGGAATGCCAATCTCGGTGAATACCGGTCCCTTGGCATGGGCAATAACTGCATCTACAGATTCATACGCCTCGTAGAGACGTGCAGTCTTGGCTTCTTCGTCGATGTACCAGTCATAGAGCAATGTGCCAGGTTCAGTTCGACTGAATTCCACACACTTTGTTGCGATCTCTTTAAATCGCACAATGTCAGTTACTTCAATTTCAATTACAAATCGGAGCTGTTCGTTGTCACGTGTCATGATTCAAACCTTATCTTTTATGCATCTTCATGTCACTTCAGGCCTCTGGCTTAAGAACACCAAGCGGGAGCTTGCTTGCTACCTTTAGAACATGGTGAGACTCGAAGGCAAAGTCGCAATTGTCACAGGAGCGGGCAGAGGGCTCGGTAGAGCGCATGCTGTCGCGCTTGCTCGGGCAGGTGCAAAAGTAATCGTTAATGACTTCAGCGCAGGGCTTGATGGCTTGCCTGATGGATCGAATCAAGCAGACAATGTTGTAAATGAACTGCGCGCAACTGGTGCAGAAGCATTTGCAAATTACGCAAGTGTTGCTGACTGGCATGGCGCGAAGAGCATGGTTGATGATGCACTCGCTCACTTTGGTCAACTTGACATTGTGGTGAACAATGCGGGCATCAACAGATCAAAGCGACTGGCTGATTTGAGCGAGCAAGACGTTGACGCAGAAATTGGTGTGCACTTAAAAGGCACAATTGCGCTCAGCCACTTCGCTGCAGCTCATTGGACCCAAGTAGGTCCACGAGCTGGAAGAGCAATTGTTAATACATCCTCATCGGCGGGACTGCATCCAGCTCAAGGTGGAGGAGTATACGGAGCAGCGAAATCTGGCATCGCTGCAATCACCGTGAGCCACGCCCAAGATCTCTCAGAACTTGGAGTTCGAGTTAATGCCATTGTCCCTTGCGCACGCACAAGGATGGTTGAAGCTTCTCCGGGAGTTCTTCGCATGATGCCTGAGTCAGACACTGACTTTGATCGTCATGCACCAGAACACGTTTCACCGTTAGTTGTTTATCTAGCGAGCAATGACAACCGATTTACTGGTCGTGTATTTGGGATTGAAGGACCAGACCTCGTCCTTTACACACCTTTCAGTGCTGACCAACAGTTCCAAGTTGAAGAGGCCTGGAGCGCCGAGGAAATTGCGTTGCAACTTTCTGAAGTCGACCAAAGAGTGCCAGTCCGAGCTTTCATCCCAAATGGTGTGATTGATCAATACGTACCCTCAGGGCGAACCCTGAAGGACTTAGGACAAATCGAAAGTTAGTGTTTTTCTTTAAACAGACTTCCTAAATGTGTGTGCTTGAAGTCTGAATCGTACTTAAGTCCGTATCCAGCCATACGGTCAAAGCCAACGTGGCCAAGCCAAATAAGTCCAATCGCCAAGCAGAGTGTGTGATGCCACCCATAAAGGCAGAGAAGTGACGGCAGAAAATAACTGTGCCCAGCGTTGTAGAAGAAAGCGCCAAGCTTTGTACTTCGGATATAGCCAATCATAAAAATGTCTGGCACAAAGAGAAGAGCTGGGTAAATCCACCAGTGCTGGTTGGTGAGGCTGAAAAGAATGATGGATGCAATGAAGAGAACTGCTCCATCAACCCGGAGCCAAATCTTTGGCCGGCCCTCAACGAACCCTTCTTGCATCACTTCACCAGATTACTTGAGACTAAATAATCTGCTGTCTCAAGCACCGACTGCTTTGCTGGAATGAAATTAATTCCAAGAACCGATTGTGCTTTAGCCGAGCTGACTTGGGTCGTGTCACCAAGTGAAGGTAGGGCAGCCTTTATCTCCTTATCAAAAAGTGCAAGTATCCGCACCAGAAAGTTTGGTGCCTGAAGAGTCTTTATTTTTCGCTCAGGGTGTGCAGCCTTCAATGTCTTAGCGATCTCTACAAATGACATGCTTCCAGAGTTACCAATGAAACGCTCTCCCTTGGCAGCGTCCATGTCGATTGCTTTGACATGCATGCGTGCAATGTCTTTCACGTCAACAATTGACATGTGAAGATCAGGCAACATCGGATCCTTGGCCTTTAGGACACGTTCAATCAATGAGACTGACGATGCAAAATTTGAGTCAAGTGGTGCACCTAGAACTAAAACTGGATTGATTGTGGTGAGTTCAATCTCTGGTGCCTCTGTCTTAATGTAGTTCCAAGCGGCCTGCTCTGCGAGTGTCTTTGATTTTGTGTAAGCCACGCTTCCAGCTGGGTGATTGACGTCAGACCAGACAGTCTCATCAAAGGCTGTTTTGCCAGCGGGCAGATCAGTCCCCGCGACAGCGGCAGTTGAAGAGGTAAGCACGACGCGCTTAACTCCCATTTCGTGCGCAGCCCTCAGTGCACGAAATGTTCCACCAACTGCTGGCTTAATTAGGTCGTTCTCATCTTTTGGTGACGCAATGGGAAATGGAGAGGCGGTGTGCATAAGAACATCCATGCCGCGTAGTGCGTCTTGCCATCCAGCATCGCTTTCAAGGTCGAGCACGACGAATGACAATTGAGTACTTAGATCAATGTCACTCTTCACGTGGGCCGCAATTGCTTTTCGGACCTCTTCGGCTTTCTTGTCACTTCGCACTGAAGCGCGAACCGTGTATCCACTGTTTAATAAGTCGAGTGTGATGTGCTTGCCAATGTAACCACTGGCACCTGTAATTAGAACTTGTTTCATTACTAAACTGTAATGGAATTGTCTAGTTTTTTCTGGCCTGGAGGGTGTAAGAAACCGGGAGTCGTTCAGGGTTTTCGCGGAGTCGAAATTCACCTTGACCAATGTCATCCATTGCCTCGCCGAGTGCTCGGTATGGCACACTGTCGTGCTCTTCAAAGGCAGTGATGGTCATACCTGCATTGATGAGCGCCGTAATAATCTCTCCGAGCCCGTGGTTGAAGCTGATTGACTCAGGTGATGTGACCACTCCTTCGTGTTCAACGTAGGACTTCTCTTCTACAAAACTCAAACCCTCTGATTCGAAGTAGTTATATTCGAGCGACAACAATCCATCGGTGCGCTCATAACTGAGCGCCCATAGAACAGGATGGCCTTCACGAATAAATAGTCGTCCACCTGGTCGCAACAGTGATGACACGACCTTGGCCCAATTCCTTATGTCCGGCAACCAACACAGTGCTCCAATACCGGTATAGACCATGTCGTATTTTCTGTTGTCTAAAGCACTCACTGCGTCATCAACAGTTGATTCAATAAATGC
>DAIQPM010000031.1:11815-14351 GCA_036787355.1 Acidimicrobiales bacterium
TAGCCACTGAGGTGATGCTCAACTCGACTGTCCCAGTTCGCACGATTGATTTCTAAGTAGTTGTCCATTTAGAAATCACGAAAGAATTATTTAGGCATTGTGGCGGCCAATGCGCCAGAAAATATTTGCCACGCGAGTGCAGACTTTGCAGCAAAGGAGAGGATGATATAGACCCTCTCGCCGTAGAGGTAGTTCTTCCACTTACCGATCTGCTTGTACTGAAGCCACTGGTTGAGTGCGAAGCAGTTGAAGAAGAGGAAGAGGCTCACCACAATTCCGTAAACGAATCCTGGAGGGGATGCTGTTCCAACCCTGTTTGGAGAGATGAGCAGGAACAAAACAATTAACCATGGCGCAATTCCAGCAATGCAGCCAAAGTAGAAAGGCATAAGTCCGCCTTCTCCTGGGACTTCGTATTTTTCTTGTAGCCAGCCAAAGAGAATCATTGAAATATTGGCCACTGAAATTGCTAGAAGCTCACCGAAGTCAGTAATTGACCAGAGCGTTGAAATCAAAATGATCATGAGCGTTGAAGAGAGGGAGTACTCAACCCAGCGTGCATAGTTGCGCTGGTTCCTCAGATCGTTTTGGTACCTAGAAAACCCTGGCCCAGAAATGATCCAAAAGTGCGCAGCAGCACTCATGAAGAGGAATAGTGCGCAGCAAAGTCCAATTGGCAGACTGAACAAAGTGACCGGTGCGTCGTTAGCGGATCCAGGTCCACCTGATGTGTACGTCCCAGTCACTGGGAGCGAGAAGCTATTGCTGAGCAGCAGTATGAGCACCCCAGACACGAGGTGCAGGACGCCTGCGTAAGAATTGAGTCGCTTTAGTTTCTTAGTAGTTTCTGCGGGGATTTCAAGGAGTGTTTTAGTTGCCATTACCAAAATCTACTTGAATTTAGATACTTTTTTACTCAAGATTTTGAACAGAAATCCTCCTAAAACAAACAGCAACCCGAGTGGAAGTGTGAATACCTCGATCCAAAGTGCTGCACCACCCTTGCTTTCATTAAAAAACTGAGTGACATCAAAACGATTCATTAGCAAGGCCACCAGTAGAGGCAGCAGAGCCAACGCAAAACCACATCGCATCAAGATTTTCGAAAGTCGCTGCACAGCTCAATCGTATTGCTCCATTTGTTCAGGATCATTCCAAAACAATGAACTGGCCTACGGGTTCAAGATAAGGTTTTGACAAATTTTTAAAGGTTGGTAGTCATGGCAACTAATGAATGGCCAAAACAAGGACCTGCTTCCTACTTTCCATCTATTGAGAAAAAGTATGGAAAGTCAATCGCACAGTGGCAGAAAATAATTGGCAAATGTGGAAAAGAAAAGCACATGGAGATTGTTAATTACCTAAAGTCAGAGCATGAGATGGGACATGGCCACGCGAACGCTCTAGTTTTCTGGACCCTTAAGGGCAACAAAGCAAAATAGTAGTGAAGGCTCGCCAGTAAGGTTTTATTATGACTGAACTTTCTACTCCGATTTCTTTTGTCCATGGCACGTCAATTGACAACCGCATCACCCTGGCACCACTCACCAATGAGCAGAGCCATGCGGATGGAACGCTAAGCGATGAGGAGTACAAGTGGCTCACTATGCGCGCCGCTGGTGGCTTCGCACTAACGATGACCTGTGCCAGCCACGTCCAGGCAGTTGGCCAGGGCTTCTCAGGACAATTGGGGTGTTTCAGTGACGCTCACATTGAAGGTCTGACACGACTCGCGAGTGGAATTAAGGCGCATGGCTCAATGGCAGTAGTGCAACTTCACCACGCGGGTCGTCGAAGCCCGAGTAATTTAATCGGCACCGCACCGGTTGGACCTTGTGTTGATGCTGACACTGGTACTAGAGAATTATCAACGCATGAAGTAGAGGCACTCACCGCTGACTTCATCGCAGCAGCCGTTCGATGTGAGAAGGCTGGATTTGACGGCGTGCAGATCCATGGCGCACACGATTACATCATCTGCGAGTTTCTTAATCGAACGTATAACCAGCGCACTGACAAGTATGGAGGATCAATCGAGAACAGAGCACTCCTTTTGCTCGATGTTCTACGTGGCATTCGCGCAGCTACTCGTTCCGATTTCAACGTTTCCGTGCGCTTGTCGCCAGAGCGTTTCGGTCTTGATACCGCTGACATCATTGCCACATACAAACTGATTTTGCAAACTGGACTTGCCGACTTTGTTGACATTTCACTCTGGGACTGCTTTAAGGAGGCCTCTGATGAACAATTCGCTGGGCGCCAACTGATTGATCTGTTTACTGAGATCCCACGCGGGGAGACCCGACTCTGCGTTGCTGGAAAGATTTATTCAGCTGCAGATGCGAAGCGCTGTCTTGATCTTGGGGCCGACTTAGTTGCGATTGGACGCGCGGCTATCACTAATCATGACTTTGCCCGCTCGGCATGTAAAGACTCTGATTTTGTCATGCGAGAGCTGCCAGTGACCCGAGAGATTCTGCAGTCCGAAGGTCTGTCACAGTCTTTTGTCGAATACATGTCGAAGTGGAACGGCTTT
>DAIQPM010000114.1:0-2682 GCA_036787355.1 Acidimicrobiales bacterium
AATACATTCGTCTTGTGAACAAGGGTGAGTTTTTTGCGACTGAGCTTGTTGGCACGCTCAAAGGCGTAGCGAACACATCGCTCTACGCCGTGGCGAGTGTTGACCGAACCCTGTGTGGCAATTTCGAACGGTGTGCCGTGGCGAAGAACGCCACCTTCGCCCGCATATGGACCTTCAGTGTTTTCGCGAACGATTGCAAATTCGCAACCTTGCGCAATGGAACCAGGAACACCACGAAATGGTCGGTAATTAATATAGAGATCAAGACCGAAGCGCATGCGAAGAAGGAGTCCACGCTCAAGAACTCCACCTGGAATTCGAGTGTCGCCTATCGCTGGTCCAATTGCACCAAGCATGATGGCGTCATAACCGCGAAGTTCTTCGAGGGTCTTGTCGTCAAGGACAAAGCCATCCTTTAGATACCTTGCAGCACCGAGCTCATAGTCAGTCGTTTCAACCTGAACTCCGGCGGCACGGACAACGTCTAGGGCGGCCTGAGTTACTTCTGGTCCAATCCCATCGCCACCAATAACGGCAACGCGGTAGGGCTTCTTGCTCATAGGCGCCTCCTAGCGTTCCTCTAGTTTCGTCTCTCCAGAGCCCTTATGGCAAACCCATTAATGGACTTTTCAGGGCAATTGGTAGAATTAAGGCTTCCCTTCAATTAAGGAATGCATTGTGGCCGGCGAAATTCACCGTATTACCAAAGAGACTCTCGAGAAGTTAAAGGCTGAGTGGACTGAACTCACCACGGTCGGACGTACCGAAAATGCACGAGTTATTGAGGCCGCACGACTACTAGGCGACCTTTCTGAAAATGGGGACTACCACGCCGCTAAGGATCACCAGGGAAAGATGGAAGCACGCATTCGCCAAATTGACCAAGTAATCAGAAATCATGAAATCGTTGAACGTGACGAAAATGCTGGAACAGTGCAGTACGCATCAATCGTACAAATTGTCTACGAAGGTGACTCCGATGATGACTTTCAGGATTATTTCATTGGATCAATCGAAGAGAAGCCGGAAGACCCCTCAGTTCTCGTTTCCTCGCCAACTTCACCTCTCGGAAAAGAACTTCTCGGCAAAGCCATCGGTGACAACGTAACGTACGACGCTCCCGCTGGAAAGATCACCGTCAAGATTGTCGGAATTCGCTAATGAGCAAACAAACTCTTTACGAAAAAATTTGGAATCAGCATGTTGTCGCTTCACCCGTTGGTGAGCCAACACTTATTTACATTGATCTCCATCTGATCCACGAAGTAACAAGCCCGCAGGCATTCGATGGACTTCGTCTTAGCAACCGAACGGTGCGACGACCTGATCGCACGCTCGCAACCGCAGACCACAATGTTCCGACCGATCCAATTTCTACTCCGATCAAGGATCCAATTTCTCGCCGACAACTTGAAGCACTTGATGAGAACTGTGCAGAGTTCGGCATCACACTGTTTCCGCGAGGACATGAGAACCAAGGAATCGTGCATGTCATTGGTCCAGAACTTGGTGTCACAAAGCCGGGCATGACAATTGTTTGTGGAGACTCACACACATCAACCCTCGGTGCATTCGGAACACTCTCATTTGGAATCGGAACTAGTGAAGTTGAACACGTGCTGGCCACACAGACTCTCCCCCAGCAAAAAGCTAAAACTATGTCGGTCACCGTACATGGCAAGGCACCTAAGGGAGTAACGCCAAAGGACATTGTTCTTAAGATTGTCAGCACTCTAGGAACCGGTGGTGGCGCTGGATACGTTATTGAATATCGAGGCGAAGCAATCCGCGACCTTTCTATGGAGGGTCGCATGACCGTTTGCAACATGTCGATTGAAGCTGGCGCTCGTGCCGGACTCGTTGCGGTAGATGAGACAACCATTGACTACTTGCGCGGTCGAGCTGGAGTGCCAGACGGCGAAGAATTCGAAAAGCTCGCCACGTACTGGCGCACATTGACGAGCGACGATGATGCAACATTTGACAAGGAAGTAGTCATTGACGCCTCAGAGTTAGTTCCTTTTATTACGTGGGGAACAAACCCAGCCCAAGTCGTTGCCCTTGATGGTGTGGTCCCATCACCAGATGACTTCAGCGACGCTGATTCAAAGGACGCCACAGCTCGCTCGCTGGAATACATGGGCCTCGAACCCGGAACTCCTATTAAGGAGATCCCCGTTGATGTGGTCTTTATTGGCTCATGCACAAATTCACGTATTGAAGATCTACGAGAAGCTGCAGCAGTAGCTAAAGGATCAAAAGTTGCCGCCAATGTTCGCGCTCTTGTTGTTCCAGGTTCGCACCGCGTGAAGAAGCAGGCCGAAGAAGAAGGACTCGACAAGATTTTTATTGATGCTGGATTTGAATGGCGTGAACCAGGTTGTTCAATGTGCCTTGGTATGAATCCTGATCAGTTGAGCCCAGGACAGCGAAGCGCATCAACATCAAATAGAAACTTCGAAGGACGCCAAGGTCGAGGCGGTAGGACTCACCTTGTTTCTCCTGTCGTCGCAGCTGCAAGCGCCATCAAGGGACGTTTCGCTACTCCAGACGAGGTGGCGTAGTGAAAGCCGTTCACGTTATTCAAGGTCGCGCAGTCCCACTAGAACGATCTGACGTCGACACCGACCAGATCATCCCATCAGACTGGCTAAAGCGAGTGGAGCGAACTGGGTTTGGTCG
>DAIQPM010000032.1:0-9218 GCA_036787355.1 Acidimicrobiales bacterium
GGGCTCGTAAAGGCCTGGGGTAAGAACGTCGACCGTGGAACTGGCGATGTAGTGATGGGTGAAATAGGCGTTGTCTTCACACACCCAGACGCAACAAAGAATCCTCACAACACCAAGGGTGGAGTAGCGGGGTCAGTGACGCTCGCACTTCCAGAAGAGACCGAACGCCTCACTGTGGTCCTTGGTCGTCCTAAGGATGACGCCACAACTGCCGTGGCGTTCTGGAACGCCCTGGCTACTCGACTCAATTTGGCAGACGTTGTTGTTCGCACGCTGGACGCTGCTCCTGGGTTCCATCCGACACGTTGTGGTGCGCTGGTGGACCGTGCAACTGGAGTGGTGCTTGGCTACGTAGGCGAAGTCGACACTGAACTTGTTCACACACTTGCCCCTACGGCAACGAATCGCCGCCTTGGACTTATAGACATTGATCTTGCTGCACTTAGTGATTTCTCAAAGGCCACTCGCACCAGTCAGTTTGTCAATGTGCCAAGTCGCTACCCGAGTGCAGTAATTGACCTCGCTTTTGTGACACCGCTCAGCGTTCATGCGCAGGACTTAGCCCACGCACTTCGAAGTGCAAGCCCTCTGGTTGAACGCGTAGAGCTATTTGATGTGTATCGCGGCACCAACTTGCCAGAAGGAACGAGAAGCCTCGCCTACAGCGTTCGATTCAGCTCAAACGAAGCAACACTCAGTGACACTGAAGTGAGTAACGCAAGAGATGTGTTGATCGCGACTGCAACCTCACTGGGTGCAACGCTCCGCTAGTTCTTAGAAATAAAAAAGGCCCCACGCATAAAGCGTGGGGCCTTTTTTATGTTGTAACTACTTATGCAGTTTCGAGGCCCTTAGCGAGAGCTTCGTGGTTGGCCTTTCGAGCAATAATTGCCCATGCCGATCCAACAACTGCGAGTACTAGGTAGAGACCTACGAACATCCAGTAGTGGTTAGCTGGGAATGCTTGTCCTGGCTTGATGGTCTGCCAGATTCCGTAGATTCCCACTCCTGCACCAATGACCGAAATGAGCACGTGGCGAAGTACTGAGAAGTTCGCACGGTCCTTCTTCCATACGTAGACCGGAAGCAACAAGCAAGTCAGTGCGTAAATGAAGAGCAGTGGCACTGTAGAAATACCAGACTCGTCACCAGCAATGGTGATTGGGTTACGAAGTGCCCAGAAGAGAACTGTAGTTACTCCAGCGGTAAGACCCACGTACGTGAGCATTGCTACGTAGGGAACGCCAGTCTTCTCAGAAACCTTTGAAACGGCCTTAGGCAGAAGTCCCGCGCGTGCACCGTGGTAGAAGTAACGAGTTGCCGGAAGTGAAGCTGCAACAACGCCACCGAGCGCACTGGTGAGTCCTACGAAGAATACAAGGAAGTGCAACCAGTTGGCGTAGTTTCCGGCGAGCTCTAGGTATGGCGATGGGCTCGAAACAATTGCCTTGATTCCATCAGAGGCTCCGTGGAGTCCAGCGAAACCAACGACGAGTGCGTAGGCGGCAAGGAAGAAGACCACCATGCAAAGCAACACAGAAATGATTACGGTGCGTGGGATGGTGCGCTTAGGGTCACGAGACTCTTCACCAAGTGGGCCTGAGTTTTCCCATCCAACGAATCCAAATACTGCGAACGCGAAGGTGAGACCAGCCATTCCCTTGAATCCGAGACCGTTGATGGCGTGAAACGGCACTCCAAGAGCCGAGTGGGCCTTGAAAAGAACAATCACTGAAAGCACAACGAGGACGATTGCTTCAGTGCAGAAGAGTGCAAAGGCAACCTTCACCGAAACGCCAGTTCCCTTGAGCAGGAATGGAACAGCCAACGCAATTGAGAACAATGAAATCCAGATCCAAGATCCTGTCGACCATCCGAGGTAGTTCGCAGACCATGAACCGAAGAACACGGCAAGTGAACTGATGGAGACCGGGTAGGCCAGTAGCAAGAGGTAGAAACCAACGCCACCGACGAACGTTCCAGTTTTCTTGCTGCTGGTCTCTGCGGCATTGGTGAGGTAACTAATGAATCCACCGGCGCTTGGAATGCGCTTCGTGAATTCAATCAGCGCATTACCAGTGCACAAAATTGCAATTGCAGCCAGCACAAAAGCCCATGGAGCCATGGCACCCATGTTGGCGACAATAAATGGAATGGTTAGGAATACGCTAAGTGCTGGCGCAATGTTGGCCAACGTACTTGACGTTGTATCAAAGAGACCTAGTGAGTTACCAGGTAACTCGTATGAGTCCCCACTAACTGCGGTCGTATTACTGGTTGACATTTCTGTTCCCCCTTTTTTCGCTATTTGCGATTTATTCGTCTCCATGGACAACTTGTCCATTAGAGACAGTCAGATCAACAGTTGTATGTCCAATCGCAACTGTTGGCACTGAGAAGATGTCTTGGCTCAACACGGCAATGTCTGCACGCATTGATGGCTCCAAAGATCCGAGAATGTTTTCGTCGCCGTTCACGTACGCCACGCCCTTGGTGAAGGCGTCCAGTGCATTCTCAACCGAGAGTGCTTGGTCTGGGCGGAAGGGAATCGTGGTTTCGTGGGTTCCTTCACGGCCGAGCTTTGTTGAAAGCATTCTGTTGACCGCAACGTGAATTTCTTGGAGCGGATCTGGACTCGAAACCGGCCAGTCAGAACCAAATGAGACGCGAGTCTTGGCGTCGAGGAGTGACTGAATTGAGTACTGCCAATTCTTTCGTTCATCACCAATGAAGGGGAGGGTGAGCTCTTCCATCTGAGGATCGTTACAGGCCCACAGTGGTTGAAAGTTTGCAATGGCTCCAATTTTGTTGAAGCGCTCAATGTCATTTGGGGCAACGAACTGGAGGTGGGCAATGTGGTGGCGATTCTTGCCCCAGCGTGATGCTCCGAGCCCTTCAATTGCGTCAAGTGCAGTTGCGACCGCGCGGTCACCAATTGCGTGAAAGTGCACCTGAAAACCATCTTGGTCCAGTTTGTTGACGGCATCATTGAGCTGGTCTGACTCTATAAAGAGATCTCCCTTGTGCGTACCGTTGTGACCGGGTTCACCCAGGTAGGCAGAGGTCATTGCGGCGGTAAACGTTTCACACACACCGTCGACCATCATCTTGATACTGGTTGCGCGGAAGTTGTCATTACCTGCAGTTTCTCGACGAGACTGGAAGTAATCGAGTTGTTCAATTCCTTTGGAGCGGTCCCACCAGAGTGCTCCTCGAACTCGACCTGTAAGCCATCCTTCACGCTCGGCTTGTACGTAGGCGTTGTAGGTGTCTGAGATTCCAAGTTCTCCAGCTGAACCAATGCAGGCATCTTGCCAGTGAGTGATGCCGTGACTGTGCAGTTTCTTTAGAGCGGCTCTAAGGCCATCGGCAAGTTCTTCAGAAGACGCTGCGGGCATGATGTCTGCAACCAAACTCATGGCACTGTCATGAAGCGCACCCGTTGGATTACCAGCGGCGTCTCGTTCAATACGACCAGCAAAAGGATCAGGGGTGTCTTTAGTGACACGTGCGCGTTCCAGCGCCAAAGTGTTTACCCAAGCCGAGTGGTGGTCTTTGTTTGGAAAGAAAGCGGGCCTTCCTCCAGTAACGGAGTCGAGGTCTTCAGCTGTCGGCACCCCACCTGGAAAACATTCCATGGCCCAACCTCCGCCAAGCACCCATTCTTCTGGGCCGAGGGTTTTGGCGTAGCTCGCAATTTGATCAAGGCAGCCCTGGCGTGTTCGAACTCCTAAGAGGTTGCAGCGCAGGCTTTCGAGTCCTCCTGAGATTGCATGTATGTGCGAGTCACCAAAGGCGGGAATGGCGAGACGACCTTTTAGGTCAATGACGCGAGTCTTAGGACCAATGAAGTCTGCGATCTCATCGTTTGTTCCGGTGCGGACAACTTTGCCGTCGTCGACAGCAATAGCTTCACTAAATCCCTGCGGTGTGCGTACTTTTCCACCGCGAAGTACAAGAGAAACTGCTGCCATTTCACCCCCCCGTTTATTTCCTTTTAGAAATGTAGCCCATTTCGGGAAAATGCACGGGATTTCTTGGTTAATTTAGATAAGTGATTGAGTTCGTTCCACCTACTGCGCAAGGTCGAAAATTTACTCAGCAAACTCGCGTTCGACTCGGTGACACTGGCGCAAACGGCCTCATTCGCCCAGACGCAATAGCTCGTATCTTGCAGAACGTTGCAACTGACGACTGGGATGAGCTCAACATTGATAGAGACCTCCAATGGTTAGTTCGACGCACAAGTTTCCGCGTTGTGAACGGCGCACAACTTCCTCGTTATGGTGAATTCATTTCGGCGACGACGTGGGGATCGGGCCACGGAGCAGCGTGGGGGGAGCGCCGTACCGACATCTACGTAGGTGACACACTTTCAATTGAAGCGGCGTCAATTTGGGTACCAGTAAATTTCGAAGGTATGCCTCAGCGCATGCGCCCGGGCTTTATTAATTCCTACGGAGAAGCATCGGGGCTGCGCAAAGTATCTGGTCGTATTGCTGTGCCTGAGATTCCAAGTGAAGCCAAGCGCACACCATGGTTCATCAGAAGGTCAGACATAGACATTGTTGACCACGTGAATAACGCGGCTTCGTGGCAAGCGCTCAGCGAAGTTGCAACTGCACCGGTAGTGAGTGCCTCTCTTATTCACCACGGCCCAGTCGAGAAGTTCGATGAAGTAACACTGGTGTCGGCACCAGGGCTTATGTGCTTAGAAGTGAATGGTGCAGTGCAGGTTAGCTGTGAGTTTCAACAGCTGTAGCTGTCTTTGATGACGTTGCGTAGATTGAGCCAATAAGCACGAGAGGGAATCCAACCAAGATTCCAGCAGTGAGAGGCTCGCTTAAGAACACGACACCGAGCACAACTGCGACTGCAGTGTTGATGTAGGTAATGACTGTGCTTCTGGTTGCACCAATCTCTGCAATGAGTGCACCGAAGACTACGAAGGCAATCGCGGTGCACACGACTGAAAGTGTTCCAACACACGCCCATGTTTCGCCACTTATGTGTGCTGGCCAGTGGCTAAGAGTCCATGGTGTCCAGCACACGGCAACGAATGCAGATGAGCCGGCAATAACAATTGACCCAGGAACGCCATTTAGCTTCGTAGCGAGAATGATTGGTCCGACGGTGTAACCCACACAGACAATCAGTAGTAGTGCTACCCATCCAAATGATCCGCCACGAACGTCAATGCCTACGAGAAATGCCACCCCGATAATTCCGATGGCGAGACCGAAGATGCGTCGCTGGGAAATCTTTTCGTGTTCCGTGCGTCGGATGAGCTGGCCGAGTACCGAGAAGAGCGGAACGCAGCAGATGAGGAGACTGGTAATTGAGCTGGTTAAGTGCTTTTCAGAAGTTCCCATCAAGTACCAAGGAATACCGAACTCAATAACTGCAAAAATCAGAATCCATTTGATGTTGGCAATCATGATTGGAAACTGCTTCTTGTACGCAACGAGCGTCAGCATGATGATGGCGGCTGGCACAGTTCTTCCAAAGACGAGAACGCCAGGGTCCAGTTCACGCACTGCAATTCTGATGAGCAAATAGGGGATGCCCCAGATAAATGCCATGGCGGCAAATAGCGCTAAACCCCTTTTAGTCATTGAAAGATACTAGCGCGGGTGAATAAAACTTGCATTTATAGTCAGTTTTATGCATAAAATGTCATATGCGTGTTGGAATAGTCGGAGCCACGGGATACGCCGGATCAGAGTTGTTACGCCTTAGTGCAGCCCACCCTGACCTGGACGTCGTTATTGCTACTGGGGATTCGAACGCCGGTAAGCGAGTGAGTGACCACGTTCCAGCCCTCGGTGCACTTTTCCCTGACATGACATTTGCTCAAACCTCTGATGTTTTGAGCACTGAACTCGATGTGGTGTTTTTAGCTCTTCCTCATGGACAGAGCCAGAAGATTGTTCCAGACCTCGTTGCAAAGAACATCCAAGTCGTAGACCTCGGCGCTGACTTTCGTCTTAAAGACCCAACTGACTACGTCACTTGGTACGGAGAAGCGCACCACGCACCAGAGCTTCTAAAAAAGTCAGTCTTCGGTCTCGTAGAACGTCACCGTAGCGAACTAGTGGGCGCAACACTTATTGCTGCACCCGGTTGCTATCCAACAGCAAGTTCACTCGCGCTTGGTCCTTTTCTTGACAACAAGAAGATCGCCACTAAGGGAATTGTTGTTAACGCACTCTCTGGAACTTCAGGAGCTGGAAGGGCAGCAGCTGAGCGTCTTCAGTTTTCTCGTCTAGCTGGCAACGCCGAAGCGTACGGACTACTTAACCACCGTCACACTCCTGAGATCCAACAAGAACTCGGCGCCGAACTACTTTTTACGCCACACCTACTTCCAGTAAGCAGAGGCATGCTCGTAACGGCGTATGGACAGGTGAGCGATGCATCGTTCACGACTCAGAACGCACTTGATTTACTGAGAGAAACCTATGCGAACGATCCATTCGTTGTTGTCACCGATGAACCACCAGCTCTTAAAGACACCGCGGGCAGCAACCTTTGCATCGTGAGTGCACGAGTTGATCAAAGAACTGGATGGCTGGTAGCCATGTCGTCACTCGACAACCTCATTAAGGGTGCAGCGGGACAAGCTATTCAGGCTTGGAACGTTGCGACTGGGCGTGAAGAAACACTCGGGCTGCCGCTCGGTGGAGTGACGCCATGAGTCACGTTGTCGTAAAGCTCGGCGGCCACGCCCTTGATTCGTTGTCACCTCGCTCACCGGTACTAGTTGACCTCGCCCAAGATATTGAAAAGCTTCGTGCCAGTGGCACTGACGTTGTTGTCGTCCACGGTGGTGGACCTCAGATTGCAGAACTTCTCGGGCTCGTAGGAATTGAAAGCAAGTTCCACGAAGGACTCAGAATCACTGATGCACAGACCATGGGCTACGTTGCCATGGCACTTGGTCACGTGAACCAACAAATTGTCGCAGCACTAAACAGCGCTGGACTTACCAGTGCCGGACTAAACGGTGCTGATGGAACGCTTATGACTGCAACTTCACTTGGTATGCCCTGGGACCGAGCCGGTGGAGCTCCGAAGGTGAGAAGCGAAGTGCTCACAGCTTTATGGAACGCTGGCGTTACGCCAGTTGTTAGCCCAGTTGCTGTTGATGAACGCGGTGAACTTATTAACTGCAACGCCGACACTGCTGCTGGTGCCATAGCTGGCGCCATAGGGGCAACAACGCTGGTACTGCTTAGTGACATTGATCAGTTGAGAAGCGACCCTGAAGATGCATCGTCGGCACTGAGCTCAGTTACGAGCAAGCAAGTTACAGAGTTGATTGCTTCAGGTGCTGCACGTGAAGGCATGCGCCCAAAGATGACTGCTGCGCTTGATGCTCTAAGCGGGGGAGCCTCCAAGATTCTGATGGCTAATGGGACTCGTCCACATGCTCTCAGCGAAGCTCTGAGCGGATCTATTCCAACTACTGAGGTACTCAAATGACACGTCACTTCATGACCATTGAACAACAGAGCGACAAAGCTCTTAAGAAGATCTACGAACTAGCAACGTCACCTATCAACGACGAAACGCTTAAGGGTCAGGGAGTTGCACTGGTTTTTGAGCGTCCATCGCTAAGAACTCGTGCTTCAAGTTCAGTAGCGGTCCAAGAACTCGGTGGCTTTGTGACGTTCTTCAGCGACGAAGAAGTAGGTATCGACACTCGTGAATCTGCAGAAGACATTGGCCGCACACTGAATGAGATGTATTCAATCGCAGCCCTTCGTGTAAGAAACCACGAAGTTTTTAAGCGCATGCAAGCAGCCACGAACGACCAGATCTCGTTGATCAACCTGCTGAGCAACATTGCACACCCGACGCAGGCTATTGCTGACGTCCTCACTATTGCTGAGCACTTCGCTAAGGGTGACGTCTCTGGCATTAAGGGACTCAACGTCACCTATGTCGGTGACGCCACGAATGTAACAAGGTCGCTCGCTGTGGCGTTACTACGCGCTGGAGCCAACGTAACTGTTGGTGCTCCAACTGGGTATCAGTTGAGCGCCGGTGGCGAAGAAGACCCGAGTGCAGTCAAGGGTGGCGGAACACTGACGTTGACCGATTCGCCAGTTGACGCCGTAAAGGGCGCAGACGTAGTGGTCACCGACGCCTGGGTTTCAATGGGTATGGAAGCAGAAACGCAGAAACGTCGCCAGGACTTAAGTGCCTTTCAAGTAAACGCGAAGCTCATGGGTGAAGCGAAGAAGGACGCAGTCTTGCTGCACTGTCTGCCTGCACACCGTGGTGATGAAATCACCGACGAAATTCTTGATTCAGAAAAGTCACTCGTGTGGCGTGAAGTATTCCATCGCAGGACCGCCATGCTTGGCGTTTTGCAGTGGATTAAAGAGGAGAAATAATGACTAAGCCACAACGCCAACAGCGCATCTCGGAACTTCTCGAGCGTGAAATCATCTCAACTGCTGCTCAGATTGTCACCAGACTCCAAGCAGAAGGCATTGCCGCAACACAGGCCACAGTTACTCGTGACCTGCAAGACCTCGGCACCGTAAAGGTGAGAGACCTGCATGGATCACGCCGCATTGTTATTGCCTCAACTCCCGCTGTAAGTTCCGCACCAGTTGACCACCTTCGTCGCATGATGGGTGAGTGGGTTGGTTCAGTAGACAACTCAGGCAACCTCGTGGTTGTGCGCACACCTCCGGGGTGCGCACACGTGGTGGCATCAGCGCTAGACCGCAGTGCTATTGAAGGAGTGCTTGGAAGCATTGCTGGCGATGACACGATTTTGGTCATCGCCGATGAAGCTCGTGGCGGTAAGGCACTAGCTCAAGAATTTCGTCAATTAGCTGGACTCACAGAAGTATCTGGCACAAAGAAGGGTAAGTAATCATGGCTAAGCGTGTGGTTTTGGCATACAGCGGTGGACTCGACACATCAGTGGCGGTTCGCTGGATGATTGAAGAGTGGGGCGTAGAAGTTGTCTGTGTCCTTGTGAACGTGGGACAAGACGCCGACAGTTCTGAAAGTTTCGAAGACATTAAGGCTCGTGCACTCGCATCGGGAGCGATTGACTGCGTAATTGTTGACGCCCGTGAAGAGATGGCTGACGAGTTCTGCAAGAAGGCAATTTTTGCGAACGCTAAGTACGAAGGTAAGTACCCACTTGTTTCGTCACTTTCACGTCCGGTCATTGTTCGCCACCTCGTCGACCA
>DAIQPM010000032.1:9318-13976 GCA_036787355.1 Acidimicrobiales bacterium
ACCCACTTGTTTCGTCACTTTCACGTCCGGTCATTGTTCGCCACCTCGTCGACCAGGCTCGTAAGTTCAATGCGCAAGCAGTGGCTCACGGTTGTACTGGAAAGGGTAACGACCAGGTTCGTTTCGAAGTTGGAACACACGCACTTGCTCCTGACCTCGAAGTGCTGGCTCCTGCGCGTAACTGGGGAATGACTCGTGAAGCCTCAATTGACTTTGCTGAAAAGTGGGAAGTTCCAATTAAGGCAACAAAGGAAAAGATCTACTCAATCGATGAAAACCTATGGGGACGCGCTATTGAGTGTGGTGCCATTGAAGACCCGTGGAACGAACCACCAGAAGAGCCGTACACAATCACCAGTGTTACTAACACGAAGCCAGTGGAGCTCGTAGTTTCTTTTAAGGCTGGAGTACCTGTTGCAATTGACAACGTTGCAATGTCGCTCGCTGACCTGATTGCTGAACTCAACAAGCGCGCCGGCGCCACTGGATTTGGTCGTCTCGACATGGTTGAAAACCGTCGTGTGGGAATTAAGAGTCGTGAAGTGTATGAATGTCCTGGCGCCCTGGCACTTATTGCTGCGCACCAAGACCTCGAAGACATGGTGTTAGAGCGTGACATTCACCACGAGAAGCAGCGCCTCGAATCACGCTGGGCTGAACTTGTCTATGACGGCATGTGGTTCTCACCCCTTAAGGAAGCACTCGATGCCTTCATGGCTGAAACGCAGCGCTTCGTAACGGGCGACGTTCGAATTCGTTTTGAAGCTCCTGGAATGATGAAGATTGTTGGCCGTCGTGCGCCTAATGCGCTCTATGACTACGCACTTGCAACCTATGACGCAGCGGACAAGTTCAATCACGCTGACTCTGAGGGCTACGTAAAAATCTACGGACTAGGTGTGAAGACCTGGGCCGCTAAGCAGGGGGCGAAGGACTCGACTCCGCCTACAAAGTCATGACCCTCTGGAGCGGAAGATTCTCATCTCCTATGGCGAAAGCCCTCTGGGATCTATCTGAGAGTTACTCCTTTGACGCAGTGCTCTATGCACACGACATCTTGGGCTCAATGGCTCACGTCCAAGGACTCGAAGCTGCGGGACTCATCACAAGTGACGAATGCGAGACCTTGCTGAAGGGCCTCGAACAGATTGAAAAGGAATTCGAAGAGGGCACGTTCACCAGAAGTGCCAGCGATGAAGACATTCACATGGCAATTGAGCGTCGTGCCACGGAACTCTGCGGCGATGTTGGAGCAAAGATCCACACCGCACGCAGCCGTAACGACCAGGTGGCAACAACATTGCGTCTCTTTACCCGTGACGCAGTTACAACCATCGCTAACGATGCGCTGGAGCTGATCGCTGCCCTAAGAGCAGTTGGTGCGAAGTACCCAGATGCCTACCTACCGGGCTACACACACCTCCAGAGGGCTCAGCCTGTCTTGTTGTCACATCACCTCAATGCTCACGCATGGTCTGTGCTTCGAGACGTAGACCGTCTCTTGGATGCAAAAGAGCGCATGAACGTTTCACCACTGGGCGCTGGTGCGCTGGCTGGAACGTCACTGCCAATTTTGCCGAAGGTAACTGCAGAGCTCCTCGGGTTCTCTGCACCAATCGCTAACTCCATGGACGCAGTAAGCGACCGTGACTTTGTTGCAGAAACGCTCTTTGACATTGCGATGCTTGGCATTCACTTGTCACGTATGGGTGAAGAACTCGTCCTATGGACAAGTGCAGAGTTCAACTTTGCCTCACTCGGAGACGACTTCACCACAGGTTCTTCAATGCTTCCCCAGAAGAAGAACTCTGACGTAGCTGAACTGGCACGTGGAAAGAGCGGAAGACTGGTTGGAAACTTGACCGGACTACTGGTCACCCTTAAGGGACTTCCACTTTCGTATAACCGTGACCTGCAAGAAGACAAAGAGCCACTGTTTGACTCAGTGAAGCAAGTGCTTCTTGTGCTGAGTGCAATGACTGGCGCCTATGAGTCAATGACGTTCAATGCACCTCATGCGCAGGCCGCAGCCGACGACCAGTTCCTCGTAGCGATTGATATTGCTGAGAAGCTTGTTCTCACCGGAGTTCCATTTCGCCAAGCCCACGAACAAGTTGGAAAACTCGTCGGTGAAGCTGTTCGCGATGGAAAGTCACTGAAGGACGTTGTTGCTTCTACGCCTGAGTTCGCCCAGTACACGAACCTCTTTGACCAGGGTGCCGCGCTAAAGAACCGCTCGTCACTTGGTGCAGCGGGACCAGACGCAAAATCGGAACAAGAGACGAGTCTGACTAGTGCCATAAATGGTGCAAAGGCTCGAGTCGGACTCTAGTTCAGAAACTCTGAGTTACGACAAATCAAAAGCTCAAGACTCACCATTTTCTAGCCGTTATAGTTCGCTTCATGATTTCTGTTGAAACTTCAATCAGGCATCTTGCTTGGTCTAATCAATTATTTTTCTCGTATTTCGTGAGTCAGCCGCTTGATGTATTTGCACTTCGTGCCGCTGACGGTGAGTGGACAGTTGGTCAGTTGCTTTCACACATTGCATATGGTGGATCTTGGTTCAGGTATTGCTTGCTTGGTGAGGATTGGTCAGATTACGAAGCTATTACGAATGGGACCATGATTAAGGACTTCCTTAAGATTTTGACCGAACTCGATTCTGTGCTCTTGAGTGAGGTCTCAAAACCTGATGAAGTATTGGTCATTGAAGCCGGTGATGAAGTGGTTCATGCCACCCGTTCGGTGATCCTCTCTCAAGCTGCAATGCATGCCGCAGAACACAAGGGGCAAATTGCAACAATTCTCAAACAAAACGGACATCACATTGATCTAGATGAATTAAGTGTTTGGCAATTTTTCGCTGCGACAAAAGAACAATAAATAGATGAGTGCTCTAGAAATCGCTTGGTTCGGAGCACTGTGTGACGATGACTACGAACAACTAGGTGTTGTCAACCCTGATCTCAGGTCTTCCTGGGATCACTGCTCCGCACTCGTTCTAGAAGCAGAGAAGCAGGGTTTCGATTCTGTGCTGCTGCCCTCTGGCTACGCACTCGGTCTTGACACCACAACAATGTCTGCGGCGCTCGCGAGAGCAACGTCAAAGATTCGACTGCTCACTGCGATTCGAACAGGTGAAAACTGGCCACCACAATTAGCTCGCCAAATTGCAACATTGCAACATCTCTCTGACGACCGCATTGACATAAACATCATCTCGAGCGACCTCGCAGGTGAAGAGCTCGCTAGTGGCCCGAGGTATCAGCGAACGCTAGAAGTAATGGAAATTCTCGACGCACTCGGATCAGGTCGAAGCGTCTCGAGGCACTCAGACTTCTTTGAGCTTGATGTTGATCCGCCTCGCATTGCCACTGGTAATCGTCCCGCGTTCTACTTCGGTGGACTTAGCGATCCAGCGAAAGACGTGGCTGCTCGCATGGCTGATGTGTATCTCATGTGGCCAGATACCACTGAGAACATTGCTGCGCTGATTGATGAGATGCGCATACGTGCTTCTGAATACGGTCGAGTTCTTCGCTTCGGGTACCGAGTGCACGTGATTGTTCGAGAGACCGAACAAGAGGCCCGTGACGCAGCCGAATTCCTTGTGGCTGAACTGGACGATGAAATAGGTCGTGCCATTAGAGAGCGTTCACTCGACTCAGGATCAGTTGGTGTTGCTCGACAGAGCGAACTTCGCGACCAGTCCAGTGAGGACGGCTACGCCGAGCCAAACCTTTGGACGGGCATTGGCCGTGGAAGGTCAGGTTGTGGTGCCGCAATTGTTGGATCAGTTGACCAAGTTGTCGCCAAAATCGAGTCGTACCAAGAACTTGGGATCGAAGCACTTATCTTGTCGGGATACCCGCACATTGATGAGTGCAAGCGCTTTGGTGAGTTAGTACTTCCGAGACTTAGTCACGGCCCTCTGCACTAAAGATATTCAGCAATCTCTACGACGCGCTTTTCGTCGATAGCCCGGTGAGCCGCAGCCCCCATAACAACACTCCAGAAACCATCTTCGGCGTTCACGAGCGCAGGTGTCTTGTTCTCAACTGCGCGCTTTAAATCGAGGTGTTCAAGGAAGCTCGCTCCGTGGTGGAATCCTTCAACAAGGACTTCCTCGTTGACCACGATTTCTTCCTTCACACCCTTGGTCCAGCCTTTACGAGCTCCAGTCCTTACTAACCCGGTAGGTAGGAATGCTTCAACCTTGCCTTGGGTGCCAACAATGGTTAGCTCTTCAGTATTCGTGGTTCCTTCAGCGAACATGCAGAGATCGAGGGAGCTGCGGATTCCATTTTCGAACTCAACAATGACGTAGGCATTGTCAAGAATGTCTGGAACTTTGCCGTCGTAGTTCTCATTTAAGTGGTTATGAGACTGAGCACCTGATGCCATGACGCGAACTGGGTTGCTCTGGGCAATAAGGCGCATCAGGTCAAAGAAGTGACAACACTTCTCAACGAGGGTTCCACCAGTGTTCTTAGAGAAACGGTTCCAGTTGTCAACCTTCACGAGAAATGGGTGGCGGTGTTCACGCTGGGCAATCATGACAACGTCACCGAGCTCACCCGACTTCGCAACTTCAATGGCCTTAGCAACTGGGGGCATGTAGCGATATTCCAGTCCTACCCAGAAAACATTGCAGT
>DAIQPM010000115.1:0-2635 GCA_036787355.1 Acidimicrobiales bacterium
GAGGCGAATGAGCGTTACTAAATTGGCCCAGGTCCAAATGCCAGCGTCTACTTCTTCGGCGTTTGTCACTCGCAGTTACTAGGCGACCGTAATTGACTTGTCGAGGTAAACGTCCTGGACGGCGTTGATGATTGCGATGCCATCCTTCATTGGACGCTGGAAGGCTTTTCGACCAAGAATCAGTCCTGTTCCTCCACCGCGCTTCGAAATAACTGCTGTTCGAACTGCATCGTTTAGGTCGCTTGCGCCCTTTGATTCCCCACCAGAGTTAATAAGTGAGATACGTCCGCTGTAGCAATTAGCAACTTGCCAGCGTGCGAGGTCAATCGGATTGTCAGTAGTGAGCTCTGAGTACACCTTCGCGTGTGTTTTTCCAACCTTGATGGCGTTGAAACCACCGTTAGTCTCACTGAGCTTTTGCTTGATGATGTCAGCACCAATGGTGACACCAATGTGATTCGCCTGACCTTCGAGGTCTGCAGACAGTGCGTGGTCTACGCCGTCGACCTTAAAGGCATCGTTGCGTAGGTAGCACCAGAGCACGGTGAAGAGTCCAAGTTCGTGTGCTTCAGCGAAGGCCTTAGAGATTTCTTGGATCTGGCGACCTGATTGTTCACTACCGAAGTAGATGGTTGCGCCAATTCCTGCGGCTCCCATGTCAGCTGCTTGCTTAGCGCTAGCGAACTGGATCTGGTCATAAGCAGTTGGGAAACGAAGAAGGTCATTGTGGTTGATCTTCACAATGAATGGCACTTTGCTCGCGTACTTCTTGGAAACTGATGCAAGTGCACCATACGTTGAAGCGATTGCGTTGCAACCAGCTTCAATAGCAAGGTCACAAAGCCTCGCTGGGTCAAAGTATTCAGGGTTCGGAGCAAAACTCGCGGCGCCCGAGTGCTCGATGCCTTGGTCCACTGGGAGGATTGAAACGTAGCCCGTGCCGCCGAGTCGACCATGGCCAAAGAGACGAGCCATGTTGGCCTTTACGGCCTTTGAGCGGTCGGTCTTATCGAAGATCTTTGTCAGGTAGTCCGGTCCCGGAACATGTATGAGTTCTTTGGGAAACGCGGTGGCTTTGTGGTCAAGTAGCAACGATGCTTCGTCGCCCAGTAATGAGGCAATATCCATGTCTTTTACAATACAGCGCCACTAGTTAACTGTGCGTACACTTATCTACTTATGGACATTGAATACCGCGATCAATTCGTCAGACGCCTACAGACTGTTCACGGTCTTTACTACGAAGCTTGTGACACTATGACCTTGGAACAGGTCAACTACGTCGAAAAGCCTGGCGTCCTTCCAATTGCATTCTCGCTCGTACACATTGTTTTGATGGTCGACAGCGCACTTTGGATTGCTGGTGGTCCAATGCCTCAATTCAATGATGAATGGGCGAAGAAAATGGGACTCGCCATTGCCGATCACGGCAAAGAAAACAGCGTTGATGAAATGATGCATCAGAAGATTGGTGACTTCGAAGAATTTAAGAAATTCATGCGGCTTGTTTTCACCGCTACCGAGAACTTCATTGGCAGTATTGAGCCTTCCGACTTTTCAAGAGTCCTTCTCACCTACCCCTACCCCGAGAAAGTCGCTAAGACATTCTCTGCGCGTATGGGAAGAGAAGATGGCATCACTGTCAGCATTGGAATGGAATGCTGGGTCTATCAGCACCTGCTCAGACACATGGGTGAAATCGAACACGCCAGAGGCCTCGTTGGTCTCGAAGGCATGACATCATAAATTCGTATAAGTAATAAGGGGGGCCTATGGCTGAAATCAAGGGAACATACAACGAGAAGTTTGCGGGGGTCGTAGAGTCACTTTCACAGTCACTCGACGCTGGCACTGACGTTGGAGCATCAGTATGTGTCATCCATAAGGGTGAAGTCGTCGTTGACATCTGGGGTGGCTACAAAGAAGAAGCCAAGATCAACGAGTGGCAAGAAGATACTCTCGTCAACGTTTGGTCTACCACTAAAACCATGACGTTCCTCGTGTCGCTTATGTTGCACGACCGTGGCGTTATCAACATCAATGACCCAGTCGCTAAGTACTGGCCAGAGTTTGCTCAAAACGGAAAGTCTGACATCACCGTTAAGAACATCCTCAGTCACACCGCAGGACTTCCTGGATGGGACGTCGAGCTAAAGCCCGAGGACTACGCGAACTGGGACTTCTGCGTTGAAGAGCTCGCGAAGCAGTCTCCATGGTGGAGTGACCGCAAGCAGTCTGGCTACCACGCCATCTCACAGGGTTACCTCATTGGTGAAGTTGTTCGCCGTGCAACCGGAACAACTATTGGACAGTTCTTTAAGCAAGAAGTCGCTGACGTTCTAGGAGCAGACTTCTACATTGGACTCCCCGAAAGCGAAGAAGGCCGAGTGAGTCTCGTTATTCCACCACCACCAAGCCCCGAACTTGCTGCAGCACTGCTAGCGGATCCAACATCTATCGCCGCCAGAACATTTGGAAACCCGAAGTGGTCTGAAGCTGCAATCATGCCGCACAACCGTTGGTGGCGCGCTGCAGAAATTCCTGCTGCTGGTGGGCATGGAAACGCCAAGAGCGTGGCAACGGTTCAGTCAATTATTGCCAATAAGGGTGACTACAACGGCAAGCGCTTCTTCTC